>CACYLC010000001.1 GCA_902775105.1 Oscillospiraceae bacterium
CGGCGGCGTCACCATCAAGAACAACACTGCCGATACTTACGGCGGCGGCGTGTATCTGGCAAAGCAGGGCACGCTGAACCTCAAGGCCAACATCAAGGGCAACAGCGCGCCCCGTGGCGGCGGCGTCTACCTGTATACCGGCAGCACCACCACCATCACCGGCGGCGAGATCTCCGGGAACCAGGCGTCTGTCTACGGCGGCGGTATCTATGCGGATCAGAATAATACACTGACCATCTCCGGCGGAGAGATCTCTCGGAACTATACCGAGCTGCGGGGCGGCGGCATTTTTCTCAACAGCGGATATGACGCCAACCGCAGTTATCTCAACCTCTCCGGCGGTGTCATTGACGGAAACGAGGTCTCCGAGACGTCCGATTCTGCCTACGGCGCCGGCGTGTACGTCTCTGCAGGCGCTCAAATCACCATTACCGACGGCAAAATTTCCAATAATAAGAATGCCATCAGTGGCGGCGGAATTTATACTGAAGTAAACTGTGTGATTGAAATGTCCGGCGGCGAGATCACTGGTAACAGTGTCCGAAAGAACGGAAGCTCCGGCGGCAACGGCGGCGGCGTGTATCTTGGGGTTTTAAACGGCACCAATCGTGTGTCGAGCATTACCATGACCGGCGGCAAGATCACCGACAATACGGCAAGCGGCAACGGCGGCGGTATCTTTCATGATAGTTACTCCACGGCGGAGTTATCCGGCGGCGAGATTTCCGGGAACAAGGCGACCAACGGCGGCGGCGCTTATGGTGAGACTAATGCAAGAACGAACCTCAAGGGTAACGTGATCATCTCCCAAAATGAGGCTACTGCCGCTGGCGGAGGCATAAGGTCGGGTTCCACTTTGATCGCTGAAAATGCCCAGATCATCAATAACAAGGCTGGCACCTCCGGTGGCGGTATTGTGACAGCAAATAACACGACAATCACCGGCGGCAAGATCAGCGGCAACACCGCTGGCACATACGGCGGCGGTTTGGACCTTGCCGGCGGCAATATCACCAACAAAATTTCCGGCGGTGAGATCTCTGATAACACGGCTGGCACCAACGGCGGCGGTCTGCGTGCGAACGCCAACACCACCATCAGCGGCGACGTGGAGATCAAGGACAACATTGCCCACGGCGCAGGCGGCGGCATTTACTCCGATTATAGTATCACGATGGCTGGCGGTACCATCGCCAATAACGTAGCCGACGGCGCAGGTGGCGGTGTGCGCGTAGGCAATAACGCCCAATGGATCACCATGACCGGCGGCACCGTTTCGGGCAACTCCGCCGGAACCTCCGGCGGCGGCGTCAGCGCATCCGGCTTCGCCATGACCGGCGGCACCATCAGCGACAATACCGCCAAAACAAACGGCGGCGGCGTTTCCACTGGATTTAGCAGCAATAGTGATGTGACCTTCACCGTCTCCGGCGGCTCCATCACCAAAAATACGGCGGGTGGCAACGGCGGCGGCATCAACTTCGCCGGCAACCGTGATACCCTGACCATCAAGGGCGGCGAGATCACCGGAAACAAAGCGGGAGGCTATGGCGGCGGCGTCGCAGGCCTGACCAGCGGCAACACGGTCATGGCGCTCAACGTCACCGGCGGCAAGGTGAGTGACAATACCGCAGAACGCTACGGTATGGACGTTGCCGTTCAGACCACGACCACCGAGATTGCGGCGGCGGCAACGATGGAGTATGACGGCTCAAATCCCGCATGGTACGACGAACTGAACTCCAAGAACCTGACCGAGCAGATCAGTGTGCCCCGGACGACAAACGGGTACTACACCTACATCTATGAAGATCTGGACGAAGTTGCCCAGATCGGCGACACTCCCTACCCAACCCTCCAGGCTGCTTTTACCGCCATCGCAGACGGCACGGCCTCCGGCACCAACATTCTCCTGCTCAAGGACACCAAGGAGACCGTCACCGTGGCGGAGAACGTCACCGCCACCCTCAATCTGGACGGCCACACCGTCAAGGGCAACGGAGCCAGCGTATTCACCGTGAAAAAGGGCGCTGGCCTCACCATTGACGACACGAGCGACAGCGGAAACGGCAGGATCACCGGCGGCAAGGGCAACCCCGTCACAATCGGCACAACAGCCGCCACAGCCGGCGGCGGCATCTACACCGAGGGCAAGGTGACCCTGAAAAACGGCAGCATCTACAACAACAGCGCTACCTACGGCGCTGGCGTCTACGTGGGTCCCTTCGGCGACTTCACCATGGACGGCGGCAAGGTACGGCTGAACCGAAACGGACGCGGCGTTTCCGTGTGGTACAAAGATCAGGTCACCGAACTCGTCACCACCGGCGCCACCGCCACCTTCACCATGAATGACGGCGAGATCAGCGGCAACGTGGGCGGCGTCTATGCTGATAATGCCAACGACTCCGTCAACATGAACGGCGGCACCATTTCCGGCAACAGCGGAAGTGTCTCCGGAGCTGGCATTTACGTAAACAACGGCGCTGTGCTGACCATGAATGGCGGCGAGATCAGCGGAAACACGACCACCGGCACCAACCGTGGCGGCGGCATCTACGTCGGTACCAACTCCAAGGCGCACATCTATGACGGCGAGATCACGGGAAATACCTCCGGTTCTAACGGCGGCGGCGGAATTGCCGTATGTGGCGCAAATGCAGAGCTGTACGTCTACGGCGGCAAGATCACCAACAATAACGGCGGCGCCTACGGCGGCGGTATTTCCAGTGACAATGCCAAACTCGTCCAGATTGAGGGCGGCGAAATCAGCGGCAATACTGCCACCTATGGCGGCGGCGTCTATGGGGTGACCACCACTGTCAATTTGAAGGATGCCAAGATCACCGGGAACACTGCCAACAGCGGTGGCGGCGGTATCTTCATGAACTCTGGCGCAACCCTCAATATGGAGGGCGGCGAGGTCACGGACAATACTACCACCAATAACGGCGGCGGTATCTATGGCGGCACTGGTAATGGTACCCACGTCAACATCACTGGCGGACTTGTGACCGGGAATCAGGCCGGCGGCTTTGGCGGCGGTGTTGTTGTGACGCAATACGGCTCCATCACCGGCGGACAGATCTACGGAAATACCGCCAAGGGCGCTCAGAGGGGCAACGACGTTGTCCTCCGGGAGATCAGAAAAGAGGACACTCCCCTGATCCCGGCGGCGGACATGAAAGTGGACGGCGTCACCTGCTGGCTGAACGACAACACCAACGAGGAGTATTACGAGACCGACCAGCTTGCCAGCGACTGCACCACCGCATACTACCTCACCGCCACCAACGGTCACCGTGACCATGTGGCCCGCATCGGCGATGTGCCCTACCTCACCCTCCAGGCGGCTATCGACGCCGCCGAGGCAGGGGACGAGATTTTCCTCCTGAAAGACATCGAGGAGTTCATGACCGTCTCCGCCGATCAGGACGTCATCGTCAACTTTAACGGCTATACCATCTCCACCACCGCCACCAACGGTTTCACTGTGGACAGCGGCAAGCTGACCCTGAAAGACGAGCCTGCGGAGGACGGCAAAGAGGGGGGCACCGGCACCCTGAAACCGGCTGAGGGTCTCACGAACGGACGGGGCATTCTTGCTCGGGATTCCGCTACCATTACCCTGGAGAGCGGAACCATCTCCGGCTATACCCTGACGACTGCGTACACCAGCGGCGCAGGTATTCGTGCCTTGTGCAGTACCGTCAATATCAGGGGCGGCGTGATCGAGAACTGCTCTGCTACCGCTTATGGTGCGGTGTCTATCGACAATGCCACCTATAACAAACCCTTCCACTTCAATATGTCCGGCGGCGAGATTCGGAATAACACCGCCATCACCGGCGGCGCAATCGGCATCAACTCCGGTAACAACCTCGAAAACACCACCGCCATCACCGATGGCACCATCAGCGGCAACACCGCAAATGCGGGCGGCGGCATCTACATCACCGGTACCGCCGCCACAAACAAAAACGTGGTGGATATCTTCGGTGTCACCGTGGAGGACAACACTGCCAAGTTGGGCAGCGGCGGCGGCATCTATATTAACCAAACGCCGCAGGTTACACTGGGCAGCCCGAATGCGGACACCATCATCCAACGCAACACCTGTACCGGCAATGGCAACGTCGGCGGCGGCGTCATGATCAGCGGAGCATTTGACAATCCTTCCATTCACGTCGAAAATGTCACGATCACCGAGAACAGTTCTGTAAGCACCAGAGCAGGCGGCATGTACGTCTCCGGCAGTGCGGACATTGTGGACTGCAAGATCACTGACAACACTGCCTACGGTAACGGCGGCGGCCTTGAGGTGGGCAGAACCGCTTACACCAGACGGGTCAACATCACCGACACGGAGATCAGCGGCAACAAGACGACCAGCGGTAGCGGCGGCGGACTCTATGTGGTGGCAGAGAGCGGAGATTCCACTGCAGTGATCACCCTCAGCGGCGTCACCGTGGAAAACAACACGGCGGGTGGAACCAACGGCGGCGGTGTCTACATTGAGGACGGTACGAACAGCGCCCACGTCACCTTGAAAAACGGCACAAAGGTCACGGGAAACACCTCAAACGGCGCTAACTGGGACAGTGGCGGCGGCGGCATTGCAGTGACCGGCAGCAAGACTACCCTTGAGATCACCAACGCAGAGGTCACCGATAACAACAACCGAAGCGGCAGCGCAGGCGGTATCTATGTCAAGGGCGGAGCGAAGCTGGAGCTGAACGCCGGGGCAAAGGTCTCCGGAAACAGCACTTCCGGCGCAGGCGGCGGTATTTGCACATATGGTACCAATTCCACGGTGACTCTCCATGAGGGCGCAGAGGTCAGCGGCAACACCGCCCGCACCAGCTCCGGCGGCGGCATTCTCGTCCGTACCGGCGGTAAGCTGAACATGGAGGACGGCGCAAAGATCTCCGGCAACACGGCGGCCACCAGCGGCGGCGGCGTTTGTGTGGATAGTGACGCTGTGATGATTATGACCGGCGGCGAGATCACCGGAAACGAGACCACGGGAACGGCTGCAAACTGGGACGCCAAATATGGCGGCGGCGGAATTTATTTCGGTGCTACCAACGCCGCAGGTTCCATCACCGGCGGCACCATCTCTGGCAACAAGTCGGCCCAGGACGGCGGCGGTATCCTTGTCGCCGGCGACAACAACGGAAACGGCGTACAGAACGTGATCGTGGATGGCGCCACCGTCACTGGCAACACGGCGGCCCGCAACGGCGGCGGCGTCTGGGCGTGGCACGGCACCAAGTTCCAGCTCAAGAGCGGCGGCATCTACGACAACAGCGCAAAACTGGGTCAGGATGTCTATGCGTGCTATCGGAGCGGTTACCGCAGCGAGGTCGAGCTGATCGCCGCCAGCAAGATGGACTTTGACGGCGACAAGGAAGGCCTCGGCTGGCTGGACGAGGATAACGGCAACGTCATCGAGACGGACATTCAGGGCAAGATGGTGCGGCGGTACGCACTGACGCTGGACTACGTGAACAAGGACGACGTGGTGGCGGTCATCGGAGACGAGAAATTTGCCACTGTACAGGACGCCATTGCTTACATCATGGAAAACGACCTTAGTGACGCGGAGATCCGCATTGTCAAGGATGTCCATGAGAACGTGAACGTCCCCTCCGGCGTCAAGGCAAAGCTGAACCTGAACGGTTACACGCTGCTGGGTCTGCCCGCGGCCATCACCTGCTACGGTGATCTGACCATCGTGGACGAGCCGGAGGACGTGACCGCCAATGACACCGACTATCCCGCAGGGGAGGGCACCGGCACCATCACCGGCCATGCGGCCAGCGAGGGCGGCGGCATCCAGGTCAAGCCCGGCGGCACCGTGACGCTGGAGAGCGGCCAGATTGCCAACTGCACTGCGGTCAACAACGGCGCCGCAGTTCTGGTGGAAAACGGCACCTTCGTCATGAATCGCGGAACCATCAAGGATAACGACGCCGTCAGCGGCGCAGCGGTGTACGTCAAGTCCGGTTCCTCCACCTTCACCATGAACGGCGGAGAGATCACTGAAAACACCGGACGAACCGGCATTGTTTACAACAACGGCGGCAAGGTGAATATCTACGGAGGCACCATCAGCGACAATACGCTGACTCGTTCCGGCAATTCCGGCGGCATCGGCACCGTCTACAACGCCTCCGGCACCATGAACATCGCCGGAACGGCGGATAATCCGGTGGAGATCAAAGACAACAGCGTCTCTTACGGCGGCGGCGGCGTCGGTCAGGTTGGCGGCACCGTGCGGATCACCAATGCGGTGATCGAGGGCAACAAGACCACCAACGCACGGACGACCACTGTTACAGAGTCCTCCGGCGGCGGCATTTATCAGAACGGCGGCAGCATGAGCATCGGCGATGGAACGCTCATCACCGGCAACAGCGCCGTCCGTGGCGGCGGTATCTACCAGACGGGCGCAGGCACCATCACCATGATGGGCGGCTTGATCACTGACAACACCGCCAGCTACGCAGGCGGCGGCGTGGCTCAGAATCCCGGCACCAAGGGCACCTTCCGGCTGCTGCAGGGCGGACTATATGACAACCGTTCGCTCCTAACCGACGCCGGAAACGACTTCTACTCCAAATATGAGGGAACCGGAACCTACAACAGCGGCAATGGACCCACGGCCATTCTGGTGGCGGCACCCATGATGGGGAACTCGGAGTACAACGTCTGGAAGGACGACAACTACGAGGGAGAAACCCGCAGCTCGGACTATATTGGAGAGGGTCAGTACATTACCGGTATGATCAACAACTCCAACAATCTGGAGCTGACGGCGGACTACTACGCAGACGCGAAAAAGACGGAGACCATCAGCAGCGATTTTCAGGTGGCCACCGTTTATATCCGGGATGATTATGGCAAGGACGGCATGTCCGATGGCACAGCTGTGTTCGACAATTCCGCATCCAAGGAAAAGACTGCCGAGGATATGCTCGGCAACGGCGCCAGCGAATCCACTGAGACCTACGTCTACAACGGCGAGACGCTGTACTACATTGAGTACAACGGCAAGCGCTATGAGCAGACGCAGGCAGTGGAGTGGGAGCCGGGCGACGACTCCGGTGAGAAAAACGCCATTGTCCGCAGCAACGACAGCGTGACGTACAAGCTGGCAACCACCATCAGTCCCGTGGACCCTGATATGCACATCCCGGAAGAAGGGTACAAGACTCATCTCTATGTGGAGGCTGAGCTGCCCTGCGGCTATGACGAGGCGGAATTTGATGCCTCCACCTCCAGACTGGCGGCCTATACCGTCTTTGAGGAGCAGCGGGACGGCAAGACGGTTCAGATCCTCCGTGGCTACTGGGAGAAGACCATGAAGGCAGCCGGCACGGTGGTGCACGAGTTGAAGGTCAGAGTCAAGTGGGCGGAGAACGGTACCACCATTCAGCCCACCTTTAAGCAGTGGATCAGCGGCAACGAGGAGAACACAGCCAATCCGGTGGTCGCCCCCGCCAAGACGCTGACGGTTTCGGCAGCGGGTAAGTACAACGTGGCGCTGGCTAAGAACTCCATGCTGTCTCATACAGGCTACTTCGATCTGGACACCGGATTGGAGGCGTCTGAACAGGATGCGAAGGATACGTCCAGAAACATCGTATATGGAACGCTCATGGGCTACGGCCTGACAGTCGAGCTGTATAACACCACCGCGGAGAAAGGGCTCAGGGGTCTTGAGCTGCCTAAGAGTCCGCTGGAATTTGATATGCGGCTCAACGGAGCGTTGTATCTGGATGGAGAACCGATCCTTGGCAGCGACGGCAAGGCCGCCCCCTATGTCTGGGCATATAAGGAGAACTCCAAGACAGACTATGGCATGGCTCTTGGCGGCACCACCTACAGCGTCAACATGAACTGGAATGATGTGGACGACTTTGACACCAATACCCAGTTCGCCTACGACGCAGCGCCCCTTAACTCCGGCGGCGAGGCAAATGCATGCTACAGCGGCGGCGGCTGGAGCATGACAGGCACTCAGCCGACAGCGGACGATCGGGAAACGGTGCTCCACTTCACGGTCAACGACTATGCCTTTGACAACTCTACGAATCCCACTCAGAATTCTGCCGATCAGAACGACTCTACTCTGAGTGCCAAAAATGTGAAGGCATTTACCGCAGGGTATCTGCAGGTGATCTTCCCGTTCGATCCCGATGAACTGGGGGACAATGTGAATGGATTCGTCGCTGTCAACATGGAGGCTGCGGTGTCTGACCTTCAGATCAAGACACTTTCTGACCAGACGCCCGTTTCCACGGAAATCGGCAAAGACACGCTGGCCAACTACTACGGCGAGAATGATGTTGATGACCACGCAGTCAACGAGATGCGGTATGCCGACAACTATCTGAACGACCAGACCGGTCTGTACATCTTCCACGGAGGCCCTGGAGGAGGGGACAAGATCGAGGTGACCAACTCCTATTCCGGCGTCAGCGGAAACGGAATCGGAGCGCGGCTCTCTGCTCACAATGGTGCGGACGGCAGTTCCTCCACACCGCTGGGAACGGAGGTGTACATCAACGGCGCACTGAACTATTACAGCGCGCATTACCGCACGGATGATCCGGATCATTATCCGAATCAGTATATTCCGGACGAGTTGTTCAATGCGCAGACGGACAACAAGGAGGAGTTCAACTACCTGACGGCGATGAACCTGCTCCAACGGTTTGACGGCGATGTGTTCAAACCGATCGGCACCAGTGCTGTGGTCAACAAGCGGTTTAACAACACCGGCAGTACCTGTAATATTGGCAACGGTGCGTTTATCATCAGTACGACGGAGTCCAAACCCACCTGGGATACCAGCAACACCCCTGCAACGCTGGGCTATAACCTGACGATCCTCTACGCAGCCAAGCCTGACGGGACCAACTGGAAAAAGGTGGATCTGGGCAATCACACGGATGACGGCGGCTCGGCCGATATGGACAAGTACAGCGAAGAGAACCTGCTCTACTTCACCACGATGGAGGAGCTCGAAAACTACTTTGCCGCACAAGGCAAGAAGGGAACCTGTGTCGGTATCCTCTATGAGTTCCGTAACTGCTGCATCCGTGACAAACGGAGCATTACTGTCAGCAGTCGGATGCAGTCCACGGACGACTTCAGCTATACCGGCAGAACCTACGCCACCACCAACGAGGCCCGGATCTGGCACACCTATCGGCCAGACTATAAGGCAGCACGGGCGGACGGCACGCTGTCAGATATCCTGTATGATTTTGAGTGGGCGGATATCAAATCCGGCAATGCCATTGGCAAGGCCTATCCCACAGGCACGGTGCTTCATACCCACAACCATGCGACAGATGTGACATTGGTTGGCTATCAGGCGAATCAGATCGCAGCTGACAACGAGGATTATTCCGGGTATAAAAAGACCGAGTACAAGGACGGCTCTCAGGTACCCGGCACTCACAATGGCTGGCGAGCCGGCAACTCAATTTTGTTCTACACCCTGGATTCCAGTATTAGCATTCGCAACACGGATATCCAAAGGGGCTCCAATCGGGTGCAGGACACCTACAACGTGAGCAAGGGTGAACGCATTGCCAATTTCCGCATCGACCCCAATGTGGGCCCCTCCAGCGCAACCAAATACCACGATCTTGTCATAAATGGCAGCCAGACCACCGATGTCACCATCACCCTCACGCTTCCCAAGGGACTCAACTACCGGGACGGCAGCGTCGCATTTGACTACAGCCAGGATCCCGAGAGACCCGGAGACAAGTACGAAGAGGGCGAGCTGAACTGGAACATCGAGGTAAAGGAAAACCCAGACGGAACGACGACGCTGATCTTTACCACGAAGATTTCGGATGTCTCCAAGACTCTGCCGGATATCACCTACAGCGCAAGCATCGGTGATGCCGTCGATCCGCAAAACGACGTGAAGGACGGACAGTCCCTGACCACACAGGTCTCCATCCGCACCGGTTATTCCGAGGAAAATCCGGTGGCTGCCAACACGAAGACCGATTCTGTCACCATTAAGGTGAAGAAGGAAAACGAAGACGGTATTTTTAAATCTGTCCGCAAGATCCTCCGTGAGGTGGGTGATGAGTTCGTCTTTGAGCTCACCTATGCAAACGGTTCTCGTGAAACAAGGAAGATCGAAATTTTGGATGTCATGCCTTACAACGGCGACGGTCGTGGGACGGAGTTCCATGGCGGCTATCGGATCAGCTCGATTGTCCTTTCCGTGAAGGCTGAGGAGCCCGGAAATGCGGTGAGTACCTTCCAGAGTATTGTGGAAGATGGGGGACTGTATTATCTCGGTGGTCAGATAGTTGCCAACGAGAACAATCTGGTTCCGGAGCAGAAGGCGCTGCTCTTGAGCGCAGCGAAGGAGGGCACAAAGCTGGTAGGCGTTGTAAACGAGGGCGAGAGAACCATCACCTATACCCTCACGAGTGAGATGCAGGTGTTGGCGACAGATTCGGCCAGCGTTGCACTCTATGGCAACTTCCCGCAGATAGCCGGAAATACCACCGTCCATCTGGAGCTGAATATGACGCCGGTGGAGACAGGAAAAGAGTCCGAGACAGACCTGCGGAAAAGGCTGATCGCCGATGAAAACGACAAGTTCCAAACCGGCAGCGATGTTTATTGGAATGACTTTTTCTACAAGAGTATGTCGGATCCCGTTATCTCCAACAAGGTGAATGTGCAGGTTGTGGATCGTACCATCACCGGTTCTGTCTGGATGGATCAGGATCAGGACGGAAAAATCACTAAAGCCTCCGGCGACAAGATGCTCAAGGGAATCAACGTCACACTGTATAAGGTGAATGAAAACGGCGAGATTGGCGAAATAGCCAAGGACATTCTTGGAAATGAGGTTCCCAGTACAGAGACCAACGAGAAGGGACAGTACGAGTTCAGCAATCTGGCGCCCGGCAAGTATATTGTCGTGTTTAACGACGAGGACAAGAACTACGCCACTGCGGACGAAAAGCATCCCATCGACTTTGACATGCTGAGCGTGACGAAACGGGATGAGTCCGTGTTTAAGCTCCCCAGCGGCAACAAATCTGTACCTGTCTATCAGGAGGCTGATGCTGAGAACAGTCTGGCATCGCTGAACAGCGCAAAGCTGTACAAAGTAGTGGAGCTGCCTGGCCCCGAGAAGATCACCACCGGACACTATATCAGCCCCAACTGGAATCTGGGTCTTTATTACATCGACGCAGCCATTGAGAAGAACTGGGTCAACATGGTCTCCCGTGTTGACGAAGAAACCAAGGTCACATTCCCGCTGACCGGCAAGATTGGTGGGCTCACGGTTTATAGCGGCAAGTTCACGATGACGCAGGAAGCGAACGATGTCACGGCCACCGGACCGGATGGCGACGTCATGGAAGTCGCCGTCAAATCCGCAAACCTGACCGCTGAGAGCAGTGAGCCGCCCACCTACACCTGGAGAGTCTCTGACATTGTGCTTCAGGCAGAGGGCGCAGGCGGCAAGGTCGATTACAACTTTGAAGAGTTTGCGACTTTGAATGGAACCGCGCTGAAGAACTACACGACGACGCTGACCAAGACAGTCGGCTCCGATGGCATCACCGTGTTCCGTGCGGAGAACAGTCAGAAGGTGGGCAACTTCGAGTTCAAGAAGGTGGCCGCCGAGGATATGGATCTGGCGCTGACGGGAGCGGAGTTCACGCTGTACCGGGATAAGGCCTGTACGGACGAGATTTCCTTTGTCAGCTCTGGAGACGGCAAGTATCATCCGACCTATGACGGTGTGGAGGGACAGGATAACACCACTTCTGTGTTGGAGGTCAATGCAAGCACAAGCGACCCGATCACAGAGGGTATGATCTTCCTGACGGCGCTGCCCTACGGAACGTACTATCTGAAGGAGACAAAGGCGCCCGGCGGACGCCGGCTGCCTACAGGCTACTGGGCCGTTACGATTTCGGAGGACGGTGTTGACATTACGGCCTCCTCGGCAGAGCAACCGGCCATTGCAAACTGGTCAAGGTACGATAAGGAGCAGCAGAAAACGATTGATTCTTATAAGCTCCCCAATATCAGACCTATGGCTGTTCCATTTACCGGTGCATACGGCGTGCAGACGTACCTGACGCTCGGCTTCGTACTGATGTTCGGCGGCACGACACTTTTCATCGTTTACAGGCGGCGGAAACGGACGCAAGCTCCGCTGACCTGTAACAATAAGACCACAAATTCATAAACAGGAGGATCAATATGAAAGCGACAACGAAAACGCAGAGGATCATCTCTGTGATCCTGACGCTGCTCATGGCAGTGAGTCTGCTCAGCGTCAACGCATTCGCCCTAAACGGCCTCATGAAGGCCAACGTAAACACCAACGGACAGCCTGCAGAGCCCGAATACACCTGGGATAGCGCAGTGGCCAGCTGGGTCAGAACCAATTATCCTACTTATATTGGTTCTGACACAGATAACTCGGTAAAGAAACCGTTCTCTCCGGATAATGATCCGGCAATCTCAGATGCCGAAGTTGCCGCATTCTACGATGCGCTGGCAAAGGCAATTCGTGGCGGAACGGTCACTCTGAATCCGGCCACGACGACGACCGACAACAGCGGCAAGGCCACCCTGAGCGGACTCGGTATGGGCAACTATCTGATCCTGGTGGAAGGCGGTATGAGAGTTTATCGGCCCGCAGCGGCCAATTTGGTTCCCAAATATACCGACGATTGGGCAGATCGTTGACAGCGGCTATACCGACGAGACGGAAAACGCAAACATTGGCGATACCGTCAAGTTTGAGCTGAACTCTGCTATTCCTACGTATCCCGCAAAGGCCATCACAAAACAGTATTGGATCAGCGATAAGGTCAGCGACGGCCTGACCTTTGACGCCGACTCTCTGAAGGTGTACGGCGTAAATGGAAGCACAGAGACTCCGCTGGCCAAGGGCACAGCATTTACTCAGTCCACAACCAGACCCACCGGCACCGGCGATGAGAGAAATGTGACCTTTGCTCTGAGTTTTGACTATGACAAGATCAAGTCCTATGAGTCCATCAAGGTCACCTACAGCGCTGTTCTGAACAAGGATGCTGTGACAGGTGCAGACGGAAACCAGAACACCGCCTATCTGGATTACAACAACAATCCTTACCAGGCGGATAGTTGGAAGACAAAGGACGATGAGACGACGGTCTATACCTATGGCATTGAAGTCGTGAAGGTAGATGAGAAGACTAAAAAACCGCTGGCGGGAGCCGAATTCAGCATCAGCGACGGTACGACGGCGATCCAGTTCAGCCAGGATGCGAATACCAAGGTCTACTATAAGGACGTCAATGGCAGCACGACACTGACGACAGGCAGCGACGGCAAGATCAATGTCAAGGGCCTGGACGAGGGGACCTACACCCTGACAGAGACAAAGGCACCCGGAGGCTATCTGCTGCCGACAAACAACACGGTAGAATGCCAATGGTGTGGGTACCACAGATGAGGGTACCGGTATTGTCTCCAAGACGATCACCAACACCACGGGCTTCAGGCTGCCTCAGACCGGAGGTCTTGGTACTGTGGTCTTTACTATGATCGGCATCCTCCTCATGGGTGCGGGTATCGCTCTGGTTGTCGTTACGATTGCGCGCAGACGTCGGGGCTGATACGCGGCACTGAAAGCGAGTGTAAACCGAATAGACCGGGCGGGGCATTTTGCCCCGCCCGGAAATCGTATTGGAGTTGTTATGAGAAGCAAGACAGACCAAACACAAAAGCAGGAGGGAAAGCCGCCCAGAGTATGGCCGATCCTTCTGTCTGCCATTTTGCTGCTCTTGGGCGGGGCAGGCGTGTTCTTCTACCCGACCCTCAGTAATTACCTGGCGGAACGGCACCAAATGACCGTTATCCAGAATTATATAGATAACGTCAACGAGATTGATACGACACAAATGGAAGAGGAATGGGCCAAGGCAGTTCAGTATAACGAGAATTTGGCCGGAGACCCCGTTCATGACCCCTTTGTACCCGGAAGTGGATATGCTTTACCGGGAAATTATCTGGATGTGCTGAACGTCAGTAACGACGGCACGATGGGATATATAGAGATCCCCAAAATTTCCGTCAACCTCCCCATTTTTCACGGCTCTGACGAAGAGGTGCTGGAAAGGGGGGCCGGCCACATTGAGCAGACCTTTCTTCCCATCGGCTCCAAAGGTGGTCATGCGGTAATCACAGGACACCGAGGACTGCCCCAAGCAGAGCTGTTTACTCGACTAGATGAGCTGGAATTGGGAGACAAGTTTTTGATTCATGTTCTGGATGCGACGCTTGCCTATGAGATTGACCAGATTACGGTTGTGGAGCCGGATGAGTTGAGTCAGATACGGCCGGTACCCGGCGAGGATCTGGTAACGCTTGTGACATGCACGCCCTACGGCGTCAATACCCATCGTATGCTGGTGAGAGGGCATCGGACGGAATACGTCGCTGAGGAGCAGATCGCAATGGATAGCGGCGTTCATGTGGTAATTCATGGCATCAACGAGGATATGCGGAATCTGGGCATCGCACTTGGCCTGGGCATCCTTATGCTGATCCTGCTCCTGGGATTGCTGTCAGGAAGAGGGGAGAGGAAAAAAGATGGCACAAAGACACGAGAGTAAAGGATCTGGGCTGCTTTCTCTGGTGCTGGCGCTGGTACTCATTCTGGCCGGCTTGGCGGTACTGCTGTATCCGCAGGCAACCAATCTGGTCTATGAGCAGGAGGTAAAGCGAGATAAAACGCTGTTTGAGAGCAGATTCGGCCTGACGGGGGAGAGCCTCGGTGTGAGGCCGGAATCAGGTTCTGCTGTGCAAGAGACAGAGATGCTTCCTGAGCCTGACCCACTGTTGGAGGAGCTGTATCAGGAACTGCTGAGAAGGAATCGGGAGCTGTATGAGAATCACCAGAGCAGTCTGACCGATCCCTTCTCCTATGAGCAGCCCACCATCGACCTCTCGGTCTACGGTGTGCCGGACAACACCATCGGGTATCTGACAATCCCGAGAATGGATCTGGTGGTCCCCATCCTGCTGGGAGCAAATACGGAGAATATGCGTTTGGGAGCTGTCCATTTGACGGAGACCTCCTATCCCATCGGAGGAGAAAATACCAACTGCATCCTTGCTGCCCATCGTGGAATGGGGACAAAGGCCATGTTTCGGGAAATTGAGCGCATGGAGATTGGCGATCTGGTGTACATTGAAAATTTCCGAGAGACACTGACTTATCAAGTGGTGGAGCTTCGGGTAATTGAGCCCACAGATATTGATCAGCTGCTCATTCAGGAGGGAAGAGATCTTATCACACTGGTTACCTGCCACCCATACCGCCATAATTATCAGAGATACGTGGTATTATGCGAGCGGGTGGAACAAGAGAATTCTGCCGGGTAACGCTCTTCGGGCGGTCGATTCTGTTTTGATTGCCCGCGTATATGAGATGGATCAAAAAAGGGTTCTACCCCAACTATTGACGTAGAGCCTCAAAAATACGAACAAAATCAAATGAAAAGTCCCCGAAACCGTTAAGTTTCGGGGACTTTTGCAATTTGGCGGAGAAGAAGGGATTCGAACCCTTGATACGCTATCAACGTATACACGATTTCCAATCGTGCGCCTTCGACCACTCAGCCAACTCAGCCACTTCTCCATACCGTGGCAGTGCTCTAAACAACGGATTGCTGAAAACTGGAAGGCAACAGCTCATCAACAACAGAATGTATTATACCAGAAAAAAACCGTTCGTCAAGTGCAAAACCGCAATTTCTCGAAAAATTTCTGTTGACAGAACTGTATTAACCGTATATAATAGATATATACAGTTAATGAAAGAGGTGATGAGGTGCACATTCTGATTGATAATAAGAGCGGAGCGCCGATCTATGACCAGATCTATTCTCAGATCAAGACCCAAATCATCAGCGGAGCATTGACCGAGAACGAGATGCTGCCGTCCATCCGTGGCCTTGCAAAGGATCTGCGCATCAGCTTCGTTACGACGAAGCGTGCCTATGACGAGCTGGAAAAAGAGGGCTTTCTCTACACCATCCCGGGGAAGGGCTGCTTCGTTGCGACGAAGAACGTTGAATTGCTCCGGGAAGAGAATCTAAAAAGGATTGAGGAGCACCTGGAGCAGATTGTACAGCTTGCCGCATCCTGTAACCTGAGTCGGGAAGATATACTCGCAATGGTTCATTTTAGTTTGGAGGAAAATCCATGAACGCACTGGAAATCAAACAACTGTCCAAATCCTTTCCCGGCTTTCAGCTGGATCACCTGAGTCTGACCCTCCCAAACGGCTGCATTATGGGTCTGATCGGGGAAAACGGGGCAGGGAAGAGCACAACGATAAAACTAATCCTCAATCTGATCCACAAGGACAGCGGCACTGTCACCATATTGGGAAGAGACAACGAAGATCACCTCACCTTGACAAAGGAGAATGTCGGTGTTGTCATGGACGATGTTGGCATTCCGGACTACCTGACTGCAAAGCAGGTGGGGAAGATCATGCGTCACACCTTCCATAACTGGCAGGACGACGTGTACGCCGAATACCTGAAAAAGCTCTCCATTCCCACCGACAAGCTCTTTAAGAACCTCTCCCGTGGCACAAAAATGAAGCTGGGCATTGCCGTTGCCATGTCCCATCAACCAAAGCTCCTCCTGCTGGACGAGGCCACCAGTGGCCTTGACCCGGTGGTTCGGGACGAGGTGGTGGAAATGCTCAGCGACTTTACGAGGGACGAGACCCATTCTATCCTCATCTCCTCCCATATCGTCAGCGATCTGGAAAAGCTGTGCGACTATGTTGCCTTTCTCCATAAGGGAAAGCTCCTGCTTTGTGAGGAGAAGGATCGCCTGCTGGAGGAGTACGGCATCCTCCATTGCACTGCCGAACAGCTCCATGAGCTGGATGCAGATGCCATCAGGAGCAAAAAAGAGTCTCCCTACGGTGTGGAAGCCCTTGTGCGGAGAGAGGCCGTCCCGGACAATTTCTCCATCAGCCCCATCGGCATCGAGGAGCTGTTTCTGTTTGTGGTAAAGGAGGTGCGGTAAGATGAAGGGACTGCTGTTGAAGGATTTCTACATGACGCTCAAATACTGCCGGTCTTTTCTGCTGCTGGTCATTGTATTTCTTGCAGTATCGTTTGCCGGCGAAAATAATCTGTTCTTCGCCGCTTACCCCTGCATTTTTTGCGGCATGATTCCGGTGTTCCTGCTCTCCTACGACGAACGGAGCAAGTGGGATGTTTACAGCGGAACGCTGCCGTACAGCAAAGCGCAGTTGGTCTCGGTCAAGTATCTGATCGGACTTTGTATAGAGGCGATCGTGCTCGTGCTTTCCGGGGCGGCGCAGGCCGTCCGAATGAGCATGGCCGGGACATTTGCCGTAGGGGATTGGTTGATACTAATGTCCGTGTTTCTCGTGATGGCACTGCTCGCTCCGACGACCAGCCTGCCGTTTATGTTTCAACTGGGCGTTGAGAAGGGGAGAGTTGCCTATTACGTTGCGATGGGAACGCTCTGTGCGACAGCGTTCATTCTGCAGGATGTCCTTGGAAAAGCCCAGAGCCCACAGACAGTATTCCACGGTGTACTGCCGATCCTCTGCCTTGCCGTAATCGCCCTGTATGCCCTTTCGTGGTATTTGTCCATCCTGTTCTATCAAAAACGGGAACTATAAGCAAAAGCGAAGAGCCGGAGCAGCAAAACTCCGGCTCTTCGTATGTCTGTATCAGAAATTCATATGCAGGAGATCTTCCTTGATATTCCACAGCTCGTCGGACAGATCCACATAGTACATATGGGGGTTATCAAACCGCTTCACCTCGTCCCACAGCAGATCCACCTGTTCCTTGCAGTAGGCCTGAATCTCCTGAAGAGAGGGCAGCTTGTAGACCAGCTCGCCATTTTTGAAGATAGGCACCTGCATCTCCTTGGCGGTGAAGTTGCGCACCGTCTTCCGCTTCCAGGTGGCGCTGGGATCGAACAGGCGAATCGGCTCCTGGTCATTCAGTGTCTCGTTGTAGACGGTCAGCACGTCGGCAATGGCCTCGCCGGACTCGTTGTCATAGAGACGGTAGACCTT
Source organism: Oscillospiraceae bacterium (assembly GCA_902775105.1). GTDB lineage: Bacteria > Bacillota > Clostridia > Oscillospirales > Oscillospiraceae > Onthomonas. The sequence goes on from CACYLC010000001.1 coordinate 18,152, forward strand.
CTTAAAGTGGGGGTTGATGATCTTCTCGGGGTTCTCGCTGACCTTGATCTTGGGAATAATTCTACCCTCGTCGTCCTCAATGGCCACCAGTTTGTAAACACCGCCAAACACCGGGCTGGACTTGGAGGTGATCAGCCGCTCGCCCACGCCGAAGGAGTCCAGCTGTGCTCCCTGCTGGAAAAGATCGCGAATCAGATACTCGTCCAGCGAGTTGGAGGCCACGATCTTGCACTCGGTGAGCCCTGCCTCATCCAGCATCTTCCGAGCTTTCTTGGAGAGGTAGGTCAGATCGCCGGAATCCAGCCGGATGCCGCACTTGGTAATGCCCTGGGGCAGCAGCACTTCTTTAAAGGCCTTGATTGCGTTGGGAACGCCGGATTTGAGCACATTGTAGGTGTCTACCAGCAGTGTTGCGTTGTTGGGGTAGAGCTCACAGTATCGCTTAAACGCCTCATACTCCGAGGGGAACATCATCACCCAGGAGTGGGCCATGGTACCCACAGCGGGAACGCCGTAGTCCCGATCCGTCTGGGTGCAGGCGGTGGCTCCCACGCCGCCGATATAGGCAGCTCTTGCGCCCAAAATGGCGGCAGAAGCGCCGTGGGCTCTGCGGGAGCCAAACTCCATCACAGGACGACCTTTGGCGGCACGCACCACCCGGTTGGCCTTGGTGGCAATCAGGCACTGATGGTTGTACATCAAAAGCAGATAAGTCTCAATAAACTGAGCCTGAATGGCAGGCGCCCGCACTGTGACGACAGGCTCCCGAGGGAAGATGGGCGTACCTTCCGGCACGGCCCAGATGTCGCCGGTAAATTTGAAGGTGCGGAGGTAGTCCAAAAACTCCTCGCAGAAGCAGCCCTTGCCTCGCAGATAGGAAATGTCCTCCTCCGTAAACTTCAAATTCTGAATATACTCCACCAGCTGCTCCAGCCCGGCTGCAATGGCAAACCCGCCGTGATCCGGCACATCCCGGAAGAACACATCAAAGTAGGTGATTCGATCCCGCACCTCCGGGGTCTGGAAATAGCCGTTCGCCATGGTCAGCTCATAGAAATCGCAGAGCATGGTGTAGTTGGTTTGACAATTCATAGCTTAAATGCTCCCATCTCGTCAAAAGACGATTTATTTTTGATAAAATTGTTCCAAATCATGTGATGACATTATATGCCAGCGCTGCCGTTTTTGCAAGAGAAAATTCAAAGTAGTGCAATTTTGGACAGAATGAAAGATTTCAGACCATGTAGCGCCGGTTTGGACTTTCCATTTTTTTCGTCCTGTGATACAATAGCACAAGCATGAGAAACAGGATCGGAGGTGAACGCTATGGCATATCGGCCTCTTGCGGATGAGATCCGCCCGGAGACACTGGACGACGTCGTCGGGCAGAAACATATTCTAGGCACAGACGGCGTCCTCCGACGCATCATTGACAGCGGCGACATTCCCAATATGGTCTTTTACGGCCCCTCCGGCACCGGAAAGACGACGGTAGCCAATATCATCGCCAAACGCACCGACCGGGCGCTCCACCGCCTCAATGCCACTACCGCCACCCTTGCTGATATCCGTGAGGTCATCGCCGATGTAGATACCCTCCTCGCCCCCAACGGCGTTTTGCTTTATTTGGACGAGATCCAGTATTTCAATAAGAAACAGCAGCAGTCTCTTCTGGAGTTTATGGAAAACGGCAAGATCACTGTCATCACCTCCACCACGGAAAATCCATACTTCTGCGTTTTTAACGCCGTGCTCTCCCGGTCCACCGTCTTTGAGTTCAAAATGGTGGAGGCAGAGGACATCAAGCCCGCCCTCCTGAGAGCGGTTGCCCTTCTGGAAAAACGAAAGGGCATCCGGGCGGAGCTGGAGGACGGCGTTTTGGACTATCTGGCCTCCTCCTGCGGGGGAGATGTCCGCAAGGGCATCAGCGGTGTTGAACTGCTCTTCTCTGTCTCCCGGCCCCATAACGGAATTGCCCGTCTGACGCTGGAGGACGCCATGACGGTGGGACAGCGATCCGCCATGCGCTACGACCGGGAGGGCGACGACCATTTTGACATCGCCTCGGCGCTGATGAAGTCACTCCGAGGCTCCGATCCGGACGCCGCCCTGCACTATCTGGCTCGGCTTTTGGAGGCCGGGGACATGATTACTGCCATCCGCCGCATCCTCTGCTCCGCCAGCGAGGATATCGGCATGGCATACCCTCAGGCAGCGTCCATCGTCAATTCCCTTGTGAACACCGCCAATATGCTGGGACTCCCAGAGGCGAGACTGCCGCTGGCTCAGGCGGTGATCCTCTTGGCCACTGCGCCCAAGTCCAACAGCGTGGTCATGGGAATCGACCAAGCCATATCTGACGTAAGAGCGGGCCGAACAGGGGACTATCCCCGGCACCTGCAAAACGTCCACGCTGACAGCGCCGGCATGGAACGGGAGCAGGGCTATCTCTATCCCCACAACTATCCCAACCACTGGGTGCAGCAGCAGTATCTGCCTGACCGCATTCAAGACGCCCATTATTACGAGTACGGCGACAATAAGACGGAGCAGGCGGCAAAAGCCTACTGGCAGCGCATCAAAGGGACGGAATAACAGAAGGAGGCAGCTTCATGGATGTACGACTGGGTGACATTCTGTTGATGAAAAAGCCCCACCCCTGCGGCGGCAAGGAGTGGGACGTGCTGCGGATCGGCATGGATTTCCGCCTCCGCTGCCGTACCTGCGGCCGGGAGATGATGATCCCCCGAAGCAAGGCGGAGAAAGCCATCAAAAAAATCTTACGAGAGACAGAGGAATAAACGATGAAAGAATTCTGGTCCAGCCGAATCCGGGCGCTTACCCCCTATACACCGGGAGAGCAGCCAAAAGACAGAAAGTTTATCAAGCTGAATACCAATGAAAACCCCTACCCGCCCTCTCCAAAAGCAGTTGCGGCGATTCAAGCGGCAGCAGGGGAGAGCCTGCGTCTCTATCCCGACCCGGAAGGGACGGAGCTGGTCAAGGCGCTGGCCCATCAGTACGGCGTGGCGGAAAATCAGGTCTTTGTGGGCAACGGCTCTGACGAGGTTCTGGCCTTCGCCTTTCAGGCCTTCTTTGATCCCGGCAGCACCATCGTCTTTCCTGACATCACCTATTCTTTCTATCCCGTATACGCCAACCTGTTCGACATCCGCTGTCGGACGATTCCGCTGAACGAGGACTTCACCGTTCCCGTCGAACCTTTTTTCAATGCAGGGGACGGCGTGGTGATTGCCAACCCCAATGCTCCCACCGGCATAGAACTGGATCAGGACAGCCTCAGAGCAATTCTGGAGCGCAACCCGGATGTAGTAGTTATCGTGGATGAGGCATATGTGGACTTTGGCGGAACCTCTGCTCTGCCGCTGATTGAGGAATATCCCAACCTGCTGGTGGTACAGACCGCCTCCAAATCCCGTGCGCTGGCCGGACTGCGGGTGGGCTTTGCCTTTGGCAACGCAAATCTGATTGCGGCGATGAATTGCGTCAAAAACTCCATCAACTCCTATACGCTGGACAGACTGGCCATCATTGGCGCTGCCGCCGCCGTGGAGGACAGAGCCTATTTTGACGTCCAGCGGCAAAAGGTGATCGACACCCGGACATGGAGCACCGACCGTCTCAGAGCGCTGGGCTTTACCGTCCTGCCCTCCAAATCCAACTTCATCTTTGTCAGTCATCCCGTTGTCTCGGCGAAAGACCTCTTTGCCGGACTGCGGGAGGAGGGCATTCTGGTTCGTTATTTTGCCCTTCCCAGGATTGACAACTTCCTGCGCATCACCATCGGCACCGACACGGAGATGAAAGCACTGGTCGATGCAATGAAAAAACTGACCTGCCATGCATGAGAGAGAATTGCTGGCCTTGCTCCGTCGGGTGCAGATCGGGGATGCCACAGCGGAAGAGGCGGCCGCTCAGTTGAATCCGGAGCCCTTTGTCTCTCTTGGCTACGCCACGGTGGACACCCAGCGCAAGGCCCGCCAAGGCGTTCAGGAGGTCATCTACGGAGCCTCCAAGACGCCGGAACAGATTTTGGGCATCTGTCAGGCCATGACCAAACGGGGCGGGCACAATATCCTTGTGACACGCATGTCTCCCCAAGCGGCGGCACTGGTTTCCAATGTCCTGCCGCTGAACTACCATGAGCTGTCCAAAATCGGCATTGTCGTCCCTCAGGCTGTGGAGCAGAGGGGAGAGATCGCAGTGGTCGCCGCGGGAACCAGCGATTTACCGGTAGCCGAGGAGGCAGCCATTACCGCTGAGACGCTGGGCAATCGGGTGAACCGCATTTACGACGTGGGTGTTGCCGGGATCCACCGTCTGCTGGCACGGATAGACGAGCTGAACCGAGCCAGAGTGATGATTGCCGTGGCCGGGATGGAGGGAGCGCTGGCCAGCGTGGTGGGCGGTCTGGTCTCCTCGCCGGTCATCGCCGTCCCCACCAGCGTAGGCTACGGAGCCAACTTCGGCGGCCTCTCCGCACTTCTTTCCATGCTCAATTCCTGCGCCGCAGGCGTGTCGGTGGTCAATATCGACAACGGTTTCGGCGCCGCCTTCCAGGCCTCCCGCATCAATCAAATGGAGGGTATCTCAGATTGAAAACACTGTATCTGCAATGTAATATGGGTGTTGCGGGCGATATGCTCACCGCTGCCCTCTACGAGCTTCTGGAGGACAAGGAGGACTTCCTGCGCATTGCGGCCAGCCTCCTGCCTCAAGTCACAGTGGAAGCTATCCCCTCCGAAAGACAGGGCATCCGAGGCACGCAGCTCTCCGTCAGGGTGAATGGCGCAGAGGAGGAACAGGGCGTGGCGGGACATCACCATGAGCATCACCACCACCACCACACCAGCCTGTCACATATCCGATCCGTCCTGGCTCGCCTGCCTGTCTCAGACAGTGTAAAAGAAAAAGCGGCACAGGTATATGATTTTCTGGCTCATGCGGAGGCGAAGGCGCACGGACGCCCGGTAGACCAGATCCATTTCCACGAGGTGGGAGAGCTGGACGCCGTGGCGGACATCACGCTGGCCTGTCTGGCGCTGGAACGGCTGGGCGTAGAGCAGGTCATTTGTTCGCCCGTCTGCACCGGATACGGTCAGGTGCGCTGTGATCACGGGACGCTTCCTGTCCCCGCCTCGGCCACTGCGTTTCTGCTGAGGGGCGTTCCCGCCTATGCCGGCAGTGTAGAAGGAGAGCTGACTACCCCCACAGGTGCGGCGCTGATCTCCGCTCTGGCGGATCGTTTTGAACAGATGCCTGTCATGAAGGTGCAAAAAATCGGCTGCGGCATGGGCAAAAAAGACTTCGCTGCTGCCGCCAACTGCCTCCGGGCCTTTCTGGGCGAGACGGAGGAGAAGGTAGACTCTGTTACCGAGCTGGTATGCGCAATAGACGATATGACGCCGGAGGGACTGGCCTGCGCCTCCGCCCGGCTCATGGAATTGGGTGCGCTGGATGTGACCGTTGTTCCCGCCCTGATGAAGAAGGGGAGACCCGGACACCTGATGACCGTTTTGGCTGCTCCCGGTCAGGAGGAAAAACTGGCAGCAGCCGTCCTCCGGGAGACCACGACCAACGGTCTCCGCCTGCGGCCTTGCAATAGGATCATTCTCCAATCCTCCGTTGAGACGGAGGAGACGCCCTTCGGCCCCGTGCGGATCAAGAGGGCGGCGGGCTATGGCGCAGAGCATCGCAAGCCGGAATACGACGATGTGGCAGAGATTGCCCGGCGGGAGGGGCTGCCCTTTGAGCTGGTGTACCGTATCATTTCAAAAGTGCTTTGATGGAAATTTTCCCGACAGCGAGGGATATTGTGGATGCAGTGACAGAGAAACAACCGCATACCATTCTGGCCGGAGTGGTGAGACGCCCTCTGGCCTGTGTTTGTGCAGCCTCTTCCGGGGCAGTACTGCTGGGAGTCCTTGTCTTATCAGGCTGGCAGCTGCTGCTTGGGGGAGGGCTGCTCCTCTTTTGCGGTCTGGCGCTGTGCCTGAGACACCATAAGCTGCTAGGAGCAGCGCTGATCGCTGCTACCGCAGGTCTCCTGCTCTGCTGGTTCTGGCAAGGGAGAACAGGGCTGCTGGAGAGAAACTGGCCGGGACGCATCGAACCGCTCACGATGATAGCGGCAGATTATCCGCAGCCCACCAACTTCGGCAACTGGGTAGAAGCACAGATTCAAACAGAGGGAGAACTCCAAGGCGTCCGCATCCTCCTCTACGTCAGTGACACTGACTTTTCGGCAACACCGGGCGACGAACTCTCTGCCTATGTCCGGCTCCGTTCCGCCCGGGGAGATGCGTCACCGTGGATCCTGTACAACTACACGAACGGCATCTTCCTTCAGGGAAGTGCCAACCACGTGACAGTAGCGGCGCGGCCCACACCGTGGTATCTGCTGCCACGGGTCTGGGCTTATGAGATCGGCCAGTCCTTCTACCGGCTCTTCCCAGAGGAGGAAGCGGGTTTTCTCTATGCGCTCACCACTGGAAACACCTCCGGTCTCTCTGAAGTGGTGAAGGATGCGTTAAAGGAGACAGGACTGCGGCATATCGTGGCGGCCTCCGGACTCCACGTCAACGTGCTCCTAACCGTCCTTTTTCTGCTGCCGGGCAGCCGAAAGCGAAAGGGTCTGCTTTTCCTGCCGGCGCTTGCGGCCTTTGCGGCACTGGCCGGGTTTACGCCCTCTATCTGCCGAGCGGCAATTATGGAGGCCGTCCTTCTCATCGGCCCTGTGCTGGAGCGGGAGGAGGATGGTCTGACCTCCCTGTCCCTGGCACTGACCCTTATTGTGGTAGGAAATCCCTATGCAATCGCCAGCGTGAGCCTTCAGCTCTCCTTTGCGGCGATGCTGGGACTGCTCACCGTCAGCCCGTCGCTGAGGCAAGGGAGACGAAGCAAAATAGTACGCAGTCTGGTGACCACGCTGGGAGCCAATGTCTTTGCCCTGCCGTTGGCACTCTATTATTTTGGCTCCGTCTCTCTTTTGGTACCGTTGTCGAATCTTGTCGTTTTATGGGTGATCCCGTTTCTGATGCCTGCTGCCCTCGTCTGCTCGCTGCTGGGGCTGTGGATCCCATGGGCGGCTCAAATCCTGGCATTGCCGGTAGGATTCCTGACAAAGTGGATCATCTCCGGCATCCTCGTCCTTGCCCGCCTGCCTCATGTCACCCTGTCCGGCAGTAATCCTCTTATCATTGCGTGGCTGCTGCTGGCCTATCTGGTAGGCGGTCTGATCTACGGGAAGCAACTGCGGGGGAGAGCTGTGCCTGTGTTTTCCGCACTCCTGCTCCTGTCCCTTGCCTTCTGCTTCTGGACACCGGAGGATACGATCCGGGCGGGGGAAGTCCAAATCGCCCTGTTGGATGTGGGACAGGGACAGAGTATTCTCCTTGCGACAGAGGAATATACCGTAGTCATTGACTGCGGCAGTGAGCAGAAGCGAGCGGACGGCGCACTAAAGCAGGCACTCTCTGACCTCCACAGAGATACCATCGACCTTGTCATCCTCACCCACTATGATAGCGACCACATCAACGGCCTTGATAAGGTGATGGAGATATACGCCGTTGGTCAACTGCTAGCACCGCAGCCCACAGAGGAGCATGCAGATACGGCAGAGGCGCTCTGGATGCTGGCAGAGGAACGGGGCACGACGGTGACTGTTCTGGAAGGGGATACACAGATCGACTCTGACGCTCTGACCCTCTCCGTCACTCCAATCGGCACCGACCGGAACAGCGGCCTTGCCATTCTTGTCTCAGCCGGTTCATTCGACTTTCTGGTGACAGGCGACGCAGGCCTGGAAGCGGAGACGGAATTGATAGAACACTGGGCATTACCTCAGGTGGAGGTGCTTGTCGCCGGCCACCACGGCTCCAAATACGCCACCGGCAGCGAACTGCTGGAAGCCGTCTCCCCGGAGACGGTGCTCATCTCCGTCGGCAGTAATTCCTACGGACATCCCACAGAGGAGATGCTGGCTCGCTGCGAGGCGGCAGGAGCGGATCTGTGGAGGACGGATGAGAACGGAACGCTGACCATCCGGGTTCGAGGGTCAGGGAACTGAACGAATACCTCCCAATCGTGAAAAACGACGCAATTTGCTGTGAAACGACTGGACGCAGGACAGACTTTGTGATACACTATGCGAGGCAAAGCACCCTTTCAAATTGCCCAAAGGAGGGCGAGAAATGAAATATATCCCCAATATCCTGACAAGTTTTCGTATCGCTTTGATTCCGTTCTTCGTCTGGCAGATGCTGGCGGGGGATACATTGGCTGCCGGTCTTATTTTGCTGATCTCCGGCATAACCGATACGCTGGACGGCCAACTGGCCCGCCGTTTCGGCTGGATCACCGATCTGGGCAAGATTCTGGATCCTATCGCCGATAAGCTTACACAGACTGCCGTTTCGATCTGCTTTATCATCCGGTTTCCGCAACTGTGGTTTTTCTTTGCCGTCCTTATCGCCAAGGATCTGGTCATGCTGACACTGGGCGGCTATCTGACCAAAGGCGGCGTCATAATTGAGGGTGCCAAGTGGTTTGGAAAAGTCGCTACTGTGGTATTCTACGTGGTGATGATCCTCATCGTCTTGTTCCCGTCCATCCCCGAATGGGTGACCATCGGATTGTTGACGCTGGATGTGACCTGCGCAGTGGCGGCGGGACTGAGCTATATTCCCGAATTTCGCCAGTACAAAAAAGAGAGAAACAGCAAAGAATAAGACAAAACATTACCCCATCTGCAAAGCCTGGGTCACAGGCTTTGCAGATGGGAATTTTCTTTACTCCCGCTGGCGCTTTCCGGGATGCAAAGGCATCCTCCGGGCCCTTCTGGTGCGCAACGCCTCTCCATGGCTGCTCTTTACCGCCGCCTCCATTCTGGCAACGCTGCCGTCACCGCCCACTTCCATCCGGAGTGAGCGCCCATCTCTGTGTGCATCCCCGACCAGGCGAAGATACTGCTGCAAAACCGCTTTGAGATGGGCGCGTTATTACCCGGCGGCTTTGTCGTCTACCGCACCTGATTCGGTGCTGCGGCCTGTTCGCGACGAGAATTTCATGTAACCGCCCCGGAGCAGATGCTCCGAGACGGTGGTGCGTCTGTGGGAGTTATTTTACAGTCCCATGGCGTCCGTGATGTTCTCCACAACGTCGGTGATCGCCTTGATGGTCTTGCCGGCGGTGGTGCGCTTAAAGGACTTACCCTTGGGCGCAAAAGCCACACCGATGGCAGCGCCCACAGCCACGCCGAGACCCATGCCCCGCAGAAATTTCATATTGCTCATTTTCTCACCTCCCGTTACTAGTCTGTCCTGACGCAAAAAAATCCTGCCTGAGAAATTCCGGGAATTGATTGCGTCGGACGCCGTTTTGCGATATAATGCAAATTAGAAAATTATGCGTTGCGCAAAGCTGCAAAGGAGTGACAAATTGTGAAGCTGCTGATCAAAAACGGGACTTTGGTTGATCCGGTCTGCGGTCTCGGCGGGGTGATGGATATTTTGGTGGAGGACGGAACGATCACTGTGATCGGAAACAACCTGGAGGACAGCGAGGCACAGGTGCTGGACGCCACAGGGCTCCATATCTCCGCAGGACTGATCGACATGCATGTCCATCTGCGGGATCCCGGCCTGACCTATAAAGAGGACATCCTCACCGGTTCCGCTGCAGCGGCCCGGGGCGGCGTGACATCCATCGCCTGTATGCCCAATACCAAGCCGGTGGCGGACAGTCCTGAGGTGATCCAGTACATCCTGGATAAGGCAAAGGAGAACTGCGGCGTCCGAGTCCTGCCCATCGGCGCATTGTCGGTGGGGCAGAAGGGAGAGACCCTGACGGACGCCAAGGCGCTCAGGGAGGCCGGAGTGGTTGCCATCTCCGACGACGGCGTGCCCGTCCAAAACGCTAATCTCATGCGGGACGCCCTCCTGCGAGCCAATCGGAGCAAACTAACTGTTCTGTCCCACTGCGAGGATGACGATATGGTGCGGGGCAGAAGCGTCAACGAGGGCAGAGTTTCCCGTCAGCTTGGACTGCCCGGCAGACCGGCCATTGCGGAAGAGCTGATGGCCATGCGGGATGCCATGCTGGCCGAGGAGACCCGGACAGCCGTCCACATTTGTCATGTTTCCACGGCAAATACCGTGAATATTATCCGCCAGTTCAAGCGCAAGGGCGTCAAAATCACCTGCGAGACCTGTCCCCAGTATTTCACTCTCACCCATGAAGAAATATTACGTCAGGGCACATTGGCCAAGGTCAACCCGCCCCTCCGCGCGACCAAAGACAAGGAGGGCATTTTGGCAGGACTCAAGGACGGCACCATCGACTGTATCGTCACCGACCACGCTCCCCACTCCGCTGAGGAAAAGGCAAAGCCGCTGACGGAGGCACCTGCAGGCATGGTGGGTTTGGAGACCTCTCTGGCTCTCGCCCTGACCTATCTCTACCACACCGGCGAGATGTCCCTGAACGACATTATCCAGAAAATGACCATCAACCCGGCCAAAATTCTGGGCGTCCGTATGGGTACGCTTTCCCTGGGCGCACCGGCAGACTTCACTCTGTTTGACCTGAACGAGCGCTGGATCGTCGATCCTGAACAGTTTGCCTCCAAGGCGAGGAATACCCCCTTTACAGGCATGGAGCTGCAGGGCAAGGTGAAATATACCATCGTCGGCGGCAAAATCATATACAAAGACTGAACCACCCCATTTGCGAAAGGAGAAGCTTGCAATGTCCTTTGATGTGTTGCAGAAGAAAATCCGTGAGATGAAAAACCCCACTGTGGCAGGTCTCGATGCCCGGCTGGAGTACGTCCCTGAATTTATCGTAAAAGAGGCCATCGAGGAGTATGGCGAGACCCGCAAGGCCGCCGCCGAGGCCATCTTCCGCTTCAACTGTGGCCTGATCGAGGCTCTGAGCGACATTGTCCCTGCCGTCAAGCCTCAGGCCGCCTATTACGAGAATCTGGGCTGGGAGGGCATGGAGATGCTGGAGCGTACCATCCGCTACGCAAAGGACAAGGGGCTCTTTGTCATTGCGGACATCAAGCGGGGCGATATCGGCTCCACCGCCGCTGCCTACTCCGAAGGCTGGCTGGGAAAGAGCAAGATTGGTGAAAAGCTTGTGGCCGGTTTTGATGCTGACTGCGTGACCTTGAACGGTTACATGGGCAGCGATGCCATCAAACCCTTCCTGAAGGATGCAGAGACGGAGGACAAGTGTGTCTTCGCCCTGGTGCGCACTTCCAACCCCTCTGCCATTGAATTGCAGGATATGATGGCCGGAGATCGGCTGGTCTACAAGGTCATGGCGGAGCTGGTGGATCGCTGGGGCAAGACCACAGAGGTGGGCGAATACGGCTATAACCGGGTGGGTGCCGTCACCGGGGCGACCTATCCCTCCGACCTGCGCCAGCTGCGGAAGCTGCTGCCCCACACCTTCTTCCTCGTCCCCGGCTATGGCGCACAGGGCGGCACGGCGGAGGATGTCCACTACGCCTTTGACGAGTACGGCCGTGGCGCTATCGTCAATTCCTCCCGTGGCATCATGTGCGCATGGAAGAAGACGGGCAAGGACGGCGAGGACTACGCCGAGGCCGCCCGTGCTGCGGCAATCGAGATGCGTGATGCTATCCGTGCGGTCACACCCATCCTCTAATTTTCTTGAAAACAGGTGATTTTATGCCCATGACAAAAAATTGCCCCATCACTGACTTGCGCTATCTTACCCCCGACGTGATCTCCATCACCGTAGAGGCGGGAGCGCTGGCAGAGCAGGCAAAGGCCGGCCAGTTTGTCAATATCAAGTGCGGCGAGGGTTTATTGCTGCGCCGCCCCATTTCCATCTGCGATGTGAACGGAACACGACTCACCGTGGTCTTTCAGGTGAAGGGCGAGGGGACAAAGTGGCTCTCGCGGCGTCAGACGGGTGAGGAACTGGACATCCTTGGCCCGCTGGGACACGGCTATGATATTCCACAAGGCAAGGTTCTGGTGGTGGGCGGCGGCATCGGTGTGCCTCCCATGCTGTATGCGGCAAAATGCTGTGACGAGGCGGACGCCTGCGTGGGTTTCCGCAGCGAGAAAAACGCCATCCTGCTGGACGAGCTGAACGCCGCCTGCGGTAAAGTGCTCATCACCAGTGACGACGGTACCATCGGCGCACACGGCTTCGTGGACGCACTGGTGCGCAAAGCGCTGCGTGAGGACAGCTACGCCGCCGTCTTTGCCTGCGGCCCCAAAGCCATGCTGAAAAGCGTCTATTTGGCGGCAAAAGAGGGGAATACTCCTTGCTTCGTCTCCATGGAGGAGCGGATGGGCTGCGGACTGGGTGCCTGTCTGGTCTGCGCCTGCTCTGTGGGCGGGCACTATGCCCATGTCTGCAAGGACGGCCCGGTATTTGACGCTGAGGAGGTGGACTGGTAATGAGCAAGGTGGATATGTCGGTCAGCCTCGCAGGTATGACCATGAAAAACCCGGTGGTCGTCGCCTCCGGCACCTTCGGCTTCGGCCGGGAATTCGGGCAGTTTTACGATATTTCTGAACTGGGCGGTATTTCCGTCAAGGGCCTGACCCTGAACCCCAGAGAGGGCAACCCGCCGCCCCGGATTGCAGAGACGCCTATGGGCATCCTGAATTCCGTGGGGCTGCAAAACCCCGGCGTGGAGGGCTTCATTGCAAACGAACTCCCGGAGCTGAAACAGCACGATCTCCGAATTATCGCAAATATCTCCGGCAACACCCCGGAGGAGTACGGCATTATGTGCGAGCGCCTCTCTGAGGCGGGCGTTGACATGATTGAGGTCAACATCTCCTGCCCAAACGTCAAGGCCGGAGGTTTGCAGTACGGCGTGGTGCCTGAAATGGCCGCAGAAGTTGCCCGTGAGGCCAAAAGCCACTCCTCGGTGCCTGTGATGGTCAAGCTGTCTCCCAATGTCACTTCTGTTGTGGATATTGCAAAGGCAGCGGTGGACGCGGGGGCGGACGCATTGTCTCTTATCAATACCGTCCGTGGAATGCGTATCGACGTGAATACCCGCCGCCCGGTGCTGCGGATGAATACCGGCGGACTCTCCGGCCCCGCCGTCCTGCCCATTGCGGTGCGGATGGTCTGGGAGGTTGCTCAGGCGGTGGACGTTCCCATCCTCGGTCTCGGCGGCATCTCCACCGGTGAGGACGCCGCCCAGATCATGCTGGCAGGGGCAACTGCTGTGGCAGTGGGGACTGCCTGCTTTGTGGATCCCTACGCCCCCCTCAAGGTGCGGGACGGATTGGAGGAGATCGCCCAGCGGCAGGGTCTTTCCAGTGTTACCGAGCTGACCGGCGGCGTGCTGCCGTGGTGAGTGTGCGGAATTGCCTGCATTATCATGGGGAACCGCTAAATCTGGATTTTCCGAGGTAAAGAATTATGGGATTATTTGATAAGTTGAAGAAAACAGAAGAAAAAGAAACGTTGAAAACACATGACTTGGGTGGCTGCATTATTACAAAGTCATTGAATGAAGGTACATCCAGGTTGAAGTGGATTTTCAGAGAGGAGTCAGTCAATCTAGCTGATAATGGCTGGCGAGCTTTGGGCGATACAGACACTGAAGAATATATCAATACTCCCGGCAACAATCTTGTGGTTGATTTTGACAGGCTTGTTGAAATAGAGCCAGCGGTATTGGCGATATATGATATGCCCATTGGGTCAGACTTGGAGTTTCGCTATGATGAAACAGGGAGATATTTTATCGACAATAATACCGGAAAGAAAATTCAGTAAATTCCAGTTTACCGCAACCTCACATTCCCCAGTCCCACACAGAGAAAGAAGCGACCAAACATGACAAAAGTATACATCGTCCGCCATGCGGAGGCAGAGGGCAACCTCTACCGCCGCCTCCACGGACATTACGACGGCGACCTGACGGAAAACGGACTCCGTCAGGTCACTGCACTGGAAGAGCGCTTCCGCCCCATCCATCTGGACGCCGTCTATTCCAGCGACCTGCGCCGGTGCAAAAAGACGGCGAGAGCGCTCTATGAACACAAAAATCTCCCCCTTCGACTGGACACCGGTCTGCGGGAGATGAAGATGGGGGAGTGGGAAGGAAAGCCGTGGGGCGAATTAGGGCGTACCGACCCGGACATGGTGGCGAAATTCCACGCCTGCTCCCCGGACTTCCGTGCCCCCGGCGGCGAGAGCTTTGAGGAGCTGCGAGAGCGGGTCAGCGGTACCATCCTCCGCCTTGCCGCAAAGCATGAGGGACAGACCATCGGCATTGCCACCCACTATCTCGCCCTCCGCTCCGCCCTCTCCGTCTTTCACGGCTGCCGGGTGGAGGAGATGAATCAGGTCGTCCCCAGATGCGACAATACCGGCGTCTCCCTGTTGGAGATCGAGGACGGCAGGGTAAATATTCTCTTTGAGTGCGATAACTCCCATCTGCCCCCGGAGCTTTCTACCTTGGGACGGCAGAACCGGGCACTTCGCAGCAATAACGCAGCGCCGGAGGCCAACCTCTGGTACCGCCCATGGGAGCCGGTGGGGGAGGGGGACTTATACCTCCGCTTCCGGCAGGACGCATGGCATCTGGTACATCCCAATGACCCCTTTGACGGGGAGGGCTTTTACCGTCAGGCGCTGGCCGCCTCCGTGAACGATCCGTGGTCGGTAGTCTGCGCCATGCAGGGCGACCGGATCGCCGGGATGCTCCAAATGGACAAGGAGCGGTATGCTGGCGAGGGTGCCGGATTTATCTACTTCTATTACGTGGCCCCTGAGGTGCGGCGGCAGAGGCTGGGCATCCAACTTCTGGGACAGGCAGTTTCCACCTTCCGCCCGCTGGGCAGAAAGACAGTGCGGCTCCGCTGTTCGCCCGACAATCAGGTTGGCCTGCATTTCTATGAGAAATACGGCTTTTACGCCATTGGCAATGCGGAGGACAGCACTGTTCCGCTGATTCTGCTGGAAAAGAACATTGAGTGAAGGTTAGATGAAGAAAAATTTTTTAAAAATTTCACATCCATGCAGGATTTTTGCATTTGACTGCGTATAACGTCTATAGAAAGCACTTTTATGCCGATGGACGGAAAAGGAGGGAGCGGAATGACGGGAAGAGAGCGCACCGAGCAGGCAGAGGATTTTCTCCTCTCACCCTATGCCTGTAAGAGCCGAGATTCCAAAGGCCGTCAGCGCCGGGAAGAGCCATGTCAACTCCGCACCTGCTTCCAGCGGGACATTGACCGCATCGTCCACTGTAAAGCCTTTCGCCGCCTCAAGCATAAGACGCAGGTGTTTCTCCAGCCGGAGGGCGACCACTATCGCACCCGCATGACCCACACCTTGGAGGTCACCCGCATTGCCCGGACGATTGCGAGAGGTCTGGGGTTGAATGAGGATCTGACCGAGGCAGCGGCGCTGGGACACGATCTGGGACACACCCCCTTCGGCCACGCCGGAGAGCGGGCGTTGAATGCCATCGTTTCCGGGGGCTTTAAACACAACGTCCAGTCCCTCCGGGTGGTGGACAAGCTGGAAAAGCAGGGGAGCGGCCTCAATCTGACATACGAGGTGCGGCGGGGCATCCTCTGCCACACGGGAACCGATCGGGCGGAGACGCTGGAGGGGCAGATCCTCTGGTATGCCGACCGAATTGCCTACATCAATCACGATTTGGAGGATGCCATGCGGGGCGGCATTCTTTACCCGCTGGACGTTCCCATTCATCTGCGGGAGACACTGGGCTACAGCAAGAGCCAGCGCATCAATACCCTTGTTCAGGACGTCATTGACTTCAGCCAGGGCAAAGAGACGCCGGGGCAATCCTCAGAAATTGGAAAGGCAATGAACGAGCTGCGGGACTTTCTCTTCCAAATGGTCTACCGCAATCCGCAGGCTAAGGGCGAGGAGGGCAAGGCGGTGGAAATGCTTCACCGTATGTATGAAAGCTACGTCAAAAACCCGGATCTGCTCCCTGAGGACTTTCAGGACATCCGTTTTGAGGAGGGCGTTGAGCGTGCCGCCTGCGACTATATCGCCGGCATGACTGACTCTTACGCTGTGGAAAAATACGGCGAACTGTTCATCCCAAAGGCTTGGACGGTTAAATAATTGCCCTTTTATCGCTGAAATCGGATAAGATAGGGAGAAAAGGGCAATCATAGGGAAGAAACGGGAAGGAGGTGCGCCATGCCGATCCCGGAACAATTTCTGGAAGAACTGAACGCCAGAACAGATATTGTAGATGTGGTCTCAAACTACGTCACGCTGACCAAGAAAGGAAATCGGTACTGGGGTCTCTGCCCCTTCCACAGTGAGAAGACGCCCTCCTTCTCCGTCTTGCCTGACCGGCAGATGTACTACTGCTTCGGCTGCCACAAGGGCGGTGGAGCGGTCCAGTTTACCATGGAGCTGGAAGGCGTGTCTTTCCCTGATGCCGTTGGTATTTTGGCGCAGCGAGTGGGATTACAGGTGCCGGAGACCAAGGGCGACAGTGACAGCCGAAAGCGGCGGGAGCGCCTCTATCAGCTGAATAAAGAGACGGCCCGATGGTATCACCAAAATCTGCTCCAGCCGGAGGCTCGCCATGCCCTGAACTATTTCACCGACCGTGGCCTCTCCCGAAGAACGATCACCAATTTCGGTCTGGGCTATGCCTGGGACGAGTGGGACGGCCTCATCAAAGAAATGGGACAGCGGGGCTACTCCAAGCAGGAGCTGCTGGACGCAGGTCTGGTGGTGAAAAATGACAAGGGGCGCATTTATGACCGTTTCCGTGGCCGGGTGATGTTCCCCATTATCGACCTCCGGGGCAACGTGATCGGCTTCGGCGGCCGGGTGCTGGATAACAGCACGCCCAAGTATCTGAATTCCCCGGACACCATCATTTTTAATAAGAGCAAAAACCTCTTTGCCCTCAACCTTGCCCGCAAGTCCAAGCAGGGGCGGATCATTCTCACCGAGGGGTATATGGACACCATCGCCCTCCATCAGGCGGGCTTTGACTGCGCCGTGGCTTCGCTGGGTACCTCCCTGACCGAGGATCACGCCCGGATGATTGCCCAAAGAACCGGGGAGGTCGTCATCTCCTACGACAGCGACTCCGCGGGAGTTAACGCCGCTCAGAGAGCGATCCAGCTCTTGAACAAGACGGGCATCAAGGTGAAGGTGCTCAAGGTCACTGGAGCGAAAGACCCGGATGAATTTATCAAAAAGTATGGCCCGGCGGCATTTCAAAAGCTAATCGACGGCTCGGAAAACCATGTGGAGTTCCGGCTGCTGCAGGTAAAAAACAAGTATGACCTGACAGCTGACGATCAGAAAGTGGCCTGTATTCAGGAGCTTGCCAATGTGATTGCCCGACTGCCTGGGGCGGCAGAGCGGGAGGTCTACGGAAACCGCATGGCTGCTGACTTAGGCATCACCGCTGACACCATGAAGCGTGAGATTGACCGCAGCCAAAGGCGTCAGCTCCGACAGGGAGAAAAACAGCAGACAAGGCGGGTACTCCAGCCGGTACAGATGAACCAGCCGGAGACGAGGACGCTGCGCTATGACAATATGCGCTCCGGCAAGGCAGAGGAGGGGGTCATCTCCCTTCTGATGAACGATCCGTCGCTGCTCAGCCGAACGGCGTGCCTTCGCCCGGAGGACTTTACCGTTCCACTCTTCGGCAGAGTCTACGAGCAGATCTGGATCCGCTGGACCGAGGGACGCTCCGTCTCAATCCACACCCTGGGGCAGGAGCTCTCCGGAGAGGAAATGAATCATCTGGTATCCGTTTTGCAGTCCCCCATCTCTCAGGCCAACCGGGAGCGGGCAATGCAGGATTACATCAATATCATACAGACCGAGGGCCTCAAGGGTGCCCGTCAAACCGCAGTGGATGACAGTGCCCTGATGGCATACAGAAACAAAAAAAGTACGGAGGAACCGACATGAGCGAAAAGAAACAGGTAACAGCAGAGAAGAAGGACGCCAAGACCGCCATTCCGGAGGGGGTTTCCGGCGCAGAAAAGCTGAACGAGCTCATTGAACGCGGCAAGAAGAAGGGAAAGCTCACCGCAATGGAGATGATGGAGCTGGACGGCGTGGAGCTTGACAGCGAGACGCTGGATCAGTTCTATGACATTCTGGAGAATCAGGGCATTGAGCTGGTCTCTGACGAGGGGATTCCTGAGGTAATCGAGCCGCCAGAGGAGGATATGGAGGACGTCGAGGAGGAAGAGATCGTCGATCCAAACACCATGGTGGACAGTTTCAGCATCGACGACCCTGTTCGCATGTACCTCAAAGAGATCGGCAAGGTGCCGCTGCTCAATCCGGAGGAGGAGACGGAACTGGCCATGGGCATGAGCGCCGGCTATGCTGCCAGAGAGCAGTTGGACGAGCTGAAGGAGTCCGGCGAAGAGATCCCGGAGGAGGTGCGTGCCGAACTGAAAAAGGCCATAAACCACGGCGAGCACTGCAAGCAGCGTCTGGCAGAAGCCAACCTCCGCCTGGTGGTCTCCATTGCAAAGCGTTATGTGGGTCGTGGTATGCTCTTCCTCGACCTCATCCAGGAGGGCAATCTGGGCCTCATCAAGGCGGTGGAAAAATTCGACTACACCAAGGGCTATAAGTTCTCCACCTACGCAACCTGGTGGATCCGTCAGGCTATCACCCGTGCCATCGCCGATCAGGCCCGTACCATCCGCATCCCCGTCCACATGGTGGAGACCATCAACAAGGTCATCCGTGTCTCCCGCCAGTTGCTGCAGGAGCTGGGTCACGACCCATCTCCCGAGGAGATCGCCGCCGAGATGAATATGCCGGTGGACAAAGTGCGGGAAATTTTGAAGATCGCACAGGAGCCGGTCTCTCTGGAGACTCCCATCGGCGAGGAGGAGGACTCCCATCTGGGCGACTTCATCCCCGACGAGGACGCCAGCGAGCCGTCGGAGGCCGCCTCCTTCACTCTTTTGAAGGAGCAGCTGGTGGAGGTGCTCTCCACCCTCACCCCCAGAGAGGAGAAGGTTTTGAAGCTCCGCTTTGGTATTGAGGACGGCCGCACCCGTACGCTGGAAGAGGTGGGCAAGCAGTTCCACGTCACCCGTGAGCGCATCCGTCAGATCGAGGCCAAGGCCCTGCGTAAGCTCCGCCACCCTAGCCGCTCCAAGAAGCTGAAGGATTTTTTGAACTGAGCGAATTGAAATGATGCGGCATTTCTAACAAGCCGAAGCACGCATAGGTGGAATACAAACCTCGGTATATGAGAAAGAAGCCATAATATGTGCCTGATCTGCGACCGAATCCTCAAATCCGGCAGGGAACTAACCCCTTCTTTGTCAAGGAACTGGAGACGGGCTATGTGGTCATCGGAGACCACCACCACTTCTATGGTTTCCTATGGAGTGATGTATGACGACAGCAACCGGCCGGATGAGCAGATCTTGAGGGAGATGAAGCTCTAACTGCTTGCTGCACTTTGACAGAGATAAACGAAAATAGCTTGTCTAAATATTCCTCCCCCGGCATAGGATAATGCCAGGGGAGGAATGTGTTATGTGGGATAAATTGGACAAGAAGCTGCTCATCTGCTACGCTTTGACTACGCTGGCAGGCATCGGACTCCATTTCGTCTTTGACCTGTGGCCAAGCCTGCTGACCGAGTTTTTTGCGCCGGTCAATGAGAGTCTGTGGGAGCATATCAAAATCGTCTTCTGGCCTTACCTGCTGGCGGGGCTGTACCTGACCGGAGCTGGGAAGTGGCAGAGAACCCCGTGGCTTGCTGCCCTGCTGCTCCTCTGCGGACTGTTGCTGGCGGGCGGGTGGTATATCCATACTCATCTGGGCGCTGCCGCCTTTGCGGCGGACATTGCCCTCTATCTGGTGCTGATGGGACTGGGCTTTTCCCTTCCGGCAGTGCTACCTGTGGAGGAACGTTGGAGAAGTCCGCTCACCGTTGCGGTTCTGATCCTGTGCGGACTTATTATCTGCTGGACGATCCAGCCACCCAACGCAGTGCTATTCCACGACCTGTCTCTGGCAGATGCTTTCTATGAACTGACCTGCTGAAAGATGCGCTATTTGAGAGACCGCCCGGTCTCTCTTTTCTCTTTGCAAGGGAACGGTAGGGGGAGGAAAACGCTACCCCACTGGAAAAACTTACGCCTTGTAACTGCTCTGAGAATAAGTTACAATTTCGTTACATCACAAAAGGAGTGTTACAAATGAAACAACCACGACGAATCCTCGCCTCGATGCTGGCACTGCTGCTTGTGAGCGGACTCTTCCTGCTGCCGGCCCACGCTGCCGGGGTCAACGTTCAGGTCAACGGCGTGACTCTCTCGGGAGCGCAGCTGATCGGCGGCACCACTTACGTCCCCTTTAAGAACTTCTGTCAAATGATGGGGGCCAGCGCAAGTGTATCTGGCGGTGTGGGTACAGCAAAATCCAGCTATACGGTGAAGGCCACAGCGGGACTGACCTATATCGTTGCCAACGGCCGCTACTTCTACACCGGCGCAGCCTCTCCGGTCAAGCAAGTCAGCGGAACACTGATGGTACCGATCCGGCCACTGGCGAGAGCCTATGGCGCCACCGTCTCCTGGAACGCGTCGACCAGTACAGCCAAGGTCACGGGTCATTCCAAAATTGCCAGCGGCAGCAGTACATACAACAGCGCCGATCTGTATTGGCTCAGTCACATCATCTCTGCTGAGGCAAAAGGGGAGACGATGGCGGGGAAAATCGCTGTGGGCAACGTTATCATGAACCGGGTTAGCAGCAGCAAGTTCCCCAATACCTTCAAAGGAGTCATCCTGCAGGTGGATAGCGGTGTCTATCAGTTCAGCCCTGTCAC
This sequence comes from Oscillospiraceae bacterium, assembly GCA_902775105.1. Taxonomy (GTDB): domain Bacteria; phylum Bacillota; class Clostridia; order Oscillospirales; family Oscillospiraceae; genus Onthomonas. The sequence goes on from CACYLC010000001.1 coordinate 39,021, forward strand.
TGACGGTACGCTTTACAACAACCCCACCACCGAAAGCATTATCGCAGCCGAGCTTGTACTGGACGGTGCCAATACAGCAGGAGGCGCCCTTTACTTCTTTAACCCGTCTAAGTCGTCCGCCTCTTGGATTGTCCGCAATTGCACCTATGTGACGACGATCGGAAACCATGCGTTTTATCGGTAAAGGAGAGATGAAGAAGGTAAATATGCCTGTAAAGGGCATATACAGTCGTACTTTATATATGAAAAGCGAAATTGCTTTACATATATAAGAATGAGAAGGCGGAATAGCTTTACAGACATATTTTGCCGAAAGAAATCTGCCCTGACAGAAACGAACAGTCTCTGAGGGGCAGATTTTTTTGATAAATGGGACAAAATTGAAAAATTTTTTTATCCATGCAGCAATTCCCTCCTCTCATTCGTATAGAAGGATAGAAGGATTGAAGGATCTGAAACAAGATACAAAAACGAGAGGAGCGATTGAATATGAAAAAACGTATCTATAAGGTGATGTCCCTGCTATTGGCCTTCACGCTGATCCTCAGCCTCGTCAGCTGCGGCAGTAATTCCTCCGATAGCCCCGCCAATTCTTCCGCCTTTTATGAGGCTGCGACTGAGCCGGGTGTCTATGAAAGCGATGCGGCGTGGGATGAAGAGGAGAGCTATGGGTACTACGACGAGGCGGAGCCGGGAATGGCTGCCGAGTCCTCCGCAACCGGCACAGATTCGTCGGATGTCACCGCTGCCATGGACAGCACCGAAGTAAAGATGATTTACACCGCTCATTTGGAGCTGGAGGTGCTGGATCTGAACGAAGCGGTGAGCGGACTTAACCAGTTGGTAGCACAGATGGGAGGCTATTATCAGTCCTCCGATCGAAACGGCAGCTATGGCAATTACCGTTATGCCAATTTCACGGTGCGCATCCCCGTCGAACATTACCGGGAGTTTGTCGATGCATGGTCGAATAGCGAAAACTGCAAGCTGACCAGCGCCCGTGAGGACGCTGAGGACGTGGGTACCCGCTATTTTGATATTGAGACACGTCTCGAAACGCTGAGAAACAAGATGGATCGGCTGCAGGTGCTGCTGGAACAGGCCACCGAGATGGAGGATATCATCTATATTGAAAACGCAATCAGCGAGACAGAGTACGAGATCGAGCTGTATTCCTCTGACCTGAACCGATACGACAGCCTCATCAATTTTTCCACCGTCTATATCAGTATGAAAGAGGTGGTCAAGCTGGCAGAGCAGGAGCAGCCGACCTTCGCGCAGCGTCTGGGCCAGAACTTCCAGTGGGGGCTGGACAGCATTGTGGAGTTGCTGCAAGATCTGGCGCTCAGTATTGCCTATAACTTCGTTGGAATCCTCATTTTTGTGATTGTGATCGTGGTGATTATCGTGGCGCTGCGGAAGTCCGCAAAGCGCAAAGGAACCAAGCTACAGGGCAAGACGGAAGATCCGAAAGCAGACGACAAGAAAGAGTAAACCTCTTTTCCGATCAAAATGTAACATCTTGTATAAGCGCACATATCAGGCTGCATAAATGGAAAAACGAACCCGCATCTGAGCATTTCCTCAGGTGCGGGTCTGCTTTCGTATTCCATTAGTTTGCCAGAAGATTTTGCAACTTTGCTGTCAGAAGGGCAAATTCCTTCAATCCCAGCTGCTCGCCCCGTACATTCTCCGAAAAGCCGCAGCCGTACAGAGCGGCTGCCAGCGCCTCACGTGGGATCTCCTTGCCGAAAGCGGTGGTGAGCCCGTTGAGCAGCTTTTTCCGCCGCTGCATAAAGGATGCCTGAATGACTTGGAACAGCAACGACGGATCAGAGACCTCCACAGGCGGCGTCTCCCGCAGCTCCATCCGCACGACGGCAGAGGTGACCTTGGGAGCGGGAAGAAAGGACTCCGGCGGTACCTCCAAGAGAAGCTCACACCTGGCGTAATACTGACAGAGGAGGGAGAAGGAGCCACAGTCCGCTGTACCCGGCTTTGCGCAGATGCGCCGAGCCACCTCTCTCTGGATCAGCACGGTAACGGAATGAAACAGGCCACATTCCAGCAGCCGGGTAATCACCGGGGTCGTAATATTATACGGCAGATTGGCGCAGACAATGGGCGTAAAACCTGCCAGCTTGTTGTGAACCAATTCCTCCAGATCCAGCTTCATAATGTCGCCGGATACCACCTCGGTGTTGGGATAGGGCGCCAGCGTCTCATCCAGAATGGGGAGGAGGGAGCGGTCCAGCTCTACGGAGACTACCTTGCCCGCTCGCTGTGCCAGCTGAACAGTCAGGGGGCCAATGCCTGGGCCGATTTCCAGCACCCCGCAGGAGGCGTCTGCCTGAGACGCAACGGCGATTTTCTGGGGGATCTCCGGGACAATGAGAAAGTTCTGCCCCATAGACTTGGAAAAGCGGAACCCGTGGCGGTTCAGCAGCGCCTTGATTTGCCGCTCGTTACAGAGATCCATATTCAATCAACCTCACACAATCAAGAATAACAGTATCATCATATCAGGAAGCGAAAGAAAAGGGAAGAGTGGATTTTGCCAAAAGCAGACCTCCGAACCACAAAAGCGTTCGGAGGCCTGTGTCAGGCTATGTTCACTTTTAGATCAATCGTTGCTCTCAATGACATAGGCGACCACATCCCGGCGTCCAAACTGAAGGCAAGTGCTGCGGGAAGTCATGTAGAGATCCACGTCATTGTTGTCGATGGCGCCGCCGCAGTCACCTGCAATGGCGATGCCGTAGACGAAGGAACCGTCGGCGGACATGATGAACATCTCGGTGCCGTAGGAGATGTACTTGGGATCAACGGCAACGACACCCACACGAGCCAGACGTCCGGTCGAGCAGATTGCGCCGGAGCCGGCAGTGTATGCTGTGGCATTCAGCGTCAGCTGCTTGGAGAAGGAATAGGTATCGCCTTTGGAGGTGGTGAAGGTACCGGCCTCGTCGTCGATATTGGTAATGTACTCGCTGGAGGTGCTCAGGCCGTTGGTGGGCCGCTCAAACTCAGTCTTGGTACCGTAGGAAACCACCTCATCCACAGGATTAACGGTTGTGACGGAGATCAACTCAGTGGTAGCAGTGCCGTCCTCCATGGTGACGGTGCGGAAGGTCTTATCCAGAGAACCGTCCTCGCCGACGGTGGTCACAGCCTCTTCGCCTCTGGGCATCTCGGTATCAGCCTCACGGATGGAGGAGAAGGAGATGGGGATGCTCTCGGTGGAGTAGGTGACGGTGGCACGGGTGACGGAGATCTCGGTGATGACGCCGTTTAAAACAGCGTCCGGCTCGGAAGAGACCTGATCGAATTCATCCAGTTCAATATTAAGATGTGCCAGGACATCTGCCACTGTGTCAGAGGTATTGGTGAGCATGGAAGTGGTCACGCCGTCGCAGATGACGGTGACATACTGTCTCGGCGTGATAGACACGCTGATGACACCGTCCTCAGTCGTGGTGTCTACCAGATCCAGATCGGAATAGGTGACTCCGGCTTCATCCAACACGGCGTTAAGCTCGGTGGCGTTGGAGGAGAGGACGTACTGATCCTCGCCGTTGTCGATGGCATAGGTGATTTTTGCTGTGGCGGAAATATTGCACAGGATCAGAACGCTGAGAACAGTAGCAATGCAGGCAGTCAGCTGTAAAGTCGCACGAATGAAAGGTGAACATAATGTAGATTTTTGCTGGGACATCTTTACCTCCTGTCCGAGCAAGCTGAGGGGAGGGATTCCAAGGGGAGCTTGCTCTGGTGTAATCTTTGTAACTATGCCTGGTAACAAATAGTATACACCAAAGGAAAGGGAATGTCAATAAAAAGTTTGGAAAATAAGTTAATTGACTAAAAACCGAAACATTCCAAGAGAAAAATAAAGAAGAATGGCGAAAAAGAGCGAAAGAATGAATTTTGAGAGTAACAAAAAGTTACAGAAAAGAACGGACAAAACAAAGAAGAAAAGGGGAGATGGGCGAAAGAAGTCAAAACAACCAAATTGTTGAAAGAAGTTGAAAGGCGTCTTGCAGCTCTGCCTCTGTCAGCTTTCCGTAGCCCATGACGTATGTGGGAAAGCGATCCTGCGGGGGTTCACATAAATAATATGTGTCCAGCGGATAGAGTCGAATCCCGTCGTCTGCTGCCAGACGGGTCAGCTCTGTCTGAGGGAGAGGACTCCTGACGGTCATCAGCAGGTGCAGTCCCGCCTCGCCCCCGGAAAAGGAGCAGATTTGGCTCAGCCCGGAGTTCTCTGCGGCGTGGAGTATGGCGGCATAGCGAGCCTGATACCGGCTGCGGGTACGGGCAATGTGTCGCTCCAGATGGCCGTGTTCCATAAACAGCGCCAACGTGTACTGCTCAAAGGAAGGGACGGTGGAGGAGTAAAACAACAGCTCCCGCCGGTAGCGCTCCAGCAGGGGGACGGGCAGCACCATGTAGCTGATGCGCAGTGACGGGGCGAGACTCTTGGCGAAGGTATTGAGATAGATGACCCGTCCGTCCCGATCCAGACCTTGCAGCGCAGGAATAGGCCGCCCGGAGAAACGGAACTCACTGTCGTAGTCGTCCTCGATGATATAGCGATCCGGCGCCTGGTTTGCCCACTCCAAAAGCTGGATGCGGCGGGAGATGGGCATGACGGTGCCCAGCGGGAAATGGTGAGAGGGAGTGATGTGCACTACTCTGGCGCCGCTCTCCTCCAATCGATCCACCTGCAGTCCCTGACTGTCCAGCGGGATCGGGCAGACCGCTGCGCCGTTTGCCTGAAAAATACGGGCGATCTTGGCGTAGCCGGGATCTTCCAGAGCATAGCCTCCCTGATTTCCCAAAAGCTGTACCAGCAGAGTGGAGAGAAATTCCGAGCCGGTGCCTACGATGACCTGCTCCGGCGACACACGGATGCCTCGGAACTGATACAAATGCCTGACGATAGCCTCCCGCAACTCAGACACGCCCTGAGGGTGGGCGGCCGAGAGGAGCGCCTGATCCCGGCTGCTCAGTACCTCCCGGCTCAGCTTGGCCCAGGTGGCGAAGGGGAAGCTGGAGGCGTCACCGCCGGAGGTGGCAAAGTCATAGCGATAGCGGGGATGGTCCGATTCCAGCGACGGAATGTGAGGGACACATGTCTCCGACAGCTCCGGACGAACCACCACCGGAAGGACGTAATAGCCGCTCCGATCCCGACTTTCCAGATAGCCCTCCGCCACCAGCTGACTGTAAGCCCCTTCCACCGTCACCACGCTGATTTTCAGCTGCTTTGCCAGCTGCCGCTTGGAGGGCAGCTTTTCGCCGGAGACGAGGTGGCCTGCCTCGATCTCACTGCGAATATATTGATAAAGCTGAAGATAGAGGGGCTGACGCCCGGAGGGCACAAAGGGGAGTGAGAGCATAGAAAAGCCTCCTGACCTGATAAATCATTTGGAAAATGGGGAAAAAGATAGGTTCAGTTTGGAACGGGGTCAGTATAGCGGCCTTCCAAAGATTTGTCAAGGCAGGGGTCATAGTGGGAAGTGCCGCCTCATACAATAGAGCAGAACACGAGAGGGAGGGACGAGCATGGAGCGCATCGAGGCAGTGCAGGCGGCAGTTTCTGTTTTGCCAAGAGAGCTGCGGCTGGCTCTCTTGGCATGTCCGAAAGGGCAGCAGAGCCATTGGGAGGAGATCCGTCTGCGGGCCGGACGCGGCATGAGCTGTGTAGACGGCACCGGGGGGGAGGAGCCTGTCAATCTCCCTGTGACGGCGGAGGATCTGCGCCTGACCGTGGAGCTTGCCACCAGGGCGTCCCTCCAGAGCGTCTCGGAAAAGCTGGCGGCAGGCTTTCTTCCACTGAAAGGGGGGCATCGCCTGGGCCTGTGCGGCACAGCGGCCATACGGGAGGGCAGAATCCTCCACTTCCGCGCCCTCTCCTCACTCAATCTCCGCATCGCCTGCCCGGTTCCTGGGATCGGAGCTGCGGTGCTGCCTGATTTAATGGAGAGCGGCAGATTCCAAAGCACCCTCATCCTTGCCCCACCGGGGGAGGGAAAAACGACGCTTCTTCGGGATCTGATCCGGCTGCTGGGGCTGCGGGGAATCCGAACCGGGCTTGCCGACGAGCGGGGTGAGGTAGCGTCACTCCATCAGGGAGCGCCTCAGCTGGACGTCGGCCCGCTTGCGGATGTAGTAGACGGCTGTCCCAAGGGGGAGGGGCTGATGCTTCTGCTGCGTGCCATGAGCCCTCAGGTGCTGGCGGCAGATGAGATCACCCATCCGGACGACGTCTCTGCCCTCTGTCAGGGGGCAAACTGCGGCACGGCGGTGCTGGCCACTGCCCACGGCAGTTCGTTGGAAGAGTTGAGTCATCGTGGGGTCTGTAAGCCTCTGCTGGAACAACATGTCTTTTCCAGACTGGTCACGATCGCCCGAGAGGGGGGCGAGCGGCGGTATCAGGTGGAGCGGTTGGAATGATCCGTTTATTGGGAAGCCTCCTGGTGACAGGCGCCTGTCTCTGGGCAGGGTGGAGCCGCCGGCAGTGGTATCGACGCCGCAGGCAGACGCTCTCTGATTTCTGCCATGCCTTTGCCCGTATGGAGGCAGAGCTCTCCGAGCATGAGACGGAGACGGCGGCGCTGCTCTCCCTCATGGCCACAGGGGCGGGGCGGGCGGAGCCTTTTTTTCGGCGCTGTCTGGGGGGAATGGAACAGCTGGAATACCGGCCGTTTTCTGAGATATGGATGAATGCCCTGACACAGAGTGACCTGCCGCTGCGTCAGGAGGAACTGGCGCTGCTGGGGCGGGGCGGCAGGCTGCTGGGGCGATATGACGGCAAAGCGCAGGCACTGCTGCTGTCTCAGCTGCGCCGGGAGATGGAACGGTGCCTGGAACATGCGAGGGAAGAGGAGCGGCGGCAGGGCAAAACGGCGGTGCTGCTGGGGCTGACTGCCGGACTCATGGCAGTCATGTTGCTGAACTGATTCCGATTGAACAAAGGAGATTGCAGAATGGATGTAGATCTGATTTTTCGCATCGCGGCGGTGGGGATCCTGGTGTCGGTGCTCAATCAGGTACTGGCCCGCTCCGGCCGGGAGGAGCAGGCGACCATGGTGACGCTGGCAGGGCTGGTAGTGGTGCTGATGATGGTCGTTCGGCAGATCAGCGATCTGTTCGAGCTGGTCAAGAACCTCTTTGGGCTGTGAGCGGTACGGCGGTCGTCTCACTGGGCGCTATCGCTGTGGCAGGAACCTTCTGCGCCTTGGTACTCCGCAGGCAGACGCCGGAATTTGCGCTGCTTCTGGCGCTGGTGACAGGGGGACTGCTGCTGTGGCGGTGCCGGGATTGGCTCATCTCGGTGCTGGAGCTGCTGGACGAGCTCTCGGAGCTTGCCGGGCTATCGCCGGAGATCGTGGAGCCGCTGATCAAGACGGTGGGCATCTCCATCCTCGTCCGCATCGCATCCCAGATCTGCCGGGACGGCGGCATGGGCAGCGTTGCTGTTATGCTGGAGCTTTCCGGCAGCCTGGCAGCCCTCATTACGGTGGCGCCGTTGCTGCGGGCGGTGCTGGAGCTGGTGGGGTCACTGCTATGAACAGGTGTGTGGCGGTATTTGTAATGATCCTGCTGCTTGCGCTCCCGGCACGGGCGATAGAGACAGAGGTCTGGGACAGCGTGGACACAGACAGCCTGCAGCGTCAGGCAGAGGACTATCTGGATGTGGAACTGACGCCTGACATTGACTTGGACGCAGGACTTTCCGAATTGGGCGCAACAGCGCTGGAACAGTTTAACTCCATTTTGGTGCGAGCTACCCGCAGCGGCGGTCTGATCCTGATGATCGCCCTGTTCTGTTCTCTGGCAGAGACAGTCTGCGAGGGGGCCGGACAATCCAATAAGACGCTGCCCCGCCTCGTTGGGACGCTGGCTCTGACGGCGGTAGCGGTGGGAGACCTGAACTCTCTGCTGGGACTTGGGCGTGATACCGTCGTACGGCTTTCAGAATTTGACAAGATCCTCATCCCGGCAATTACCACGGCGGCGGTCGCAGGCGGCTCCTTTACCGGAGCGGCCGCACGGCAAATGGTGACCCTGTTTTGCTCCAATCTGCTGCTCCATTTTATGGAAGGAGTGCTGATCCCCATGACCTATCTCTATGTGGCGGCCAGTGCCGGTGCGCTGGCAACGGAGAATCAGGGAATGCGGGCGATTGCGGACTTCGTCAGCTGGGGGATCCAGACCGTACTCAAGTGGCTGCTGCTGCTCTTTACCGGCTATGTCAGTATCAGCGGTGTCATCGGCGGCACGGCAGACCGAGCGGCAGTCAAGCTGACCCGATTTGCCATCTCCGGCATGGTGCCGGTGGTGGGAGGCATCCTGTCTGACGCAACAGAGTCCGTACTGGCGGGGGCGGGGATCCTACGCAATGCCATCGGGATCTTCGGCACGTTAGCTGTAATGGCCTTTTGCCTTACACCATTTCTCCATCTGGGCATTCAGTACCTGCTCTACAAACTGGCGGCAGTTCTCACGGCGGCGGTGACAAACGGCTCTGTTTCCAAGCTCATCGACGATATCAGCAAGGCCTTTGGGCTGATTCTCGGTATGACGGGGACGGCGGCGCTGCTGACGCTAATCTCCATCATTACCACCGTCTCGGTGGCGGTGACCTGAGATGGAGGCGCTGAGGAACTGGCTGCTGGCGGTGCTGGCAGTGTCACTGCTGACTGCCATAGCCCAGGCAGTCATGCCGGAGGGGAGCGTCAAGGCGGTGGGGCGGCTGGCCTGCGGTCTGCTGGTATTTCTGGCAGTGGCACGGCCGGTGCTGGGGATCGACTATACCAGACTGACCAGCGTTATTCGCAGCTATACCGAACTGACACAGCAGATGCAATCGGAGCTGACAGGGACAAAAAACAGCTTGACCGAATCCATCATAGTCCGGGAGACAGCGGCATATATTCAGGACAAGACGGAGGCGCTGGGTCTGGATTGCACGGCTGCGGTGGAGTGGGACTGGTCTGGGGACGGACTGCCCATCCCCGTGAAGGTGACGGTGAAGGGGGATCTGACTGCCGCAGAGCGGGAAACGCTGACGGATACCCTGACGCAGGAACTGGGCCTTGAGCGGGAAGAGATCGTCTATGCAGATGATGAGGAGGAGCCATGAAGCTGCCATGGGACACGAAGAAATGGGGAGAACTGCTGAAGCGGTATCAGGCGGTGCTGTTGGTGCTGGCAATAGGGCTGGGATTGCTGCTCTGGCCGACCACCGGGGATGGGGAGCGGACGTCCTCTTCTGCTCCGGCGGAGGAAAGGCAGCTCGACAGCGCCGACTATGTGGCGGAACTGGAGACCAGACTGGCGCAGGCGCTTTCCAGAATCGAGGGGGTGGGAGAGGCTACTGTGATACTCACGCTGGAGAGCGGGATCCGCCGGATCCTCGCTTCCGATCAAAAGGGAGAGGAGCTGGAGACGGTAGTCGTCTCTGCCGGAACGGGGCAGCAGGAGACGGTGACCGTTCAGGAGATCGCCCCCAAGCTGCAAGGTGCGCTCATTATCTGTCCGGGCGGCGGCGATGCCAAGGTTCGGCTGAATATTCTGCAGGCGGTAGAGGCGCTCACCGGACTGCGGGCCAATCAAATATCCATTTGTCAAGGGACAGGAGGCAATGTATCATGAAATTGTGGAAACGAAATGCGGTTGTGGCGGCCATCGTACTGTTTGTCTGCGTGGCGGTCTATCTCAACTGGTCCTACGGCCAGCAGGAGGCGGTCAACGGTAACAGCACAACACCGACCACTGTCTCGAACGAGGGAAGCGAAGCAAAGACGCTGGGTGAGGCGGCGCTGGTCAGCACAGACAGCCTCACCACGGACGACACCGAGGAGGTCATTCTGGACAGCTGGGATGTGGAAGAGGTGAATGCAGATGCCGACGTCCAGAGCGATACGGACAGCTATTTTGCCAATGCCCGCCTCAGTCGGGAGGAGGCCAGAGCCAGTGCGCTATCCATTCTTCAGGACACGATAGACGACCCTGAGGCCGGCGAGACTGCCGTCAATGCCGCTGCTGACAGCATCACTGCCATGGCTTCGGCAACATTGGCGGAGTCTCAGATCGAGAATCTGGTGACTGCCAAGGGTTATACCGAGTGCGTGGCCTTTATCGGAGAAAACAGCGTCAGCGTCGTTGTCGCCACTCCCACCGGAACACTGGAGGCAGCGGATGTAGCCAAGATCACCGACATTGTGTTGGGCGAGACAGACTACGCCGCCAGCGCCGTCAAGGTCGTGCTGGCTGAGGGGAGCGAGGCACAGACGACAATGGCGGAACAGGAGACAGCTGAGGAGACGGCAGCGGAGCAGACGGTGGAAGAGCCTGTCATCGCCGAGGCCACGCTGACGGAGACCGGAGAGAGTGCGGAGAATATAATGGAATAATGCGTGCAGTGAGGACAGGGAGACCTGTCCTCATTTTTTGTTCGCTCTTTTTCCTGCAAAAGGGTTTTCATTTTGTATATTCCGGTGTATAATGATTGAAATACTGTATATTGGGTCACTGTGCAAGTGTCCCAAGAAAGAGAAGATGGAGGAACGGGATATGACAAGAACCGCCGCCCGTGAAATTGCGGTCCGTTTGGCCTACGAGCTGGGCTATACCGACGAGAGCGCCGAGGCAATGCTGGATCGTTTTCTGGAGCCTGAGCACTTTGCTACGCTGGCGCAGGAGGACGAGCTCTACGCCGATTACCCGGATGAGGTGACGCTGACATACCTCCGAAAGCTGGTGTCCGGCGTCGGCGCCCATGGGGCAGAATTGGACGGGTACATTGAAAAATACGCCATCGGCTGGCAGTTTGATCGGATTCCTCGTGTGGCTGCCGCTATTATGCGTGTTGCCATGTATGAGCTGCTTTATGTTCCGGAAATCCCCAGAAGGACGGTCATACACGCCGCCGTCCGCATTGCGGAGCACTATGAGGACGCCAAGGTGGTTTCCTTTATCAACGGCATCCTCGGCTCCTTCCTGCGTACGGAGCTGCCGGAAGAGGCAAACAGCTGATGGGCGCTGTTCTGGGTATCGACACCAGTAACTACACGACCTCTGCCGCCGTCCTCAAAGAGGACAATACCGGCGCAAATGCCGGCAGGCTGCTGGAGGTCAAAAAGGGCGAGCTGGGTCTCCGACAGAGTGAGGCATTGTTCCAGCACGTGAAGGCACTGCCGGAACGGTTTTATGAGCTGGAAGAGAAGGGACTGCTGCGGGATATCAAGGCGGTGGGCGCCTCCACCCAGCCAAGAGCGGTAGAGGGATCCTATATGCCCTGCTTTCTGGCAGGCGCCTGTCAGGGACAGACCCTGGCGACTGCTCTGGGTGTACCCTGCTACGGCTTTTCCCATCAGCAGGGGCATGTGGCCGCCGTCTGCTGGTCGGCGGGACGGCTGGATCTGCTGGATCAGCCCATGCTGGCCTGGCATCTCTCCGGCGGTACCACAGAGCTTCTGCTGGTCGTTCCCGAGGGGAGCAATGTGCGTTGCGGCCGCATTGGCGGCACGACGGATATCTCCGCCGGACAGCTCATCGACCGGACGGGACAGCTGCTGAATGTGCCTTTCCCATCGGGCAAAAATCTGGATCGGGCGGCGCAGTTTTCCGACCGGAAGGACTTTTTCCGGGTGCGACTGAACGATTTGGAATTCTCCCTCTCCGGGATGGAAAATAAAGTAAAGGACATGGTGGCAGACCACCGCCTGCCCTCCGACATCGCACGCTTTATGCTCCTTACCATCGCCTCGGCAGTGGAACGTACCACCCAGGCTGCTCGCCGGCAGTATCCCGGCCTCCCGGTCATCTGCTCCGGAGGGGTGGCATCGAATACGCTGCTGCGTCAGAGACTGGCCGGCGTCACCTTCGCTGAGCCTGCGTATTCCACAGACAACGCCATGGGCATCGCCGTTCTCACTATGCGTCGACTGAAACAGGGAAGCTGAGATGGAACATCAATCTATCTTTACTGTGGGTCAGGTGAACCAGTATCTGAAGGCCAAGCTGGACGGCGACCGGATTCTCTCCGCCATTGCCGTGCGGGGAGAGATCTCAAATTACAAGAAATATCCCTCCGGGCATCACTATTTTTCCCTCAAGGACGGGGAAGGCGCGCTGAAATGTGTGCTCTTTCGCTCCTCCGCCCAACGGCTTCGCTTTCAGCCGGAAAACGGTATGCGCGTCATTGCCAGAGGTCGGATTACGGTGTTCCCCAGAGACGGGCAATATCAGCTCTACGCCGACAGCCTCATTCCCGACGGCGTCGGTGAGTTGTATGTCGCCTTCGAGCAGACCAAGGCAAGGCTCTACGAAGAGGGGCTCTTTAACGAGGAGCACAAAAAACCCATTCCCGCTTATCCGGAGACGATTGCGCTCATCACATCTGCCGCCGGCGCTGCGGTACACGACATGATCCGCATTTTGAAGGCACGCTGGCCGGTGGCGAAGGTGCTGCTCCTGCCCGTCCGGGTACAGGGAGCGCAGGCACCTGCTGAATTGGTGGGGGCGCTGCGTTATGCCAACGCCCATCAGCTGGGAGATGTCATCATCATCGGCCGAGGCGGCGGCTCCATGGAGGATCTCTGGGCGTTTAACGACGAGCGGCTGGCACGGGGGATTTATCAATCGGAGATTCCTGTCATTTCCGCCGTGGGACACGAACCGGATGTGACGATCGCTGACTTTGTGGCGGATCTCCGGGCGGCGACCCCGTCTAATGCTGCCGAACTGTCGGTTCCCGACTGGCGGGAACTGTCCCAGTATATCGGCCAACTCTCCACTCGCCTGCGTACCGCTGTGTCCTCCCGTCTGGACGAGGAGCGGGGACGGCTCCGCCGTCTGTCGGAAAACAGGGTCATGACCGATCCCATGACGAGCATTCGGGACAAGCGCCTTTTGCTGGACTGGCAGCAGGGGAGATTGACCGGCCGGATACAGGCGCTGACACAAACTCAGCACAGCAGACTTGCGGGGCTTGCTGCCGGATTGGACGCCATGAGTCCCCTTAAGGTGCTGGCACGGGGTTACAGCCTGGCTGTGGATGAGGAAAAGCAGCTGCTCCAATCAGTCAATCAGGTGAAATTGGGACAGAAAATTGAGCTCCGGCTGTCGGACGGCAGCGTGGACTGTATTGCAATGAAGAAACGAAAGGATGTGGCAGACGATGCCTCCGAAAAAACGGAACTTTGAGGAATCCATGACTCGATTGGAGGAGATCGTCTCCCAGCTGGAGCGGGGAGAGGCGCCTTTGGAGCAGTCCGTCGCCCTCTTTGAAGAGGGTACCAAGCTGATTCAAAGCTGCAGCAAGCTGCTGGACAGCGCGGAGCAGAAGGTGCTTAAGCTCTCCAAAGGCCCGGACGGTGAGCCGGTAGGCGAACCGTTTGCAGAAGAGGACTGAGCCATGGACTTCAAGCAGGAACTGAGCCGCTGTCAAGCGAAAATTGAGGAGTACCTCGACCGTTGCTTTGCCAGTCGCCCTACTCATGCCGCCCTCTATGAGGCCATGCGATACAGCCTTCTGGCAGGCGGCAAGCGGATCCGTCCGGTGCTGGTGCTGGAATTTTGCAAGGCGCTGGGTGCAGATGAAGATCAGGCGCTGCCCTTGGCAGCGGCCATTGAGATGGTACATACCTATTCATTGATCCACGACGATCTGCCCAGCATGGATAATGACGATCTCCGCCGTGGCAGACCCACCAATCACAAGGTCTATGGAGAGTGCATGGCCATTCTGGCAGGTGATGCCCTGCAGTCGGCAGCTTTTTCCGCGATTCTGTCCTCGGACCTTCCCACGAAGGCGAGAGCCGAGGCGGCGCTGGTGCTGGCTCGTGCCGCCGGAGAGGACGGCATGGTGGCCGGTCAGGTGTTGGATATGGAAGGGGAGAAACGTCTTCTGACGCTGGATGAGATCGCCCATATGAATGCGTTGAAAACCGGCTGTCTGCTGGAGGCTGCGTGTCTTATGGGCGTGATCGCAGGCGGCGGCAGCGAAAGACAGAAGCAGGCGGCAAAGGACTACGCTGCGGCCATCGGACTTGCCTTCCAGGTGAGGGATGATATGCTGGATATGACGTCCACTTCCGAGGAGATGGGCAAAACCGTCGGCAAGGACGAAAAGCAGCATAAGTCCACCTTTGTGTCCCTGATCGGGTTGAAGGCCTGCGGGGATATTGTGGCCGAGCAGACGGGAAAGGCCAAAGCGGCACTGAGGCAGACTGGCATAGAGACAGATTTTTTCTGCGCACTGGCGGACTACCTGGCCGGGCGCAGCTACTGAGCAAAGAAAGGGAGCAGAGAGATGAATATCACCATCCCATCGGCAAATATCGTGTTGATCCTGTCCGGCCTATCATGGGCCTTTGCGCAGCTCACCAAAGGCATCATTCAGCGTATTTTGAATGGGGCATTCTCATTGGAGCAGTTTCTGGCCAGCGGCGGTATGCCCAGCTCTCACTCCGCACTGGTGACCTGCTGCGCCATCAGTATCGGCGCATTCTACGGCTTCGACTCTGGTCTCTTTGCTCTGGCGCTGCTCTTTGCCGTTGTCGTTATGTACGACGCCTGCCATGTCCGGAGATCCTCCGGCGAACAGGCGCTGCTGCTCAACGATCTGCTGCGTCAACTCTCTGAACATCAGGACGGCCCTCCCACGGAGCAGGAGCTGAAGGTAGTTCTGGGACACACCACCCTTCAGGTCTTTTTTGGTGCGCTTTTGGGACTGGCTGTGGCGCTGATGGGCATCTGGCTGTTTACCTGAGCGAAGCCGACATTGACCAAGGAGAATCCGAATTATGTGGGAGTGTATATCCGACCTTTCCCTCCCTCTGAGTGATCTCACGGATGAGCAGGGGGGAAAGCTGTGCCGGGAGCTTCGGAGCGATCTGGTTCGCTCTGTCGCTGAGACCGGCGGCCATCTGGCTTCCAATCTGGGTGCGGTAGAACTGACCGTAGCGATCCATCGTGCCTACGACACCAGTCGGGATCGGGTGGTCTTTGACGTGGGTCATCAGTGCTATATCCATAAAATCCTCACCGGCCGGGCAGAGCAGATGAGCACCCTTCGGCAGTACGGCGGTCTCGCCGGCTTCCCCAAGCCCTCTGAGAGCGTACACGATGCCTTTATTGCCGGTCACGCCTCCAACTCCGTCTCGGTTGCAGTGGGTATGGCGAGAGCCAGGACGATCCGGGGCGAGGACTACGACGTGCTGGCCTTGATCGGAGACGGTGCCCTGACCGGCGGACTTGCCTATGAGGGTTTATCCGACGCAGGCGGCAGCGGCGAGCGGATGGTGGTCGTTG
Source organism: Oscillospiraceae bacterium (assembly GCA_902775105.1). Taxonomy (GTDB): domain Bacteria; phylum Bacillota; class Clostridia; order Oscillospirales; family Oscillospiraceae; genus Onthomonas. The sequence continues at coordinate 54,348 of CACYLC010000001.1, forward strand.
TCAATGATAACGGCATGAGTATCAAGAAGAACGTGGGTGGCATCTCCACCCTGCTGAGTCGGCATCACCTTCGCCCATCCTATCTGTGGTTTAAAAACGCTTATCGAAAATTTACCCAAAAGCTGCCCGGAGGGAAGCGCCTCTTTGCCCTGAGCCACCGAATCAAAAAGGCCATCAAGGGTACGCTGCTCCCTTCCAGTATGTTTGAGGATATGGGCTTTACCTACATCGGCCCTGTGGACGGTCACAACTTGAGCGAATTGACCCGGCTGCTTCGCTATTCCAAGCAACTGGAGGGGCCGATTTTGCTCCATGTGCGGACGACCAAGGGCAAGGGCTACCCTCCGGCGGAGCAGACGCCTGCCCAGTTCCACGGTGTCAATCCTTTCTGCCCGGAGGACGGACTGCCCCTAAAACCATCGGCGCAGAATTTTTCTGCTGTACTGGGGCGGACGCTCTGCCGTTTGGCGGAGGGTAACCCCAACTTATGTGCCGTGACTGCCGCCATGGAGAGCGGTACCGGCCTGACGGAATTTGCCGAGCGCTACCCTCAGCGTTTCTTTGACGTAGGGATTGCCGAGGGCCATGCGGTCGCCATGTGCGCCGGCATGGCAAAGCAGGGGATTGTTCCGGTGTTCGCCGTTTATTCCACCTTTTTGCAGCGTGCTTATGATATGCTGATACACGATGTGGCAATCCAGAAGCTCCATGTCGTGCTGTGCGTGGACAGAGCTGGCCTGGTGGGCGCAGACGGGGAGACTCATCAGGGTACCTACGATGTCTCCATGTTGGCGGCAGTACCCAATATGCAGATCCTGACCCCTGCCAGTTTTGCTGAGTTGGAGGAGATGGTCACTTGGGCGGTGAACGATGCAGCCGGTCCTGTTGCAGTCCGTTATCCCAGAGGCGGAGAGAACGGCTACCATGACAGCCGTATTGAACAGCCCACCGTCCTTCTGCGGGAGGGGACGGATATGACGCTGGTCACCTACGGTACATTGATTGGAGAAGCCCTCCATGCGGCGGAACAGCTGGCGCAAAAGGGTATCTTGTGCGAAGTGATCAAACTCAACCGCATCTCCCCGCTGGACAGCGGCCCTGTGCTGGACAGTGTCAAAAAGACTCACCGGCTGACAGTGGTGGAGGAGGTGGCCTCCCATGGCTCGGTGGGTCGGGATCTGGCCACCCAGCTGGCTGCGTTGAATGTGTGGCTGGAGCGGGTGATTCTGCTCAATGCGGGAGACGGCCTGGTTACCCATGGCACCGTCCGACAGCTCTGGGCGCTGCTGGGCATTGACGCAGAGCACATCGCATCGGCCATTGAGGAGGCAGTTTCGTGAGTAAGATTCGATTGGATCAGGCGCTGGTTCAGCAGGGCTATGCGCCTACCCGTCAAAAGGCGCAGGCCATTATTATGAGCGGTCAGGTCTTTGTGGCCGGAAAACGGATCGACAAATGCGGCTTTGCCATCCCGACAGAGGCGGAGATCGAGGTGCGGGGCAATACCCTGCGCTATGTGAGCCGGGGTGGACTGAAGCTGGAAAAGGCGATGCAGATCTGGCCGATCACATTAGAGGGCGGGACCTGTATGGACTGCGGCGCCTCCACCGGCGGATTTACCGACTGTATGCTGCAAAATGGGGCGTCCAAGGTCTATTCTGTGGACGTGGGCTACGGCCAGCTGGACTGGAAGCTGCGTACCGATCCCCGTGTCATCAATTTAGAACGGACGAATGCCCGCTATCTGACAAAAGAGCAGATCCCGGACGATTTGGACTTTATTTCTGTGGACGTGTCCTTCATCTCCCTGGGAATGATTTTGCCTGCCCTGCGGCCGCTGCTTAAAGCGCACGGACATATGGTCTGTCTGGTCAAGCCTCAGTTTGAGGCAGGTCGGGAGAAAGTGGGGAAAAAGGGTGTTGTCCGAGACCCCGCCGTCCATCAGGAAGTACTGGAGCAATTTTTGACCCATGCCCATCAGAGCCATTTGACGGTGCGTGGCCTGACCTACTCTCCCATCCGTGGCCCGGAGGGGAATATTGAGTATCTGGGCTGGCTGGAAGCCGACGGGACGGAGGAAACAATTCCCGACCTTGCAGAGCTGGTACGGCAATCCCATGATACCCTGGAGAAACCGCAATGAACGTGATTTTAAGTCCAAATCCATATCGGGACAAAGGTCTCAAGGCGGTACGGGAGGCTCGGCATCTGCTGGAGCAGTACGGCGTTGAGACCAGAATCTGCCTCCCGTTTCAGCCGGAGATTGGCTATGAGATCCCTGAGGATATCCGTCTGGAAAACATCCGTCAGGCTGCGGAGCAGGCGGATCTGCTGATCTGCTTCGGCGGTGACGGAACGATTCTCCATTCCGCCAAGCTGGCGGCAGAGTACCACATTCCCATTCTGGGCGTCAATATGGGCAGTGTGGGCTTTATGGCAGAGCTGGAGCACAGCGAGCTGAAGCTGCTCCACCGGTTGGTGGAAGGGCAGTACACCTGCGAAAAGCGGATGCTCATGGATGTCAAAGTGCTGCGGGACAAGCGTGTGATCTATCAGGATACGGCGCTCAATGATGTCACCATCACAAGAGGCGCGATCGGAAGGGTGATCGACCTGACTGTCTTCGGAGATCGGGTCAAGATTATGGAGTGCTCCGGTGACGGGATCATCGTTGCAACCCCAACCGGCTCCACGGCCTATTCCATGGCGGCAGGCGGTCCCATTGTGGAGCCGACGGCAGAGAATCTGATCATCACGCCCATCTGTGCCCATGCTCTGCAGGCCAAGAGCTTTGTCCTCGGCCCGGAGCGGGTGGTAGCCGTGCGCACCAGCCGGCAGAGCCGCAAGACGGCCTACCTCTCCTCTGACGGAGGACGGGCCTTCCGACTCAACGGCGGAGATGTGGTGGAAATGTGCAATTCCAAGCGCCACATTGAGCTGGTTCGCCTCAGCGGGCGGAATTTCTACGAGATCGTCAGCCAAAAGCTGGGAAGGAATTGAGGAGAAATTATGAAAGAAAGTCGTCAACAGGCAATACTGGATATTATCGCCCAGCAGGATGTGGAGACACAGGAGCAGCTTTTGATTGCGCTGCGCTCCAAAGGCTTTCACTGTACTCAGGCAACCATTTCCCGTGACATCAAGGAGCTACAGCTGGTCAAGGAACTGAACCAGAAGGGGAGTTATCGCTATGTGCTCTCTGTTCGCAAGGGTAACGGCGAGCACGACGAGCGGCTTCGGAACATCTTCCGGGAGGGTGTGATTAGCGTGGTGGCCGCACAGAACCTCATTGTGGTCAAGACGATGCCCGGCCTTGCCAATGCCGCCGCCGCTGCGCTTGACCGGATGAACATCGATCATATGGTGGGCACTCTGGCCGGAGATGACACTGCACTGCTCATTATGGGCAGTAATCAGGCGGCAGAGTGCTTCTGCGACGAGATTCGGGAGATGTTGCGGTAAAAACCGAGATTTCTATCTGAGAGGAGGGAACGGCATTGCTGTCCCTGCTTCATATCGAAAATATTGCAGTCATCCAGTCGGCAGATATTCAATTTGACGCCGGCTTCAATGTGCTGACCGGCGAGACCGGCGCAGGCAAGTCCATCGTGGTGGACGCGATCGATGCCATTCTGGGCGGACGAACCAGCCGTGACCTCATCCGCACCGGAGCCAAGGCGGCTCTGGTCAGCGCTCAGTTTACACAGGTTGCGGCACTCCCCTGGCTGAAGGAGAACGGTTTTGAGCAGGAGGTCGGAGAACTGGTCCTCCAGCGCCAGATCCAGCAGGGGGGACGGAATATCTGCCGTCTCAACGGAAAGCCCATCTCTGTCGCCCAGATGCAGGAGTTGGGACGCCAACTCATCAATATCCACGGCCAGCACGACGGACAGCAGCTGCTGGACCCGGAGAGTCACCTGTCCTATCTGGACAGTTTCGGTGAGACGGAAGAACTGCTCCAGGCATTCCAGTCCAGCTATCAAAAGGTCGCCCGGTTGACCCGACAGATCGGGCAGCTCCAGATGGACGAGGCGGAAAAGGCTCGCAGAATGGATGCGCTGGACTACCAGATCCGGGAGCTGGAACGGGCGGATCTGAAGCCCGGTGAGGATGAGGAACTGGCACAGCGTCGTCAGATCCTCCGCAATGCAGGAAAACTAATGGATGGGCTGGAGGAGGCTAATTTTGCCTTCTTTGGCGGAGAGGAGTCGGACGGCGTCCTCTCCATGCTGGATCGGGCAGAGGGGGCGCTGCGCAGTCTGGGGCGGTATTCCGAGTCCCTTGCCCAGTTGGCGGATCGGTTGCTGGACAGCCGCTATGAGCTGGCTGACGTAGCCGAGATGGTGGCGCAGGAGCGTGACGGACTGGAAATCTCTCCGGGAGAGCTGGATCAGCTGGAAGGGAGACTGGACGTTATCTACCGTTTGCGGAAAAAGTACGGCAATACAGTTGAGGAGATGCTTCAATATCTGGAACGCTGCAGGCAGGAGCGGGAGCAGATCCAGTATGCCGATGACCAGATCGTCAAACTGGAAAAACAGCTCAAGACGGCAGTGGAGGAGACGAAAGTACGGGGAGAGACCCTTACAGAAGCCCGAAAAGCTGCCGCATTGCGGATGCAGCAACGGGTACAGGCCGAGCTTGCGGACTTAGATATGCCAAAGGTGCGCTTTGAGGTAGCTTTTGCCCTCAAAGAAGGCCGCTATCAGATGGACGAGACAGGCATGGACGAGGTGCAGTTTCTCATGTCCGCCAATGTGGGCGAGGATCTAAAGCCCATTCATAAAATTGCCTCCGGCGGCGAGCTGGCTCGCATTATGCTGGCGTTAAAAAACGTGCTGGCAGAGAACGAAGAGATCGCCACGCTGGTCTTTGACGAGGTGGATACTGGCGTCTCCGGCCGGGCGGCTCAGAAAGTGGCGCGGAAGATGAGCGATGTTGCCCGACATAAACAGGTTCTCTGTGTCACCCATCTGCCCCAGATCGCCGCAATGGCGGACATCCACTTCTCTGTGGAAAAGGGAGAGCGGGACGGCCGCACCTATACGGCAGTTGAGCAGCTGGATCGCACCCAGCGGCAGCGGGAGCTGGCCCGCCTCTCCGGTGGCGAGCAGGTGACAGATGCCCTCCTCCGAAGTACCGGCGAGATGCTGGATCAGGCAGAAGTGTGGAAACGGGCGCAAAATTAAGAAAAGATTTAGCTTGAATTCAAATATTCTTGATACGATTCTGGTATACTCTCTCGCAGACAGGGCGGGAGAGTATCCTTTTTCTGCCAACTGACAGAGGAGCGTGACTGAAATGAACAATGTGAGCCGTCGGGAGATTGGCATTTTACTTTTAAAACACGGGGATGACATCCTCCGTTCCGGCGGGATGCAGCAGGAGAAGGAGTACATACAGCACGGCTCCGTCTCCGTCTATCGGCACTCTGTTTCGGTGGCGTATGTCAGTCTCTATCTGGCAAGGCGGTGGCGCATTTCTGTGGATGAGCGGGCGCTGATCCGGGGCGCACTGCTCCACGATTACTTTCTCTATGACTGGCATATCCCGGATCCGGCCCATCGGTTGCACGGGTTCCATCATGCACAGAAGGCACTGGAAAATGCCGCGCGGGATTTCCATCTTGGCCCCATTGAACGGGATATTATTAAAAAGCATATGTTCCCTCTGAATTTGGCGGCGCCCCGGTATCGGGAGAGCGTGCTGGTCTGCGTTGCGGATAAGATCTGTGCGGTGGGAGAGACCTTTTCTCTTCCGGCTCCAGTGGCGTCCTGGGTCTGAGCAAAACGGATGAATGTTCAGGAAAACTTAATCTGATGTTTAGAAAGACTGAATAGCTGATTGCTATACTGCACTCATAGAAATGGCGTTACTGAGCGGCAGATAAAGGAGGCGGAGGCAAATGGAGCTTTCCGTGATCTTGATTTTGATGGCATTGTTGATGTTGGTGCTGAGATAGTGTATCGGCATAACTTTTGCTTGACAGTGAATTTGAACCATGCTATAATCCCACCAGATTGCAAAGACGAGGAATAGTATTACAGTAGCCTCTGTGCAGAGAGCCCCCGGCCGGTGAAAGGGGGAGAGAGCGCTGTGAGAATACCCCTCCGAGCAGCCGCCTGAACGAGCAGTTTCAGTAGGGTTAGGCCGGGTGCGCCCGTTAAAGCGCAGGAGTTTGTTGGAACTCCCTGAGGCTCTCCGTGTGAGCGTAGAGCGAACCAGAGGTGGTACCGCGCAAATGAAAATGCGCCCTCTGTCCCAAATGGGGACCGAGGGTTTTTGTTTTAGAAAGCCGTCCCCAAACAAAAGAAAAGGAGACGAATACAATGACACTGTATGAAGAACTGACCGCCCGCGGCCTGATCGCCCAGGTAACGGACGAGGAAAAGGTCAAAGAGATGATCAACAACGGCAAAGCGACCTTCTACATCGGCTTTGACCCCACGGCAGACTCCCTCCACGTCGGACATTTTATGGCGCTCTGCCTGATGCGCCGGATGCAGAAATACGGAAACCGTCCGATTGCGCTTCTGGGCGGCGGCACCGCCATGATCGGCGACCCCTCCGGCAAGAGCGACATGCGCAAAATGATGACCCGTGAGACGATCGAGCACAACGCCGAGTGCTTTAAAAAGCAGATGAGCCGCTTCATCGACTTCTCCGAGGGAAAGGCGCTGATGCTCAATAACGCCGACTGGCTGCTGGATCTGAACTATGTGGAGCTGTTGCGTGAGGTAGGAGCCTGTTTCTCTGTCAACAATATGCTCCGTGCCGAGTGCTACAAGCAGCGGATGGAGAAAGGACTCAGCTTCCTGGAATTTAACTATATGATCATGCAGTCCTACGACTTTTATCATCTTTATCAGGAGTACGGCTGCAACTTCCAGTTCGGCGGCGACGACCAGTGGTCCAACATGCTGGGCGGCCGTGAGCTGATCCGCCGTAAGCTGGGCAAGGACGATGCCGAGTCCATGACCATCACCCTGCTCCTCAACAGCGAGGGCAAGAAGATGGGCAAGACCGTCTCCGGCGCTGTCTGGCTGGATCCGGAAAAGACGTCCCCTTATGATTTCTACCAGTATTGGCGGAATGTGGACGATGCCGATGTGATCAAGTGCCTGAAGATGCTGACTGACGTCTCTTTGGAGGAAATCGCGGAGATGGAGACCTGGAAGGACAGCCAGTTGAACAAGGCGAAGGAGATCTTGGCCTTTGAGCTGACCAAGTTGGTTCACGGCGAGGAGGAGGCTGTTAAGGTGCAGCAGACCGCCCACAGCCTGTTTGGTGGCGGCGCAGGAGGATCTGCGGCAAATATGCCGGAGACAGTCATCGGCGAGGACGAGCTGACCGATGGATCTGTTGGGCTCATCAAGCTTCTGGTGCTGACAGGACTTGCATCCTCCAACGGCGACGCCCGGCGTCAGATTACCAAGGACAAGTGCATCAGCGTAAATGACGAGAAGGTGCTGGACGCCAATGCGGCGGTTACTGCCGAGCAGCTTATCGGAGATGGCCTGGTACTGAAGAAGGGTAAGAAGGTCTATCATCGGGTGCATCTCTAAATGCCATAAAATCAGGGTTGTTCATTGCGAGCAGCCCTGATTTTTGCGACTGTGGCCAATTCGCTGTCTGTGGGGAATACATTTTGCGGGAAATATGCTACCATATTACCAGAAAAACGGAGGAGTGCGCGGTATGGACATGATTAAAATCGGCAAATATCTGGCGGAGCTACGGCACGGACAGGGACTGACTCAGGAGGCGCTGGGCGAAAAGCTGGGCGTGACGAATAAGACCGTCTCTCGCTGGGAGAACGGAAATTATCTGCCCACAGTGGACGCCTTGCAGCAGCTCAGCGAGCTGTATGGAGTTACCATCAACGAAATTCTGAGTGGACAGCGTCTGGAGGAAGCAGAATATAAAACGGCTGCGGAAGAACGTTTAAAGGAGACACTGGAACGCAGTGCCTTTGACTTGCAGGATCGCATCCGATTCTACAAGGTTAAGTGGGATAAGGAACATCTCGTTACGGACATTTTTTTGATGCTGGTGATCGTAGGCCTCATTATCGCCGGGTTCATTCTGGATAATGGAGTGCAGTACATTGGAATGATTGCCGCATTTGCCTTCAGCATTTATGAACACAACGGTAAGATGGCATATGTGGAAAAACGGGCGTTCGGGGAGACGCATAAGCCTACAAAGGAATAAAACAAGACAGCGGTTCCGGATAAAACGGAAACGCTGTCTTTGCATGTACTGTGATAAAAATCAGAACTCTGTCTCTACCGGCTCCACGCCATAATTCTCGCACATGACGGTAAGAGCGTCCGGCAGGTCGTGTCCGCCCACCAAAATAGAGATATCCACCTCAGAAGTGGTCACCAGCATGATCTGAATGCCTGCCTCACTGAGCAGGGAAAAGACCTTTGCCGCCACACCGGGTGTATGTACCATTTCCTCATCATAAAACGCCAGCTTGCTGTTGCCAGGCAAGATTTCCGGGGAAATAGCCGGATTCTCCTGCCGCAGTTTGGCCAGCACGGCCAGAGCATCGGCCAGAGACTGGTCGGAGATGGTGAAGCTCAGCCGGATCGTGCCGCCCTGAGGGGCGGTCTGAGAGATCATATCCACATTGACGCCGTTGCTGGAAAGGGCGGTCAATACTGCCGCCACCGCCCGGCTGTCGCAGGGCAGGGAAGAGAGCGTAATCAGAGTGATGTCAGATGCGTAGGCAATTTTGGTGATTCCCTTGCTCATAGGGCGCCTCCTTCGTTCTGGGCCGCTACCAGCTGCTGCATATTGTAAAGGCCGGGAGCGGTGACGGTGGTGAGAAACTTGGCGGCCTTAACGGCGCCGCTAGCAAAAATTTCACGGCTCTGAGCCTCGTGACGGATCTCCAAAACCTCATCCCGTCCGGCAAAGATGACCTCATGGACCCCTACGATGGTGCCGCCACGGACGGAACTGATCCCGATCTCATTCTTAGGCCGGGGAGCACGGCGGTCATGACGGCCGTAGATATAATCCACATCGTAGTCAAGTCCGTCTTTTGCAGCGTCGGCCAGCATAATGGCAGTACCGCTGGGGGAGTCTATCTTGCGGTTGTGGTGCCGCTCCACGATCTCAATGTCGCAGGAGTCACCCAAAATGGCGGCAGCACGGCGAATCAGATCCAGCACCACATTGATGCCAAGGCTCATATTGGCAGAGCGGAAGATAGGGACGACCTTGCTGGCCTCGTCGATCTGCTTGAGTTGCTCCTCGGAATAGCCGGTGGTGGCAAGCACCACGGGAACTCCGCGCTCCGTGGCAAAGTCCAGCAGGCCGTCCAGCGCCTTGGGGCTGGAGAAATCAATAATCGCGTCTGCCTCGCCGGTAAAATTGGCAGGGGAGACGTAGACAGGATAATCCCGGGAGGCCTGGTTGACGTCAAAGCCGGCCACAATTTGAATCTCGCTGTCCGCTTTGCAGATGGACTCGACCACCTGCCCCATTTTGCCGTTGCAGCCGGAGATAATAATCTTTTGCATCGTCTCAGCCCTCTCAGATCAAGCCGTACTCGCCCAGAACGGACTTGAGAGTGGCCAGATTGCCCTCTTCCATCTCGCACATGGGCAGACGGAGAGCGCCTGCCTCCATGCCCATCAGATTCATGGCAGTCTTGACGGGAATGGGATTGACCTCAATAAAGAGGGCATCATTTAGCTTCTGGTACTTGGCCTGCAGCCTGGCAGCTTCATGGAATCTGCCCTCCAGACAGAGGTGTGCCAGATCGTGGACAGCTTTGGGCTGTATATTTGCCAGAACAGAGATGACACCCTTTCCGCCCATGGCCATAAGGGGCACGACCTGATCGTCGTTGCCGGACCAGAGATTCATCTCGTCCCCGCAAAGGGCGACAGTCTGAGAGACCAGAGAGAAGTTGCCGCTGGCCTCCTTGATCCCGTTGATCATGGGGTGCTTGGAAAGCTCGTAATAAGTAGATGCCTTAAAGCTGGTTCCGGTGCGGCTGGGGACATGGTAGAGGATGATGGGGGTATGTACCCGGTCTGCCAGATAAGTGTAATGCTGGATCAGACCCTTCTGAGTAGCCTTGTTGTAGTAGGGAGTCACCATCAGCAGACCGTCCGCTCCGGCGGATTCGGCATGCTGGGCGAGGATGAGAGCGGCGGAGGTGTCGTTGCTGCCGGTGCCGGCAATGACCTTACAGCGGCCGGCTACCTTGTTAATAGCATACTCGACCGTTATCATATGCTCCTCCATGGTCTGGGTGGAGGACTCGCCGGTGGTGCCGCAAATACAGATGGCGTCAGTGCTGCTCGCAATCTGGAACTCGATCAGCTGACCCAGCCTGTCGTAATCGACGCCATCCGCCTTGTAGGGGGTGACGATGGCGACACAAGAGCCGGTAAAAATAGGCTGCTTCATATTGCGCTTCTCCTTTCTCGAGATGGAAGGGTAGAGGTGAATTACTTACGGGTGATATAGCCCTCGGCGCACAACAGCTCTGCCAGCAACACACCGCCGCCTGCAGCGCCGCGCAGGGTGTTGTGGCTAAGACCCACAAACTTGTAATCATACTGGCTGTCGGGACGAAGGCGGCCGAGTGAGATGGCCATACCGCCCTCCAGATCCCGTTGCAGCTTGGTCTGGGGATAGCTGGGATCCTCAAAGTAGTGGAGGAATTGCTTGGGGGCAGAGGGAAGCTCCAGTTCCTGTGCCCGGCCCTGATAAGATGCCCAGCACTCCTTAATTTCCTCTACGGACGGCTTGACACCCTTGGGGAAGGAAAAGAACACGGCAGCCATATGACCGTCGGACACAGGCACACGAATGCATTGACTGGTGATGGAGGGAGAGACAGCGTCTACAATCTCGTCGCCCTGAATCTCACCCCAGAGCTTCATGGGCTCCTGCTCGCTCTTTTCTTCCTCACCGCCGATGTAGGGGATGACGTTATCTACCATCTCGGGCCAGGTGTCAAAGTTCTTTCCGGCACCGGAAATGGCCTGATAGGTGCAGACCAGTGCCTTGTCCAGACCGAACCTCTCCCGCAGGGGGTGCAGGGCGGGAACATAGCTCTGGAGAGAGCAGTTGCTCTTGACTGCAATAAAGCCCCGCTTGGTGCCAAGGCGCTTACGCTGGCTCTCGATGATCTGAATATGCTGAGGGTTGATCTCCGGAACCACCATGGGGACATCCGGCGTGTGGCGATGGGCAGAGTTGTTGGAGACCACAGGGCACTCGTGCTTGGCATAGGCCTCTTCCAGTGCCTTGATTTCGTCCTTCTTCATATTGACGGCACAGAAGGTAAAGTCCACCTTGTCACAGTAGGCGTCAATGTCGGCCTCGGCATCCATGACAATGATATCCTTGACAGACTCCGGCATGGGGGTTTTCATCAGCCAACGGGCACCCACCGCCTCCTCGTAAGTCTTGCCGGCGCTGCGGGCGCTGGCAGCCAGAGCAGTGATCTCAAACCACGGGTGGTTTTCCAGCAGAGTGACAAAACGCTGACCCACCATACCGGTGCAGCCAACCACGCCAACCTTGAACTTTTCCATTGAGAATTCCTCCTAAAATCGGGCACAGCCCAGTTTATGCAGACGCTGTCTGACTGTTTCATAGGAATGCGGCTGCAAAAAAAGAAATCAGCCGTTGAAAACTGGCTGATCCTATACTATAATGTGCTATGCGCAAAGCGCCAGAACATTATGGAGGCAGATCAGCGCAACATCAGAAGTGCTCCACCAGAGAGTGGTCTGATGACAGTCAGCAGGCTGTTGACCTACTGCCCAGGCAGCCGAATCATCGCCATCCGACCCCTTCGGCGGCGATCCCTTTTCCGACTGCTTCATCGAGCGGCGACGCACTCTGCAGCGGTACTGATGATAACCGCACCTCTATCTGCATTTATGTACTTATGATAGCACGCTCTTTTTGCAGAGTCAAGGCGTACTTCCTGCAAAATCTGCCAATCTCACAGCATATTTTGCAGACTATTATGACTAATATCCATCAAACGAGGAATGAAACGTGAAAACCAGCGACTTTTACTATGACTTGCCCCCGGAATTGATTGCCCAGACACCGTTGGAGCGGCGGGACGGATCACGGCTGATGACGCTTGACAAGACCACAGGGGAGATTGGACACCACCATTTCTATGATCTGCCCGGCTTTCTCCGGCCAGGGGACTGCCTGGTCATGAACAACTCCCGTGTCCTGCCTGCCAGGCTCATTGGCCAGCGGGAGACCGGCGGTGCATGCGAGGTATTGCTGCTGATCGACCGGGGAGAGAAGACATGGGAATGTCTGGTGCGTCCAGGCAAGAAGCTCCGCAAGGGTGCAAGAATTACCTTTGGGGACGGACAACTTACCGCCGAGGTCACGGAGGTCTTAGCCGACGGTAACCGGTTGGTACGCTTTGAATACGAGGGCATTTTCCTTGAAATTCTGGAACAGTTGGGCCGGATGCCCTTGCCTCCCTATATCAAAGAGGAATTGCAGGATCAGGAGCGGTATCAGACGGTCTATTCCAAGGTATCCGGCTCCGCGGCTGCCCCGACTGCGGGTCTGCATTTTACGCCGGAGCTGCTCAAGCAAATCGGGGATATGGGGGTAAAGCTGGCCTACGTTACACTGCACGTTGGTCTTGGCACCTTCCGGCCTGTCAAGGTGGACGATGTGGAGCATCATGACATGCACTCGGAATATTGTATCATTCCGCCTGAAACGGCTCAGATTATCAACGAGACGAAGCGAAACGGCGGCCGGGTCATCTGCGTTGGCACCACCTCCTGCCGGACGGTAGAGAGCTATGCCAACGAGGACGGAACAGTTCGGGCGGACGGCGGCTGGACGAAAATTTTTATCTATCCCGGCTACCGGTTCAAGGTGCTGGACGGCCTGATTACCAACTTCCATCTGCCGGAATCCACCCTCATTATGCTGGTTTCTGCTCTGGCAGGGAAAGAGCGTGTGCTGCACGCCTATGAGGAAGCGGTAAAGAAACGGTATCGGTTCTTCAGCTTTGGCGATGCCATGTGCATTTTGTGATAGAGGAAAATCATGGAGCAATATTTAGTGCTCAAGCAGCGCTTTGAGGAAAACAGGGACGAAGAAAACGCGATCAAAATGTCCGCCTATATGCGGGATCAATTCTCCTACTACGGTCTTGCAACGCCAAAACGGAGGGCGCTCTATCGGGACATTCTGAAAGACGCAAAGAAGGCCGGACGCATTGACTGGGATTTGCTGGATCGGTGTTATCAGGACGAGCACCGGGAATTTCAGTATTTTGTGTGCGGCTACCTGGAGACGATGCAGAAGTATCTGACCTACGAGGATGTGCCGCATATCAGAGGCTATATCAAGACAAGGCCGTGGTGGGACACGGTGGATAGCTTTGATACCGTCGTTGGCAATATCGCTTTTGTGGACCAACGAATCAACAGCCTGATGCTGGAGTGGTCAAAGGACGAGGACTTCTGGATTCGCCGCATTGCCATCGACCACCAGCTCACCAGAAAAGAGCGGACAAATACAGAACTGCTTGCGCAGATTCTAGCGAACAATTTCGGGAGCACCGAGTTTTTCATCAACAAGGCCATCGGCTGGAGCCTGCGGGAGTATTCCAAGACCGACCCGGAGTGGGTGAGAAATTTTGTAGAGACCTACCGGGATAGGATGGACAAGCTGAGTGTCAGAGAAGCGAGCAAGTATTTATAGCCAAAGGATCATCACTATGTTTGAACTGAAAAAAGTTAACAAACGAGCGAGAAGGGGCGTATTTACCTGCCCCCACGGTACCGTCCAAACCCCCGTCTTTATGAACGTGGGGACGCAGGCGGCTATCAAAGGCGCCCTCGCCGCTGAGGATTTGGTGAATCTGGAGTGTCAGATCGAACTCTCCAACACCTACCACCTCCACGTCCGCCCCGGCGACGAGGTGGTGAAGCAGATGGGCGGGCTCCACAAATTTATGAACTGGAACGGGCCTATCCTGACGGACAGCGGCGGCTTTCAGGTCTTTTCGCTGGCCAAATTGAAGGATATTAGAGAGGAGGGCGTCACCTTCCACAGCCATGTGGACGGCAGACACATCTTTATGGGGCCGGAGGAGTCCATGACCATCCAGTCTAATCTGGGCAGCGACATTGCCATGGCCTTTGACGAGTGCGTGGCGAATCCATCTACCCATGAATATGTGAAGCGGTCGGTTCAGCGCACCCAGCGCTGGCTGGAACGGTGCATCGAGAAGCGGAAGGAGTTGATGGCAGCTCCTGACTGCGTGAATCCGGGCCAGATGCTCTTTGCCATCAATCAGGGGGGCGTCTATCCCGACCTTCGCATCTGGCACGCCAAGGAGATTTCTAAATTGGACGGCTATGACGGCGTCGCTATCGGCGGACTGGCAGTGGGGGAGAGTACCCAGACCATGTACGACATTATTGACGCCGTGGAGCCGTATCTTCCAAAGGACAAGCCCCGGTACCTCATGGGCGTCGGCACTCCCTCCAACATCATTGAGGCGGTCGCCCGAGGAGTGGACTTCTTTGACTGTGTCATGCCTGCTCGCAATGCCCGCCACGGAAAGCTGTTCACATGGGCGGGGAGCATCAATATTAAGAACGAGAAGTATAAGCTGGACGACCGGCCTATCGAGCCGGGTTGCGGCTGCCCCACCTGCCGGAACCACTCGAGGGCATACCTGCGTCATCTGTTCAAGGCAGAGGAGATGCTGGCCATGCGTCTGGCAGTGACGCATAATCTCTGGTTCTACAATCACCTGATGACCGAAATTCGGACGGCGCTGGACGAGGATCGGTTTGACGAGTTTCGGGCGGAATACTCGGAAAAGCTGGGTCAGAGATTATAAGTGTCAGAAAATTTCGGAAAAGCCTTGAACCATAGGGCGTTTTCCGGTATAATATCCGCTGTACGGATATTATACTTCATTTCAGGCGTTTTGCTCCCGCCCTGCGGGCAGAACTGCAAAACATGCTGCATTATACCATTCTGCCTTCGGCGGCATGGTATAATAAAAACACTAAGTCGGGTTTTCCCGAGTACATTTGGAGGTAACAGATTATGGAGTTGGGTTCCAGCCTTATTATGATCGTCGCGATGATTGCGATCTTCTATTTCATGCTCATCCGTCCGGAGAACAAGCGGAAAAAGGAAGCTGCTGAGATGCGGAACAGCCTTGCCATTGGCGATGAGATCACCACCATCGGCGGCATTGTCGGCACCATCTGCGCTGTCAAGGCCAACAGTGTTGTCCTTGAGACCGGTGCTGACCGGGTTCGCATTGAACTGATGAAGTGGGCTATTTCCAGCAAGGGCGTTCAGGTTGCTGAGGACGAGAAGGCCTCTGAGAATCAGAAGAACGCCGAGGCAAAGAAAAAGAAGTAAGAAGTATAAGCATAACGAAAACCCCTCCCGGCATATCCTTGCAAAAAGGAACGTTGGGAGGGTATTTTCTATGTCACAGGAACGAACAGAGGAACAAAAAGCCCTGACTGTGGCCACGTCCGTTTTAGCGGGAGGTGCCATTGCAATGGCAATCTGTCTGCTAATCATGGCTTTTGGGGCGTGGCTTATCGCAGGAGGCACGCTGAGTGAGAGTTGGACGACGCGAGGCGGACTGGTGGGCGCATTTGCCGGTTGCTTGATCGGTGGGGGATATACGATTCGATGCGTCAGAAGCCGGGCATTGATTTTTGGACTTGGCGTGAGTGTTTTCTTTCTGCTTCTTTGGGCACTTGCCGGGCTGCTGTTTCCCTGTCCTGGGGGAGCCACGGGGGCAATTCCACTGATATTGGCGAGCGCCTTGGGCGGCGGACTGAGCGGTATTTTGTTTGCAAGCAGGAAAAAACGGAGAAAGTGATTGAAATTCCTGCCTGACGGTGGTATAATACTTAAAGAATACATTTGAGGAGGGGAAATCCTTGATGAAACACATTAAGACTCTGAACGATGCTACACTGAAGAAGAGCGCATGCTCCGGCGGCTGCGGTGAGTGCCAGACTTCCTGCCAGTCTGCCTGTAAGACCTCTTGCACCGTAGCCAATCAGCAGTGCGAGAACCAGAAGTAAACTGCTGAACCAATCTGTATTGAGATAGTCTGGACACATTGGGCTGCCGATGTGTCCATTCTGTTGTGTGTAAGGAGAGAATCGAAATGGTACATACCTTCGTAGCATTGGGCTGTCCCATTGCGCTGGACGTTAACAGCGGTGCCGTCCATGTGTTGGATCAGATGACCTACGATGTTCTGCATCAGGTGGAGGGGATGGAGGCTCTGCCGGAGACATGCCCGGAGGAGGTCAAAACGTCGCTGCCCTATGATGGAGCAGAGGTGGATGAGGTTTGGTCGGAGCTGAAAGAATTGCAAGCCGCAGGACTGCTGTTTGCCAAGGAGGACTACATCAACCCAGATTGGGCAGTGCTGAAAAATGCCCCGGTCAAGGCACTGTGCCTAAACGTTGCCCATGACTGCAACCTCAGGTGCAAATATTGCTTCGCCTCTACCGGGGACTTTGGCACCGGGCGGAAGATCATGCCCTTTGAGACGGCGAAACAGGCCATTGATTTTGTCATTGAGCGCTCCGGCAAGCGGCGCAATATTGAGGTGGACTTCTTCGGCGGTGAACCGCTGATGGCGTGGGACACTGTGGTCAAGACGGTGGAGTATGCTCGGTCTGTGGAAAAGGAGCACAACAAGAACTTCCGCTTCACCATCACCACCAACGGTATGCTGCTCAATCAGGAGAAAATGGACTATATCAATCGAGAGATGAAGAATTGCGTCCTCTCTCTGGACGGCCGCAAGGAAGTCAACGATGACCATCGCCCCACCGCCGGCGGCAAAGGCAGTTACAATGTCATTGTCCCCAAGTACCAGCAGCTGGTGGCGGAGAGGGGAGAGCAGGAGTATTACGTCCGTGGCACCTATACGAAGAAACATCCTGACTTTGCGGCCGATGTCATGCATATGGCCACTGATCTGGGCTTCCGCAATGTCTCTGTTGAGCCTGCCACCGGAAAACCCGGCGATCCACTCGCCATCACTGAGGCAGAGCTGGATGCTGTCAAGGCGGAATACGATAAGCTGGCCGCCGAGTTGGTGGACAAGCCGGAGATCAACTTCTTCCATTTCTTTGTCGATCTCCAGCAGGGGCCCTGTGTTGTCAAGCGTGTGCGTGGCTGCGGTGCCGGCAGCGAGTATGTGGCAATCACCCCGGAAGGGGACATCTATCCCTGCCATCAGTTCGTGGGCAATGACAAATTTAAAATGGGCAACGTTCATGACGGCAGCTTCGATACAAAAATCTCCGATACCTTTGCGGGACTGAATATTTATACAAAGCCTGCCTGTCAAAACTGCTGGGCTAAGTTCTATTGCTCCGGCGGCTGCGCGGCGGGCGGCTACAACATAAACGGCGACCTGAAGGAGCCTGCTTTTGTGGCCTGTGAGCTGGAGCGGAAGCGTTTGGAGTGTGCCATTGCCATCAAGGCAATCCGCTCCGGTATGGCAGATTGACGAAAATCCTTTGTAAATCGAAAATTTTTCAGAACAAGATGAAAAATAGCCCGGACATGCCCCATGGTGTGCCCGGGCTACATTTTGTCTGCATGGGGAACAGAAACCACAACATTTTGAAAAAAGAAGAGAGAACCGGATACTTGGTTTCTGAGTTTACATAAATTAGTTAACATAAAATTTGGTCATAATAGATAAAAATGAAAGAAATTCGAAAAAAGTATTGCACAAACCATTCAGAAAATGGTATAGTATGGATATTCCAATCGAATAAGGGCATTTTATGACCCTTTATACCCGGAGATGAACAGCGTGAATCCATTGACACTTGGCATTATCGGGGCGGGCAATATGGGCAGTGCGATCCTGCGTGGTGCCTTGGCTGCAAACGTTATGTCACCAACGCAGGTGTGGCTTGCAAACCCACATCCTGAGAAAATAGCACCATTTGGTGATGTGGGAGTCCATACGACAACATCTAATCCAGAGGTTGCGGACGGCGTTGACATTCTGTTGCTTGCTGTGAAGCCTCAGCGGATGGGCGCGGTTTTGGATGAGATCGCTCCGCTGACTGCAGGGAAATGCGTCGTCTCTATTGCAGCGGGCATCTCCCAGTCGTGGTTACGGTCGAGACTGCCGGATGCACATATCATTTGTGTGATGCCTAATACACCCCTGATGCTTGGCTGTGGTGCTTCCGCTATGACAGAGCAGGGCGACATTCCTGACGAGATATATCGGTTCGTCTATCAGATCTTTTCTGCCGCCGGTACGGTCAGGATTCTTCCGGGGAATAAGCTAAATGAGATCATCCCTGTCAGCGGATCCAGCCCCGCTTTTTTCTTCCGCATGGCCCGCCTGATGGCAGAGGCGGCAGAGAAGCGTGGAATTGATTCGGAGACCGCTCTTGCTCTTGCGGCCAAGACGATGGAGGGAGCGGCGCTGATGCTTCAAAACAGCGGAAAGACAGCCGGCGAACTGGAGCGGCAGGTCTGCTCTCCCGGCGGGACGACGCTGGCGGCGCTGACTGCCTTTGACGAGTTGGACTTTGACGGGATGATTGACGAGGCCTTTGACCGTTGTATTCGTCGTGCTTACGAATTGGGAAAGTAACAAATCGTTATAATCCCGCTCTTCGTCTCATAGACTGAGGCGAGGTGAGAGGATGAGAAGGCGTTATTCCGGCGTAAAAGTCTTTACCGTGCCAAATTCCCCTGACAAGATCGCATGGATTTTGCTCCCTGTTGCGTTCTTGCTTGGCGGAGTGATGGGGCAGCTGTTTGCGGGCGTGAGGAGCGGTCAGCTGGAGTCAGTTCTGACGGAATACGGGACAAGCGTTCCTGCTGCTGAGTTCACAATGCGAGAGGCGCTGAGTCTGCTCTGGCAACTTTTTCGGACGCTTATGTTGGCCGGCATTCTCAGCTTCAGTGCGCTGGGCGTTCTGGGATTACCGATCCTGCTTGGGGTTCGGGGATTCCTGGCAGCATATGCCATTTCCGCATTGGTTCGCACATGGGGCTATCGAGGGCTGGCAGCTGCGGCAGTCTGGGTCGGAGGCAGCAATTTCATTCTGCTGGCCCTGTTACTGTTGATCACTGTTCCCGGCTGGGTCTATGCCTGGGAACTGGCATCCGGCGGGCGGACAGGCCGTATTCTGCCAAAGAATTACATTCGATCCTGTACGGGCATCTGCCTGGCAGGGATGCTGTTGGCAGTTTTCTACCAGTGGCTTATTTATCATTATCTGGTGCCGGCTCTATGGGGCGGGCTATAGCGCAAGCAAATCAAGAGAGAGATCGAGAAGGCAAGGCATCATGCGAGTTGTGGATGAGTTTAAAAACTACCTGACAACTGAAAAGAAATCTTCTGCCAACACGGTCAGCTCCTATCTTCGTGATGTAAACCAGTTGATCGACTATCTGGCGGTGAAGCACTTGGAGCTTGCTGATGTCACCCGGGACGAGATGCAGGATTATATCCTGTGGCTGTCGGGTGCGGGAAAATCTGCAGCTACCGTGACCCGTGCAGTGGCATCGTTGAAGTGCTTCTTCAACTGGATGATTGACTGCGGCTATCGGACGGATAACCCCGCTTTGGGTATCAAAGCGGCCAAGGTGGAGCGAAAGCTGCCTCAGATCCTGACCAGCAGAGAAGTGGAGTTGCTCCTGGAGCAGCCTCAGTGTGTGGATATGAAGGGCTACCGTGACCACGCCATGCTGGAGGTGCTCTACGCTACGGGCATCCGGGTCAGTGAGTTGATCGGATTGAACGAGGATAACGTATTTCTCTCTGCCGGCTTTATTCGCTGTGAGAGCAAGGAGAAGACTCGCATCATCCCCATCTATCCCACTGCCCAAAAGGCACTGACGGACTATCTGCGGGATGTCAGGCCAAAACTGGCGTTGGATGGGGAGAAGGCGCTGTTTGTGAATATGAACGGAACCCGCATGAGTCGTCAGGGTTTCTGGAAGCTGATCAAGTTTTATGGCGAAAAAGCTGGAATTCAGGCGGAAATCACACCGCATACCCTCCGCCATTCCTTTGCTGCCCATCTGCTGGAAAACGGAGCGGACATCCGCGCCATTCAGGAGATGCTGGGTCATGCGGATATTTCCTCGACTCAGGTCTATGCAAAGCTGGTCAACCGCCGGCTGAAAGATGTCTATACCAGAGCGCACCCCAGAGCATGAGCTTTGGGGTGGTTCTGCTTATAGAAGGGGAAATGCGGCGAAGAAGTTGAGGAAATCTCTTACATTTTCTTATGTTTTTTTAAAGCCCTTGACATTACTTGGGAAAGGGTTCATAGTACAAGAGAGAAGAGTGATCAGACTCATCTCGAAACAAAAGAAAGGATGTGCAAAAAAGATGAAACAGGTTAGAGTGGCAGCGGGAATGCTGTCGGCTGCGATGCTGGTAGGTATTCCAGGCACACTGAAGGCAGCGGCAACGGATCTGCCGGTTGCTTCCACGGATCCCGGCGTAGTCTATGCGGTCACCAAGGGAGACAAGGTTAAGGTGACTGCGGACAGTCTGAATGTGCGCAAGTCGGCCGATAACAAGAGCGATATCGTGGGCCTGCTGCACAAGGGGGATGTCTGCACGATCACAGACACAAAGCAGGACAGCCGCGGCGTTACCTGGGGTAAGCTGGACGGTAACAAGGGCTGGATCAATCTGGACTTCACGGATGCGGCATCCACCTTCCAAAGCTATGATGTCAAGGTCACAGCCGGCAGCCTCAATGTGCGGCAATCCGCCAATAGCAGCAGCAAGGTGCTCAGCACCCTGAAAAAGGGAGATAAGGTTACCATCGTGGCCGAGCAGAAGGACGCAAAGGGCAATTCTTGGGGACAGATCTCTGGCAGCAATGGCTGGATTTTCCTGAAGTACACCAGCAAGTCGGGCGACGGCACCGGTTCCTTTGCCGAATACAGCGTCAAGGTGACGGCAAACAGCTTGAACATCCGCAAGTCGGCGGATAAGAGCAGCATGATCCAGGGCACGCTGAAGAAGAATGAAACGGTTACTATCGTGGCCGAGCAGAAGGACAGCCGGGGCATCACTTGGGGCAAGCTCTCCAACGGGAAGGGTTGGATCAACCTGAATTTCACCACCAAGTCGGGTGAGAAGGCGGCAGATACCTTTACCGAGTACAACGTTAAGGTAACGGCAGCCAGTCTGAATATCCGCAAGTCGGCAGACAAGAGCAGCGCCGTTCAGGGAATACTGAATAAAAATGATGTGGTCACCATTGTGGCCGAGCAGAAGGACAGCCGGGGTGTCACTTGGGGCAAACTTTCCAACGGCAAGGGCTGGATCAGTCTGCTGTTTGCCACAAAGACCAACGATGCTGCCGGCAGCACCTTTAAGGCCTATTCTGTGCAGGTGACTGCTGACACACTCAATATTCGTAAGTCTGCCAGCAATACCGGCACGGTGGTCGGTTTCCTCAAGAAGGGCAATATCTTTACCATCGTGGCCGAGCAGAAGGACAGCCGCGGCGTTACCTGGGGCAAGCTGGGAAACGGCGATGGCTGGATCAATCTGAACTTCACCAAGAAGGTATAATCTAATTCTGATACTAAATTAGCTATGCATAAACTCGGCTGAGCGAAATCAAAGATTTCGAGCCTCTCTTTTCATAGAGAATTGAACGACGCACCTACGGTGCTATAAAAGATTTTTATTTCATTCCAGTATGACGTAATTATAAATGGGCTCTACGTCAATAGTTGGGGCAGAGAAAAAATAAGCCTAAAGAAAATGTACCGGCACTGCAAAGTGCTGGTACATTTTCTTTAGGAAGCACAATGCA
>CACYLC010000002.1 GCA_902775105.1 Oscillospiraceae bacterium
CAATCCCTTTCCCAGAATCAGACTGGCATAGAGAAAATATCCGGCGACCATGATCACCTCCGCCACAACGGCACTGACCAGATAGCGCACCGTCTTCGGTGTCTGTTTCTTCGTAAAATAAGAAAACAGCAGATAAGCGGCTAGGGCCATAAGACCTTTGATGAGAAATGTTCCCGGAACATAGTGTGCGTACCCGGCCAGCAGATCCGCAAGCGCAGAGCCCATTCCAGCGGAAAAAGCGCCGTAAAATCCGCCGAGCAGCCATGCGCTGAGTAGCACGATGGTATCCCCCACATTGACATAGCCCCCCGTCACTGGGGTGGGGATACGAATGCTCATAGTTGCCACACAGGTCAGCGCCGCGAACATTGCCGCCATTACCAGATGTCTGATGGTATGATCTTTCATGTCGATTCACTCCTCATTTGGAATTGGCTTACAGCATAGCATCAAACTGCACCTATTAAAATGTTCAGTTTATAGTTTTTTCACAAGGTCAGATTGAGAGCGTCCGCACGAAAGTCCCGCCTTGTGGGGAAGCACCTCAAACCACCATCCCGCCGTTCACGCCGATCATCTGTCCGGTGATGAACCGTGCCTCCTCCGAACAGAGGAACCGCACCGTCTCGGCCACGTCCTCCGGCCTGCCCAGCGTCTCCAGCGGGGTCTCCTGCCGCAGTGCCTCCAGATCAGCGGGGGAGAGGTGGGCGTTCATCTCCGTCTGGATCACCCCGGGGCAGACGCAGTTGACCCGGATGCCGGAGGGACCGACCTCTTTGGCCAGTGCCTTGGTAAACGAGATGACCGCCCCCTTGGCCGCGGAATAGGCCACCTCGCAGGAGCCGCCCACCTGCCCCCACATGGAGGAGATCGTGACAATGCTGCCGGATTTCTGACGCACGAAATAGGGGAGTGCCGCCCTTACGGGGAAAAACACCCCGTCCACGTCGGCGGCAAAGAGATTGTGCCACTGGTCGTCCGTGACATCGGTGAGCAGCATCTGGGGCAGGGCGATCCCTGCGTTACAGACCAGAGCGTCCAGCCTGCCGAACGAGGAGACGGCAGTTTCTATCAACGTCTTTGCCTCTCCCGAGCCAGAGATGTCCGCCTGAATGGGGAGAGCAGTGCCGCCAAAGGCCTCAATCTGACGGCAGACCTCCAGCGCCTGCGCTTCACTGTGCCGGTAGTTCACCGCCACCTGCCAGCCGGCTTTGCCGAAGGCAAGCGCCGTGGCGGCGCCGATGCCTCTGGATGAACCTGTAATCAGCACCGATCCTGACATAGTACATTCCTCCATATGAAAGAAAATCCCCGGTCACAGGCTGCGCCCGTGACCGGGAGAATAGAGACGATTAACCCTCGCAGACGGGGACGATCCAACCCTTGTTATCCTCGATCTTGCCCCACTGGATGCCGGTCAGGGTGTCATACAGCTTCTGGGTCAGAGGGCCGATTTTGCCGTCGGAGATGTAGGCCACCTCATCCTTCCACTTCAGCTCCTTGACAGGGGAGACGACGGCAGCAGTGCCGGTGCCCCAGACCTCTTCCAGCTTGCCTTCCCGGGCGGCCTGCATCACGTCGGCGATGGCCAGCTTGCCCTCGATGACCTCATAGCCCCAGTCCTTGCACAGCTCGATGATGGAGCGGCGGGTGACGCCGGGAAGAACCGTGCCGGTGCAGGCGGCGGTGTAGATCTTGCCGTCGATCTTGAACATGATGTTCATGGAGCCGACCTCTTCCACATACTTCTTCTCCACGCCGTCCAGCCAGAGAACCTGAGCAAAGCCCTGATGTTCCGCCAACTCACCGGCCTTGATGGAGGCAGCGTAGTTGCCGCCGCACTTGGTAAAGCCGGTCAGGCCGGGGGCGGCACGGATGTACTCATCTTCCACGTAGATGCGGACGGGGTTGATACCCTCAGCGTAGTAGGCGCCGGAGGGAGCGCCGATGATGCAGAAAATGTAGTGCTTGGAAGCATGGACGCCCAAACCCACGTCATTTGCGAAGATAAAGGGACGGATATAGTAAGAGGAGCCGTCCAGATGGGGCACCCAGTCCTTGTCCACTTCGACCAGCGTCTTGACCGCCTGCACAAAGTCTGCCACCGGGATGTTGGGGATACACAGACGGTCGGCGGAGTCGTTCATCCGAGCGCCGTTGCAGTCCGGGCGGAAGAGCTGGATCTTGTTATCGGCGGTGCGGTAGGCCTTCAGACCCTCGAAGATCTCCTGCGCATAGTGGAGCACCACAGTGGCGGGGTCGATCTCAAAGGGCTGATAGGGGACGATGCGGGCATCATGCCAGCCCTGTCCCTCAGTGTAGTCCATGACGAACATATGATCAGAGAACGACTTGGCAAAGCCGAGTTTGCTCTCGTCGGCAGGCTTTTCCTTGGGCGCCTTGGTCAGTTCAATGCGGATATCCATTTTAATTGCCTCCTAAATTTATATCATGGCAGGGCAGACAACTGTCAACCGAAGCCTGCTTGTCAACTTCTAACATTATAGCAGTGCCGTTTCCGCCTTGCAAGGTACAGCAGAGACTTTTTTGTTTTTTTCAGAAAAAAGTGCGGGTACGGCGCAAAAAAATTTCAAGTTGTTGTTGCAATTTGTTGAGAAAGAGGCATAATATTTGACAGACAATGGAATGGAAAGCGAGTGTGCAAATGACATGAAAAAGCTGCTTTTTATCTATAACCCCCACGCAGGCAAGGGAAAAATCAACGAACAGCTGGGCCGTATCACCGAGGTCTTTCAGGCCTACGGCTATCTCCCTGCCCTTTATGCCACTCAGGGCAAGGGGGACGGCGTCTGGGCTGCGGCTGCGTTGGGAGAGGATTATGACCATGTGGTCTGCTGCGGCGGTGACGGAACGCTGAGCGAGACGGTTACCGGGCTCTACAGCCATGAACAGGAGGGCATCGTCCTCGGCTACATCCCCGCAGGCACCACCAATGACTTTTCCAAGTCGCTGGAGCTTCCCATAGACGACCTGATCCTGGCGGCGGAGTACGCGGTAGCCGGCTACCGTCAGGCCTGTGACGTGGGGAGGGTGAACGGGAGACGATTGTTTATCTATGTGGCTGCCTTCGGCGTCTTTACCGAGACTTCCTACGCCACCCCTCAGCCCATGAAAAACGTGCTGGGCGGCACGGCCTATATCCTCGCCGGCATCGGCAGTCTGACCTCCCTGAAAAAGCACCACATGAAGGTGATCTGGGACGGCGGAACGCTGGAGGACGACTTTATCTTCGGTATGGTCAGCAATTCCGTCTCGGTTGGCGGCTTTCAGGGGGTAGTGCCGGAGCGGGTGATTTTGGACGACGGACTGTTCGAGGTGCTGCTGGTGCGTGCACCGAAAAAGCTCTCTGACCTGAACCAGATTGCCACCGCCCTGGTCAGCCACAAGCCCAACGAAAACTGCATCGCCATCCAGACCGGTAAGATCCGCTTTGAGAGTGAGGAGAATGTTCCATGGACGCTGGACGGCGAGTTCGGCGGGGAGCATCGGGAGATGGAGATCGAGAATCTGCCCGGCTTTGCTACTGTATTAAGCGGGAAACAGGAAGAGACAGACGAGAAGGAGAGGGCGGAAAAGTGACGAAAAATCCCTGTCGGCCCAGAGAAAAAGGAGATTTTTAATCTGGTTTTGTAAAGGTGGACAGTTATAGACTTTTCAAAAATATTTTATTGGTAAAAATGCAGATAAAGGCGTTGCCAATCCAACTGAAATACGTTATAATAACCAATAGTGAGTGTCCGAGACCCTCAGGTCTCTTGAGTGATACACCGTAAATTCAGTTAGGAAAGGACCGTCACACTATGAGCTTTACTGTCAAACAAATCCGTAACGTCTGCTTGCTGGGTCACTCCGGCAGCGGTAAGACCACTCTGGTGGAAAGCATGCTCTATCAGACCGACGCCATCGCCCGTATGGGCAAAACGCCGGATGGAAATACGACGTCCGACTACGACGCCGAGGAGATTAAGCGGCAGATCTCCATCTCCGCCTCCATCGTGCCCATCAAGTACAAGGACTGCCTCATCAACGTCATCGACTGCCCGGGCAACTTTGACTTCTACGGCGAGGTAGCCGAGGCACTGACAGTGGCGGATGCGGCCGTGATCGTCCTGCCTGCCAAGGGCGGGGTGCCTGTGGGCGCTGAGCGTGCATGGAAGCTGGCCCGTGCCAGAAAGCTGCCCACCATGTTCTACATCTCCAAGGTGGACGAGGATCACAGCGACTATAACGCCGTGGTAGCCGAGCTGAAGGAGAAGTTCGGCAATCAGGTGACCCCCATTGTCTCTCCCCTGTGGGATGCCAATAAAAAGGTCATCGGCGTGCTGGACGTGCTGGATCGTTGCGCTTACGGTATGCAGGCTGACGGCAGAAGCCACCATATTGACATTCCCGAAGATAAGACGGACTTTGTGGAGGAATCCTACGCTGCACTGATGGAGAACGTGGCGGAGTACAGCGAGGAGTTTATGGAGCTGTTCTTTGACGGCCATGAGTTTACCCCTGATGAGGTTGCCGAAGGTCTGCTGGGTGGCCTGAAGGAAGGCAGCATCGCCCCTGTCTTTGGCGGCAGCGCTTTTACCGGACTCGGCACCGAGGCGCTGCTCCACGGAATCACCTCCATCGGCCCATACCCCACCAATACCGATCCCATGACCGGCGTCAACGCCGACGGTGATCCCATCGAAGTGTCAGTCAACAAGGACGGCGACACGGTTGCATACGTATTCAAGACCGTCTCCGACCAGTACGGCAAATATTCCTACGTCAAGGTGCTCCGTGGCGTGCTGCGGCCGGATATGACCCTCATTAACGGCACCACCGGCAACAGCGAGAAGATCGGCCGTCTTTACGCCATGTGCGGCAAAAAGACCAGCGAGCTGAAGCAGCTGAACGCCGGCGATATCGGCGCCATTGCCAAGATGGATCGCCTCAAGACCGGCGACACCCTCTCTCCCGGCGCCATCAAGCTGGATCCTGTCCCCTTTGCCGAGCCTGTCTATTCCAA
This sequence comes from Oscillospiraceae bacterium, assembly GCA_902775105.1. Lineage (GTDB taxonomy): Bacteria > Bacillota > Clostridia > Oscillospirales > Oscillospiraceae > Onthomonas. Next base: position 5,027 of record CACYLC010000002.1, read on the forward strand.
GGCCATTGCTCCCGCCAAGCGGGGTCAGGAGGATAAGGTGGGCGTCGGCCTCAACCGCCTGAATGAGGAGGATCCCAGCTTCTCCATCGAGAACAACGCCGAGACGCACCAGATCGTCATCCACGCCGCCGGCGACATCCAGATCGACGTGCTGGTGGCAAAGCTCAAGAGCCGCTTCGGTGTGGACGTGGTGCTCTCTGAGCCCCGTGTGCCCTACCGTGAGAAGATCCGTAAGACCGTCTCCAAGCAGGGCAAGTTCAAGAAGCAGACCGGCGGCAGCGGCCAGTACGGTGACGTCTGGATCCGTTTCGAGCCCACCGACAGCGAGGAGATGGTCTTTGAAGAGGAGGTCTTTGGCGGCAGTGTGCCGAAGAACTACTTCCCTGCCGTCGAGAAGGGCCTGCGTGAGGCCTGCCTCCACGGTGTACTGGCGGGCTATCCCGTGGTGAACCTGAAAGCCGTCCTGTATGATGGCTCCTACCATCCCGTGGACTCCTCCGAAATCGCCTTTAAGACCGCCGCTCAGCTGGCGTACAAGGCCGCTCTGCCCGAAGCAAGCCCCGTGCTGATGGAGCCCATCGGCGAATTGAAGGTCACTGTGCCGGACAGCTACATGGGCGACGTCATGGGTGATTTGAATAAGCGCCGTGGCCGTGTCATGGGTATGAATCCCACCGACGACGGCGAGCAGGTGATTGAGGCCGAGGTGCCCATGGCGGAGATGACCTCCTATGCCATCGACCTCCGGGCCATGACCCAGAGCCGGGGCACCTTTGTGTTCCACTTCGTCCGCTATGAGGACTGCCCGCCTGCTGCTCAGGCCAAGGCCATTGAGGCGGCCAAGGAGCTGCAGGAGTAATTCAAGCAAAGCAAAGCACAACCCCCGTGGGAGCTTCCGCTCTCACGGGGGTATCGTTTGCAGGGGCCGTTCACGAATGGCCCGTCGGTTTATCCGGCGGTAATTGGCGGGCGATTCATGGATCGCCCCTGCAAATTTATGTTGTTTCCAAATTCGGTTTAGCTGTTCATCTGTTTTCTTCTGCTCAGATTCATGGTTCCATCCTGCATGGAGCCAATGGACTCCAAACTTTTGCCGGTGCCATAAGCCACGCAGGAGATGGCATCGTCCGCTACATGGGTCTCAATACCGGTGTGGGACTCGATCAGCTTGTCAAAGCCCCAGACCAGACTGCCGCCGCCGGTCATGACGATGCCGTTGGTGGAGATATCCGCCACCAGCTCCGGAGGCGTCCGCTCCAGGACGGAGTGGATGGCGTCCACAATGCGCTGGGCAGGCTCTTCAAAAGCCTCGATCATCTCACTGGAGGAGACGGTGATCGCACGGGGGAGCCCCACCATCTGGTCATGGCCGGTGATCTCCATAGTCTGCTCCTCCGGACGGGGAAAGACGCAGCCCAGGGAAATCTTCAGCTCTTCCGCCGTCCGGGTGCCGATGAGCACATTGTGTTTGCGGCGGACGTACTTGACAATGGCGTCGTCAAAGGCGTCGCCGGCGATCTTGATGGAGGCGGACTCCACCACGCCGGAAAGGGAGATGACGGCAATATCCGTGGTGCCGCCGCCGATGTCCACTACCAGGTGGCCCTCCGGCTGGGCGATGTCAATGCCGGCGCCGATGGCAGCGGCAACAGGCTCCTCAATCAGGTAGACCTTCCGGGCGCCTGCGTGGATGCCGGCGTCAATGACGGCACGCTCCTCCACTTCGGTGATGCCGGAGGGGACGCAGATGACTACACGGGGCTTAAAGAAGCGGACGGGGGCGGCCTTGCGGATAAACTCCCGGAGCATCCGCTCGGTCATGTCATAGTCAGAGATGACGCCGTCCCGCAGGGGGCGGAGGGCGACGATGTTGCCGGGGGTGCGGCCCAGCATCTTGCGAGCCTCAGTGCCGACCTTCAGCAGGCGGCCGGTGGTCTTGTCGATCGCCACCACAGAGGGCTCACGAAGGACCACGCCCTTGCCCTGAATGTAGACCAGAACGGAGGCAGTACCCAGATCGATGCCAATATCACGTACAAAAGCCATATAAAATCAACCTTTCAGGAAAATTCGGAATAAATGAGAAGGACAGGCATTTCCAGCCTGTCCTATATTATACCCACTCGAGGCAATATTTGCAATTACCCTGCCAAAATCTTCCGGGAAAATTTACGGAAAAGAAAACAGCAGGCCGAACAGAATTCGACCTGCTGAATGGTTGTCAAATTTACTCCGCCAAGAACTTCTCCAGCCGGTCCAGACCCTCCTTAATGTTCTCCATCGAGGTGGCATAGCTCCAGCGCAGGAAGTTGGGATCGCCAAAGCCGGTGCAGGGGACGATGCAGACCAGCCCCTCTTTGAGGAAGATATCGCCAAAATCGTCGGCGTTGTGGATGACCTGACCGTGAATGGTCTTGCCCAGCAGCTGGGTGATGTTCATCATCACATAGAACGCACCCTCCGGCTTGAGACAGCTGACGCCGGGGATCTGGTTCATCCGCTCCACCATATAGTCACGGCGCGCTTCAAACGCCTTGCGCATCTCCTCCACCGTGTCCTGAGGGGCGCTCAGCGCAGCCACAGAGGCGGCCTGGGCAGGGGCGGAGGGATTGCCGGTGGAGTGGCTGAGGTACTTGCTCATGACGGAGACCACCCGCTTGTCAGCGGCGATGTAGCCGATTCTCCAGCCGGTCATGGCATAGCTCTTGGAAACGCCATTGATGATAATGGTCAGCTCCTTCACGTCCTCGCCCAGAGAGGCGATGGAGGTGAACTCCCGTCCATCGTAGAGCAGCTTATAGTAAATCTCGTCGGCAATGATAAACAAATCGTGCCTGACACAGACATCCGCAATGCCCTGCAGTTCTTCCTTGCTGTAAAGCATACCCGTGGGGTTGGAGGGGTTATTCAGCATAATGCACTTGGTCTTATCGGTGATGGCAGCCTCCAGCTTTTCAGGGGTGAGCTTAAAATGCTCCGCCTCGGTGCAGACGATGGTGACAGGCTCAGCCCCCACCATTTTGACCATCTCGTTGTAGCTGACCCAAGCCGGAGTGGGAATGATCACCTCGTCGCCGGGGTTAATGATGGCCCGGAGGGCGATGTACAGGCAGTGCTTGGCGCCGCTGGAGCAGACGATGTTGGAAGGCTCATAGTCCAGATTCAGATCCTCCTTCAGCCGCTTGCAGACCGCTTTTTTCAGCGCCAGTGTGCCGGTAGCGGGGGTATAGCGGGTCTCGTCGTGCACGATGGCCGCCATACCTGCATATTTAATATAGTCGGGAGTGGGGAAGTCCGGCTCGCCGGCGGCGAAACCGATGACGTCCACGCCGTTGGCCTTCATTTCCTTATAAAGCGCATCCAGCGCCAGTGTGGTGGATGCCTGAACATTTGATGCGATGCTAGACAGAGATTTCAAAGTGATGACCTCCCACATATTTCATTCGTGCTACATTATACGCTTCCACTTGCAAAATGACAAGAGTGGAGCGGAAAAAACGGCATAAAAATGAATAAGCAGCAAAGTGGGGATGCAGAATTTGGGAATTGTTCACAGGAACGGGCGGAAGAGCGTGCAAAATGCGAGGGGCAAACTTGCAAAAGCCAAGAAAAACGGAAATAAGTGCAGGAAAAAATGCAGTCGAGGGACGGAAAGAGACGGGGCAAGGTTCTCCAAATCTCATACTTGTTCGAGAAGAACAAGTGTGATATAATATATTCTGAATGATTGTGCCGTCCCCGAGCAGGGGACAGAAAGGGAGGGTATATCTCGTGAAAATCGTCGTTTTGGCCGGTGGCCTTTCAATGGAGCGTAATGTCTCCCTCTCCTCTGGTATTATGGTAACCGAGGCGCTGCGGGAGCGCGGACATCAGGTTGCGCTGGTGGATATGTTTTTTGGTCTGGAGGGCTACGAGGGTACGTTGGAGGAGCGTTTCTCCGCCCCTCTGCCCGAGGAGTGGAAGAAGGTCAGCCGCAAGGCGCCTGACAGGAAGGCGATCCGGGCCAGCCGGAAGGATCAGAGCAGGTCCGTCTTTGGCCCCGGCGTTCTGGAGCTGTGCCGCATGGCGGACATTGTCTATCTCGCTCTTCACGGAGACTGCGGCGAAAACGGCAGTGTGCAGGCCGCCTTTGATTTGCTGGGCATTCCCTATACCGGCTCCGGCTCCTTCCCCAGCGCCATTGCCATGGATAAGGATCTGACGAAACGGCTGCTGGCGGATACCGGGGTGGTGACGCCTCAGTGGAGAAAGGCAGTCTATACCGAGGGAGATATCCCCGTGCTTGTGGAAGAGACGGAACTCCCTGTGGTGGTAAAGCCGCTGGACTCCGGCTCCTCCATCGGCGTCTCTATTGCAAAGACGAAGGAGGAACTTTCCGCCGCCCTCACAGACTGTCTGAACTACGGCGGCAAGGTTGTGTTGGAGCAGTACATTTCCGGCCGTGAGATTCAGGTGGGCTATCTGGCTGGTAGAGCGCTGCCCTCCATTGAGATCATCCCCAAAGAGGGCTTTTACGACTACGAGAACAAGTACCAGCCCGGAGCGGCGGTGGATATCACCCCTGCCCCCATCCCGGCAGAGTGGGAGGAGCGGCTGGCTGAGGTCACCCGGACCGTTTTTGAGACCATCGGCCTTGCGGTCTACGCCCGGGCGGACTTTATCGTCACCGAGGACGGAACGCCCTGGTTTTTGGAGATCAACACCCTCCCCGGCATGACGCCCACCAGTCTGGTGCCTCAGGAGGCGGCTGTTGTGGGCATCGGCTACGGCGAGCTGTGCGAGACCGTCATTCGGGAGTCCTTAAAAGCGAGAGAGGGATAAACAGTTTATGGAAGCAATTACGATTCGAGAGATTTTGACAGCCGTCAACGGTACGCTGCTCCAGCCCTTTGACGAGGACAGGACGATCGACTGCGTGGATACCGACAGCCGTAAGATGAACCGGGGGTCCCTCTTTATCCCGCTCAGCGGCGAGCGGTTTGACGGACACGTCTATATCGACCAGGCGCTGGAGGACGGTGCGCTGGGATGTCTGACCCATGAGCCGGTAGAAAATCTGCGCCTGGATAAGTTCTATATTCAGGTGGAGGATACCATGACAGCGCTGGGTGCTCTGGCCCGGTATTATCGGCATAAGTTTGACCTGAAGGTGGTTGGTATCACCGGTAGTGTGGGCAAGACCACCACAAAGGATATGGTGGCTGCCGTCCTCAGCCAGCGGTTCCGTGTGCTGAAAACCGAGGGGAACTATAATAACAACATCGGCGTGCCCAAGACCATCTTTCGGCTGGATCATACCCACCAGATTGCCGTCATTGAGATGGGCATGAACCATCTGGGGGAGATTGACTACCTGACCCGCATTGCAGAACCGGATGTGGCCATTATCACCAATGTAGGCGACGCCCACATCGAAAATCTGGGCAGCCGGGAGAATACCCTTCAGGCCAAGGCGGAGATTTTTAACGGAGTCCGTCAGGGCGGCGTGGCAATTTTGAACGGAGATGATCCTCTCATCGCCAAGCTGGACGGCGTGCTGATCCACCCTATCACCTGGTACGGCGAGAGCGAGCACTGCGCATGGCGCTGCGCCTCCATCAGTGAGGGGGAGCACGACACCATGGTTCTCTCCGCCGAGACACCCATCGGGAGATTCACCACCACCGTCCACTGCCTCGGCCGGCATATGCTCTATCCGGCCCTCTCCGCTGCGGCAGTGGGCGCCCACTTTGGCCTGACGCTGGAGGAGATCAGCCGGGGCATCGAGGCGTTCGCTCCCACCAAGATGCGGATGGACATTGTCCGTTGCAAAAACGGCGTTACCATTTTAAATGACACCTATAACGCAAATCCCCAGTCCATGCGGGCGGCGGTGGATGTCCTGGCCAACTACTCCGGCGCTTACCGGGTGGCGGTGCTGGGCGATATGCTGGAGCTGGGCGATCTCGGCCCCATGCTCCACGAGAGCGTAGGCAAGGCCGTCGGCGGCACTCCCGGCATTGACTGTCTCGTCACCGTCGGACAACTGGGGGAATATATCGCCAAAGGAGCCAAGAGCGCCGGTATGACCGAGGTCTATGACCGACCCGACAAGGAGGAGGCCAAGGTGGTGCTGGCACAGGTGATGCAGCCCTCTGCCGTATTCCTCTGCAAGGCCAGCCGGGGCATGAAGTTTGAGGAGCTGACCGAGTACCTCAAGCGGCTGGTGGAGAGCACGGCGGAATAAAGCAAATTTGCCGAAATGGGACGTCGAGGACTCCGTCCCCTACGCACAAACAGGGAAATTAGTACGGGACGGCATCCTCGACGTCCCGTAGACAGAGAACCGACCATGATCGACATTACCATCCAAAATCTCATAAAATCCTTTGAAGTGGGCGATAACCTGCTGGACGGCCTGACCTTTCAGATCGACTCCGGCGAGCGGGTAGGCATCCTCGGCAAAAACGGCTGCGGCAAGACTACCCTGTTTAAGATCCTCACCGGGGAATACGACTACGACGAGGGGCAGGTCTCTATCGCCCCCGGCAAAAAGCTGGGGCTGATCTCCCAGATCCCCGTCTACCCGGAGGGCTACACGGTGGAGGACGTGCTGGACACCGCCTTTGTCCGGCTCCACAAAATGGAGCGGGAATTGGAAGAGCTGACCGTCCAGATGGCGGCAGGCAGCACCGACAAGGCCACCCTGACCCGCTATGACGACCTGTCCCAGAGGTTCCAGACCGAGGGCGGCTACGATACCGGCGTCCGTCTGGGCAAGGTCTGCAACGGCCTTGAAATCGCGCCTGCTATGCGCCGGCAGCTGTTTGAGGAGCTCTCCGGCGGCGAGAAAACCAGAGTGAACCTGGCCCGGCTCATTCTGGAGGATACCGACATCCTCCTGCTGGACGAGCCGACCAACCACCTGGACCTTCACGCCACCGAGTGGCTGGAGGATTATCTGGATTCCTTTAAAGGCACCGTTCTCGCCATCTCCCATGACCGATACTTTCTCGACAGAGTGGTCAAACGCATCATCGAGATCGACCGGGGCAGGGCAGCCTTCTACTCCGGCAACTACTCCTTCTACGCCGTGGAAAAGGAGCGGCGGTATCAGGAGCAGCTCCGCCAGTACGAAAAGGAGCAGACAAAAATTGCCCAGCTCTCTGCCACTGCCACGCTCATGCACCAGCGGGGGACGGAGAAGATGCACAAGACCGCCTTTGCCATTGAAAAGCGGATCGAGCGGCTGCGCACCGCCGACCGCCCAACGGGTACCGAGCGGGCCATGACAGTGGGCTTTGGCCAGCGGGACTTTCACGGCGATGAACTGTTCACCGTGACGAACCTCTCCAAATCTTTCGGGGAGCGAACCCTGTTTTCCGGGATCGATTTGGAGGTCTTAGGCGGTGAGCGCATCGCCCTTCTGGGGGACAACGGCACCGGAAAGACCACCTTTCTGAAAATATTGCTGGATGAGGAAAAAACGGACACGGGCAAGCTCCGCTTCGGCCCCACCGTCAAGACGGGCTACCTGCCTCAGATCGTGACATTTGACCATCCCGAACGGAGTCTCTTTGAGACCCTTCTCTGGGAGGACAACTGTACTGCGCAGGAGGCGAGGGACCGCCTTGGTGCCTTCCGCTTCCGGGGGGAGGATGTGTTTAAGCCTGTGGCCACCCTCTCCGGCGGCGAGCGCTCCAGGCTCCGGCTGTGTCAGCTCATGGCAAAGAATATCAACCTCCTCATTCTGGACGAGCCGACCAACCATCTGGACATCGCCTCCAGAGAGTGGATTGAAACCGCCGTGGAGGAGTACGAGGGCGCCTTGCTCTTCGTCTCCCATGACCGATACTTTATCAGCCGCTTTGCAAACCGCATCTGGTTTTTGGAGGGCGGAACGATCACCGACTTCAAGGGCGGATATGAGGACTGGCTGCGCTGGAAGGAGCGGCAGGCGGAGCTGCGCAATGTCCCCCGGTTCCAACCGGAGAAAAAACCGAAAAAGGACAAGCCTGTCTCCGGCTCCAAGCAGTTGGAAAAGGAGCTGCGGGCGGTGGAGCGTCAGATCCAGCGGCTGGAGGAAGAAGCGGGGCGTCTGGAAGCGGAGATGGCAGAAAACGCCACCAACTATGTAACATTACAGGAGCTGACCGAGCGGCAGACTGCTGTTGATGCCGAACTGGGGGAGGTGTACGAAAAATGGGAAAGCCTGTCCGAACAGTTGGGCGGCTGATTCAGCTGCTGGCTGCTCTTCTGATTGTCGGCATTCTCTGCTTCGGCATACAGGAGACCATCATCCTGTGCGGCAGCGGCAGTGATTTGAAAACGCAGCCGGACGCCGTCATCATTCTCGGCTGCAAAATCTGGGGCGAGGAGCCGTCTCCCGCCCTGCGGAGTAGACTGAATACGGCGCTGGACTATCTGGAGGAGCTGAAACAGGAGGGCTGTAACCCTGTCATCGTCGTCAGCGGCGGACAGGGGGAGGACGAACCGATCAGCGAGGCGGAGTGCATGGCGAAATATTTGGCGGACAACGGTATTCCGGCCCAACGCATCCGGGTGGAGGCGCAGTCCACCAATACGGCGGAAAACCTCCGCAACTCCATGGCGCTTTTGGAAGGCGAGGGCTGGAACGGAAGGGCAGTTACCATTGTCTCCAACGGCTTTCACCTCACGAGGGTGCGGCTGCTCTCGGGACGCATTCTAGCGGATATGACTTGCTCCACCCTGAGCGCACCCATGCCGACATGGGATTCCGCCGTCTATTCCACCGTGCGGGAGGCATTTGCCCTCGTCAAATCCTTTTTATTGGACAGATAATGTGTTATGTTGGATAAACTGAGACAATTAGATCAGCGCTACAGCGCCATGCAGGCCAAGCTCTCCGCCCCGGAGACCTATGACGACCCCGCCCTCGTCTCCCGGCTGAACCGGGAGCTGGCGGAGCTGGAGGAGGTCGTTCATACCTATCGGGCGTGGCGGCAGACGAAGGACGACTTGGAGGCGGCGGAAGCAATGCTCTCCGAGCCGGACGCCGAGCTGCGGGAGCTTGCAAAAGAGGAGCTGCAAGCGGGGAAGGAGACTCTTGCCCGGCTGGAGCAGGAGCTCAAAATTCTGCTTCTCCCCAAGGATCCCAATGACGACCGGCCGGTCATTGTGGAGATTCGGGCAGGCGTCGGCGGGGAGGAGGCGGCGCTCTTTGCCCACTCCCTCTACCGGATGTATACCATGTATGCCGACCGCCGCCGCTGGCAGACCCAGATTGCCAGCGTCAACGAGACAGAGCTGGGAGGCGTCAGGGAGCTGATCTTTACCATTGAGAGTCCCGGCGCCTACTCCCGGATGAAATTTGAGAGCGGCGTCCACCGGGTTCAGCGGGTGCCGGAGACAGAGTCCGGCGGCCGGGTGCACACCTCTACCGCCACGGTCGCCGTCCTCCCGCAGGTGGACGAGGTGGAGTTTGCATTAGACCGCAAGGATCTGCGGATCGACACCTTCCGCTCCTCCGGCGCAGGCGGGCAGCATATCAACAAGACCTCCTCCGCCATTCGGGTGACCCATCTTCCTACCGGCATGGTGGTGGAGTGTCAGGATCAGCGGAGCCAGCTTCAGAATAAGGAGAAGGCGCTGCAGATCCTCCGCTCCCGTCTCTGGCAGCAGAAGGCTCAGGAACAGGCGGATTCCGTCTCTGAAAACCGCCGCAGTCAGGTGGGAACCGGCATGCGCAACGAGCGCATCCGCACCTATAACTTCCCTCAGGGCCGGGTGACCGACCACCGGGTCGGTCTGACCCTCTACCGCATTGACAGCGTCATGGACGGCGATCTGGACGAGATCATCGACGCCCTCGCCGCCGCAAAACAGGCGGAGGAGCTGGCAAGGGTGGGGGAGTCGTAGGGGCGATTCATAGACGCGGGCCGTTCGTGAACGGCCTCTACGCACGGTGATTGATCAGCGTGCCATATCATAAAAAGCGAAGTGCATTCCATGCAAACCAAACTCTTCCACATCCCCTCCCCGGAGGGCCATGAGAACGAAATACAGGAGGCCGCCTTCCTCATCCGTTCCGGCCAGTTGGCAGGCATCCCCACCGAGACGGTCTACGGACTGGGTGCCGACGCCCTGAATCCTGACGCAGTGGCGAAAATCTATGAGGCGAAAGGCCGCCCGTCAGACAACCCCCTCATCATCCATGTCCCCAACGACAAGACATGGCTGGATCGATACTGCGTCAATGTCCCTCCTCTTGCCTACGAGCTGGCGGAGACCTTTTGGCCGGGGCCGCTGACCATGATTTTGGAGCGAAACCCAATCATTCCCGACCGCACCACAGGCGGGCTGAACACGGTGGGCATCCGCTGCCCCGACCATCCTGTGATACTGGCCATCATACAGGCGGCAGACCGTCCCATTGCGGCTCCCTCCGCCAATACCTCCGGCAGACCAAGCTGCACCACGGCAGATGAGGTCATGGAGGACGTGGGCGGGAAGATCGCCGGAATCGTAGACGGCGGCGCCTGTTCGGTGGGTGTGGAGTCCACCATTCTGGATCTGACCGTCACCCCGCCCAAATTGCTCCGCCCCGGCGGTATGCCGCTGGAGGCGCTGGAGGCGGTCTGCGGCGAGATCGAATTGGACGCCGCCATTCTCCGTCAGATGAAGGAGGGGGAGCGCCCCCGTGCGCCGGGTATGAAATACCGGCACTACGCCCCCAAGGCTCCCGTCACCGTCTTTACCGGAGATGCGGACAAGACGGCGGCGGAGATTGCCAGGCTGACAGGGGAGGGGAGCGGCGTCATCTGCTTCGAGGAGTTTCAGGAACAGTTCCCCGGTGCAGTCGTCGTCTCACTCGGCTCGGCGTATGACAAGCAGGAGCAGGCACGGCGGGTCTTTTCCGCCCTTCGCTCCTTTGACGAGACGGATGTTTCGGCCATCTATGCCCAGTGCCCCGATCCTGCGGGGCTGGGCCTTGCGGTGGGGAACCGGCTGAAAAAAGCCGCCGGATTCCATGTGATTGAGGTGAAATGAGATGCTTGTCATCGGAATCACCGGCCCCACCGGGGCGGGCAAGACCACGGCGCTGCGGACGCTGGAATCGCTGTGCGTCCGGGTGTTGGACTGCGACGCCATTTACCATGAGCTGCTGAGAAGTGACGCGCATTTGCGGCGGGAGCTGATAGGGCGGTTCGGAGACGTCTTTGACGAGGCCGGGCTGAACCGCCGCAAATTGGGCAGGCTGGTCTGGAACGATGGGGTGGCATTAAACGACCTTAACGGGATTACTCACAAATATGTAATGGCAGCATTAAAGGGTCAGATTGAAGATGCCCGGCAGAACGGCCTTCCCGGCGTGGCCATTGATGCCATTGCCCTTTTGGAATCGGGTGCGGGAGACCTCTGCGATACCACGGTTGCTGTGATTGCCCCAAAGGAGACACGGATTGCCCGCATCATGGCGAGAGAGGGCATCGACAGGGACTACGCTGCGGCACGGGTCAGTGCCCAGAAGGACGGGGCGTGGTTTGCAGAGCACTGCGACCATACGCTCCGCAATGACAGCACAGAATCAGCCTTTCAGGCCACATGCCTGGACTTTTTCCAGTCACTGCTTTCATCTCATAGATAAGAAATCAACGACAGGAGGAAACGAAAATGTCTGAATCCAAGAAACTGAGAGAATCCATTCTGCTCGACCGCAAGGACGGCTATGAGAAGTTGAGCGAGACAGAACTTGCCGAGCTGGACGCCTACTGCGAGCGGTACAAGTGCTTTTTGAACACCAGCCGCACCGAGCGGGAGTGTGTGGAGCAGTCCATCGCTTTGGCGGAGGCGAAGGGCTTTCACGAGTACGTGCCCGGTGAGGCGCTGAAGGCCGGAGACAAGGTCTACTATAACAACCGGGGCAAGTCCATTATACTGGCGGTTATCGGCGAGGAAAAGCTGGACAAGGGCATCGTCATCGGCGCTGCCCACATCGACTCCCCCCGTCTCGACCTCAAGCCCTATCCCGTGGTGGAGAATACCGGCCTGTGCACCCTCAAGACCCACTACTACGGAGGCATCCGCAAGTATCAGTGGGTGGCGATCCCGCTGGAGCTGGTGGGCGTGGTGGCCAAAAAGGACGGCACTACGGTAAAGGTCTCCGTCGGCCGTGACCCCGGAGATCCGGTTCTGACGATCCCTGACCTCCTGCCCCATCTGGGAGATAAGCAGTCCCACAAGCCCCTGTTTCAGGGCATTGAGGGCGAGCAGCTCAACCTGCTGGCCGGCTCCCGCCCCTATCCCGACGACGATGGCAGCGACCGGGTGAAGCTGGCGGTGCTGGCGATTTTGAACGACAAATACGGCATCACCGAGGCCGACCTCATCTCCGCCGAGCTCTGTGCCGTCCCCGCCTTTGAAGCCAAAGACGTGGGGCTGGACCGCTCCATGATTGGTGCCTACGGTCAGGACGACCGGGTCTGCGCCTATGCCACGCTGGAGGCGTTGCTGGAGGTTCAGCCCAAGCGCACTGCCGTCTGTATGCTGGCGGACAAGGAGGAGATCGGCTCCATGGGCGTCACCGGTATGCAGTCCCACGCGTTCGATACGTTCGTCGAACAGCTCTGCGACACGCAGGGCGTCTCGCAGAAGGACTGCTTTGCTCACTCCTTCTGCCTCTCCGCCGACGTGACGGCGGCCTATGACCCCAACTTCGCCGAGGTCTATGATAAGAATAACTCCGCCTTCCTCAATCAGGGCGTGGGCCTGTGCAAGTACACCGGCTCCCGGGGCAAGAGCGGCTCCTCCGACGCCGCCGCCGAGCTGGTGGCAAAGGTGCGCCGGACGCTGGACGATGCCGGCGTCCTCTGGCAGATGGCGGAGCTGGGCAAGGTAGACGAGGGCGGCGGCGGCACGGTTGCCCTGCTCATGGCAAACCGCAACATCGACACGCTGGACGCCGGAACCCCCGTTCTGGCCATGCACGCCCCCTTTGAAGTGACCTCCAAGCTGGACTGCTACATGACCTACCGGGCCATGAAAGCGGTTTTTGAGGAAAAGTAATCGGCATATACTATCTCAAGTATAAAGGAGGAGCCTGTATGAATTTTCTGACCTCGATCCTGCTCGGACTGATTCAGGGACTGGCGGAGTTTCTGCCCATCTCCAGCTCCGGACATCTGTCCCTGTTCCAGAACTTCTTTGGACTTCAGGACAGCGGCATTTTCTTTGATGTGCTGCTGCATCTGGGCACATTGGTGGCCATCTTCGTCTACTACTGGAAGGACATCAAGGGGATGATCCTGGAGTTTATCGAGATGTGCAAGGAGATTGGCGGCAAGCGCTCCTCCCGGCCCGCCCCGGAGGCCATGAGCCTGCGCCGTCTCATTCTGCTCATTATCGTGGGTACCCTGCCCCTGTTTTTGATCCTGCCTATCAAAGACCGCATAGAGGGCCTTTACAGCAACACCTGGTTTATCGGCTTTGCACTGATTGCCACCGGCTGTCTGCTCTATTTCTCGGATCGAATGTCCAAGGGGAAAAAGGGCGTTCAGACCACTAAGCTGACGGACGCATTGCTCATCGGCTGCGGTCAGGCGGTGGCCACCGTTCCCGGCCTCTCCCGTTCCGGTACGACCATCGCCACAGCCATGCTGCTGGGTGTGGATCGGAAATTTGCTGTACGCTATTCCTTCCTGCTCAGTCTACCCGCTGTCATTGGCGCCAATCTGCTGGAACTGATCAAGGCAGCAAAGGCGGGGATCGACTGGAGCCTGATGCCGGTCTATATTGTGGGTGTCTGCGTGGCGGCCATGAGCGGCTATTGGGCCATCGGCGTGGTGAAGCGCCTGACCGATCAGGGCAAATTCGGCAGGTTTGCCTATTACTGCTGGGGTATGGGTGCGTTCGCCATCGTGTTGACAGCGGCATTTTCGATCATCAATCGGTGAGCTGCATATGCAGCCCACCCTTATGTGAATTTCTGCCTCTAAAGGTGGAAATTCTCCCTTTTACAAAGAGGAATCTACATGGCTACAACCAAGAAGAAAACCAAATCAACTCCGTCAAGGTCTCAGACGAGCCGGAAGAAATCCGGCGCCTCCGCCCGCAGCAAGAGCGCCGGGACAAAGCGGAGCACAACCGCCCGGAGGCGAGCGCCCGCCAAGCGGAAGGACTACCGCCCCCGTCTCATCGGCGGAGCTGTTTGCTTTGCATTGGCCGTATTCTCTGCCTTCGGATACTTTGGCATTGACTCCGTTTTTATCCGTCTGCTGGTGCAACTGGAGCAGGGATTGGTGGGCTACGGCTACTGGCTCACCCCTGTCATGCTGCTCTGGGCGAGTGTCATTCTCATCTTCCACGACGGCATGCCGGTGCGGCTGAGAACTGCCGCTGCACTGACGGTTCCGGCGCTGATCGGCGCCGTGGCCCAGTCCATTATGGGCAGCAGCCGATACACCTTTGGTCTGCCGCTGGTGCAGTCGCTGTGGAGTCAGGGCGTTGAGCTTCGCTCCGGCGGTGTGCTGGGCGGTATGCTGGGGGCGGCGCTGGTGACGCTGCTGAGCAAAGTGGGCGCTGTGCTGGTCTGTCTGGTACTGTTCTTTGTGGCGGGGATGATCCTTGCCCAAAAGACTGCCGCCGATCTGGCAGAGCTGACCCAACTGCTCACCGACCGCCGAAAGGATCGGAGAGCGCAGCGCAGGGCAGAGTGGGAGGCAGAGCCGGAGGAGGACTGGGAGGACGATGTTCCGCCCGAGCCGGAGCCGCTCATTCCCGTGAGACAGCCCCAGAGACGCCGCAGACAGCGCAAGGCGGAGATTGACATCCCGGTGGACGCTGACGTGGTGGAGCTGCCGGACGACGAGCCTGAGACCAGCCCCATCCCGCTGAAAAAGCGCTCCGCCCGTGCCAAGACCAAGGCAGAGCCGGCCAAGCCTGCTGTTCCCGCGCCCCGGCGGGAGGAACCGCAGGAGGACGACGGCATCTTCGACCGCCTCTTCCGCAAGGAACCGGAGGTGGAGGAGCCCGGGGCGGACTACCGCCCGGCAGAGTCTGCCGTCACTCCCCCTGAGGTGCCGGTGGAGACGCCGGCAGAGGTGCTGACGCCTGTGGAGGATCAGAGAAAGATCAACGAGCGGGAGCGCCGGGAGCAGAAGATTGCATCCGCCGAGGTGGCACAGGAGCTGGAGGAGAGCCTGCAACAAGTGGTGGAGTACGTCCATCCCCCTGTCGAGCTGCTCACCGCCGCCGGAAAGGCCAGGGAGGATGCCCGAAATGAGATTGCAGAGGTGCGTGCCCGTCTGGACGACACTTTTGAGGCTTTCGGCATTGATGCCCACGTCGTTGGAGAGATCCGAGGCCCAACGGTCACCCAGTACGAGCTGGAGCTGGGCAGAGGCGTCAAGCTCAGCCGGGTCACCGGTATGGCGGACGACATCACCGTGACGCTGGGCGTGGAAAAGGTGCGTATTGCCCCCATCCCCGGCAAGAGCCAGGTGGTGGGTGTAGAGATCCCCAACCGCAAGGCCACCCCAGTGCCCATTCGGGACGTCATCGCCTCCGACGAGTTCCGGGGTCATAAGTCCGACGTTGCCTTTGCTTTGGGCAAGGACATCTCCGGCGGCATCGTGGTGGGCAATATCGCAAAGCTGCCGCATATGCTCATTGCGGGTACCACCGGCTCCGGTAAGTCGGTCTGTACCAACTCTATTGTCATCTCTCTGCTGTACCGTTCCAGCCCGGATCAGGTGCGGCTGATTATGATCGACCCGAAAATCGTCGAATTTGAGGGCTACAACGGCATTCCACACCTGCTCATTCCCGTGGTCACCGACCCGAAAAAGGCGGCCGGTGCCCTGCAATGGGCAGTGACGGAGATGCTCAAGCGTTACCGTCTCTTTGCCGAGCGCCATGTCCGTGATCTGGAGGGCTACAATCAGGCGGTGAAGGCGGATCCGGATACGGACGAAAAGCCCATGCCCCGCATTGTGGTCATCATTGACGAGCTGGCTGACCTGATGCTGGTGGCCTCCAAAGAGGTGGAGGAGTCCATCTGCCGCCTGGCGCAGATGGGCCGTGCGTCGGGCATGCACCTGATCATTGCCACCCAGCGCCCCTCGGCCGATGTCATCACCGGTCTGATGAAGGCGAATATCCCCTCCCGCATTGCGCTGACCGTCTCCTCCGGCATGGAGTCCCGTATCATTCTGGACGTACAGGGCGCCGAAAAGCTGCTGGGTCACGGTGATATGCTCTATAACCCGGTGGGCGCCACCAAGCCCACCCGTGTGCAGGGCTGTTTTATCTCCGATGAGGAGGTGGCATCCGTGGTGGAATTCGTCAAGTCCAACTCCGAGAGCAACTACGACGACACGGTTCTGGAGCAGGTAGAGCAGAACGCTGAAAATGCGGGCAAAAACGGCAAAAAAGGCGGCAGTACCCTGCCGGACAGCACCATTCCGGCGCCTGACGCCGGCACACCCAGCCCCGATGACGGCGATCCCATGATGAACGCCGCCATCGATGTGGTTGTGGAGACCGGCATGGCCTCCGTCTCCTCCCTCCAGCGCAAGCTGAAGCTGGGCTATTCCAGAGCGGCCCGGCTGGTGGATCAGATGGAAGAGATCGGCGTGGTGGGTCCCTTTGAGGGCAGTAAACCCCGGAAGGTGCTCATCACCAAGGAGCAGTGGACGGAAATGAAGATGCGCGGCGGAAGCCTGACTGAGCTTGATCAGGCGAAAGCTATGAGCGAGGAATCTGACCGGGAGGCTATGGCAGCGGAAGATGTGGATATGCCCCCCTTTACGGTGTGATACGATGAAAAAACCGAAGTTGATTTTGTCCGATTTGGACGGTACGCTGGTGCCGGAAGGAGAGGGAAGCCTGCCTCCGGAGCTGGTTGAGGTTATCGACCGGCTTCAGCGCCTGGGGATTTCCTTCGCCGTTGCCAGCGGCCGGCAGTACGCCAGCCTGCAGCGGGTGTTTTCCTCCCTGGAGCAGCCGCCCCTGATTGCAGCCCTCAACGGCGGCTGCATTTTCCAGGGAGATGCGTGCCTGTTTACCGATCCCATGCCCCAGGAGGCGGCACTGGAGATTTCCCGTCAGGCAGCGGAGTGGCCGGGTTGTGAGGTCATTTTGGAGACGGCGGAGGAGTGCTGGGTCTATCGTTCCAGGGGAGCCATGGTGCCGCAGCTGGAGCGCCGCCGGTATCACTTTGTCCAGATCGGCGACCTCGCGCAGCTCTCGGGCGCCGTGGTCAAGGTAGCCTGCTATCTGCCAAACGGCGGCGTGGAGGAGCTTCTGGACTGGGGTCAGGCACACTGGGGCAGCCAGGTCAAGGTCGTCCGCTCCGGCGAGTGCTGGGTGGACTTCAATGTGTCAGACAAGGGCAAGGGCTTGAAAGCGGCCTGTGACCTGTTGGGCATCTCTACCCGGGAGGTTCTTTCCTTTGGGGATAACCTCAACGATGTGCCCATGCTTGCCCTGGCAGGTCAGAGCTATGCCGCACCGGGCAGTCTATTGGCCGAGACCGGGCAATTCCCCGCCTGTCCCGACATTTTGCGGCTGCTGGAAAAAATTTGCGCCGATGCCGAAAAAAATGCTTGCAATCCGTGAACGACTGTGGTATCATATGTTAGCTGTCAGCGGGAGACCGCTGCGGTATGCGGCAGTAGCTCAGTTGGATAGAGTGTTTGACTACGAATCAAAAGGTCGGGGGTTCGAGTCCCTTCTGCCGTATGTAAAAAGAGTCACCTTTAGAGGTGACTCTTTTTGCATACGGAAAGGGGCCGCCAATATGCCGCAGATAAAACGCAAGCAAGCCCCTTCCGCTATGTGCAAAACGTCCCGAATCCGTGCGGGCGCAGCGTTTTCGGTCACATTAGTGTCTCCCGAGCCACCAGCGCCCGCATGAATCCGTCCAGACGGGGAGATCGAATTTCGCCGCCGATGATTTCCCCGTCCAGTACCAGAAGATCTGCTAAAATGCCCTCCTCGCCGGTGGGATAGTTGGTGACGGGATAGCTGTATCGGGTGACTGTCTCCCCGGCATAGGCAGCGAGATCAAAGCCACCCTCCTGCTGAATGCGGAGGTAGTCCCCGTACTCCTTCCCAAATGACTCCGGCAGCTGAACGTAATCCACGGCAGGTTCGCCAGAGACCTCCCAGCCCAGTTCGGTCAGATAATCCAGCGGCTGAATGGAGGCCTGGGCCTCGGCAGAGGTGGGGGAGAACGCCTCCGCCCGACCGCCCCAGAGGCAGAGGCCAAAGGCGGCAGCCAGCGTCAAAATGGCGGACAGCTCCTTCCAGCGGAGTTTGGCGGCACAAATTATCATGGCAGACAAGTCCTTTCTATTCGGTTGGACAAATTTATGTCCCGGAGGGGAAAAGTATGCTATACTGATGCCAAGATCCAATGAAGCGTATTTTGAGAAGGGGGAGATACTATGACAAAGAGGCTGCGGCTGGACAAGCTGCTCTCGGACACCGGCCGCTGGACCCGGAAGGAGGCCGGTGTGCTGATCCGGCAGGGCACTGTGTTGATTGACGGGGTGTCCCTCCGCAAACCGGAGGAGAAGCTGGACCCGGAAGCAGTCTCAATTACAGTAAACGGCGTGCCGCTGATCTGGTCGGCGCACAGCTACCTGATGCTGAATAAGCCGGCGGGATATCTGACTGCAACCGAGGATCGCAGCGCCCCTACGGTGATGGATCTGATCCCAGACGAGCTGCGGAAACCCGGCCTTGCCCCGGTGGGGCGGCTGGACAAGGACACCACCGGACTGCTCCTCATCACAGACGACGGGGCGTTGGCGCATCACCTGCTCTCGCCGAAGCGCCACGTGGATAAAATCTATCTGGCATGGGTGGACGGCACAGGGACAGAGGAGGACTGCGCCGCCTTTGCCCGGGGGCTTGTACTGGGAGACGGCACAAGATGTCTCCCTGCGGGGCTGGAACTGCTGGAGCAGGGACTTTGCCGGGTGACAGTGCGGGAGGGGAAGTTCCATCAGGTGAAACGGATGTTGGCAAGTCGGAATCTTCCTGTAACAGCGCTGAAACGTGTGAAAATGGGTCCGCTTGCGCTGGATGAAACGCTCTCTGAGGGGGTAGTGCGGATGCTGACGGCGACGGAAATAGACCAACTCCGACAGGCGGTAGTCATAAACGGACAGCATTCGTCGAAGTGTACAAAATAATTCCTCCAGCCTATTGAAATTTACCGACTCAAACGGTATAATAAATGTGTTTACGAAACGAAATGCAAAAAAGTGCGTGTTGATGGAGCGACTCCAGGAAAGAGAGGAAATCTATGTCGAACCGAATGTTCCAAAGTGTTGTCCTTCAAATGAAGGAGAGTACCGATCGGGTCATTGGCGTCATTGATGAGGATGGCATCGTCATTGCCTGTAATGACCTGCCCTGCATCGGGGAGAACTGGTCCGGAGTGGTACAGGCCATCAACGGCGCCAGAGACGAGGTGGCGGTGTCAAACGGCAAGACCTTCAAGCCCCTCAGCGGCTGGAGTGCACAGTTTGACTACGCTGTTTTTGTCAGCGGCGAGGACGATCAGGCGAAGCTGATCTGCTCTATGGCGGCGGTTGCCCTCAACGGGGCCAAGGCCTACTATGAGGAAAAGCACGACAAGGCCACCTTTGTAAAGAATATCATTTCCGATAATATCATGCTGGGCGACATCTACGTCCGTGCCAAGGAACTTCACTTTGCCACCGAAGCCTATCGGGCGGTATTTCTGGTTCGTCAGGTTGGGATCACCGATCTGGCAGTGGTGGACACCATCCAGTCCATTTTTCCCGACCGCCAGAGCGATTTCGTCGTGTCTATCAACGATACCGACGTAGTGCTCATCAAACAGGTGCAGGAGGGTGCCACCGGCAAAGAACTGATCCACATGGCAAAGCAAATCTCCACCGCCATGGAGAGCGAGTTGAAGGTCAAGGTGGTCATCGGCATCGGCACGGTGGTGGGGCATATCCGTGATCTGGCTCGGGCCTATAAGGAGGCTCAGATGGCCATTGACGTGGGCAAGGTGTTTGACAATGAGCGTTCTATCGTCAACTATGATAATCTCGGTATCGGGCGACTCATCTATCAGCTCCCCACTACGCTGTGCGAGATGTTCCTGCAGGAGGTCTTTAAGAAGAACCCCATTGACGCGCTGGATCAGGAGACTCTGTTTACCATCAACAAGTTTTTCGAAAACAACCTGAATGTCTCCGAAACAGCACGTAAACTCTTCGTCCACCGGAACACACTGGTCTACCGTTTGGAGAAAATTAAAAAGCTCACCGGCCTTGACCTGCGGGAGTTTGACGACGCCATCACCTTCAAGGTTGCCCTCATGGTCAAGCAGTATCTGCGCTCCCGTGGCATCAAGTCGTAAATTGTAAATATTTGTTAACGAAATTAATCACGGAAAAGTCTCAACTTGCGATAAAAACGGAGACTTTTCTTTTCGATTCTTAATATTCTGTGAACAGAGATTGACATAAGTTACAGAAGGAGATATAATGGGTTTCAGCAAAATTCATGCAAGCGCGGAAACGGCTGGGAGCATATTATGATCCAATTTAACCATGTGAAAAAGATATACGAGAGCAACCTGACCCATGCGCTCCACGACATTTCGTTTGTCATTGAGGACGGCGAGTTCGTCTTTCTGGTTGGCCCTTCCGGGTCGGGCAAGTCTACCATCATCAAGCTGATCACTGCGGAGGAGCGGATGACCTCCGGCGGCATTCTGGTGGGGGACTACGACCTTGCAAAGCTGAGAAAACGGAAGGTGCCCTACCTGCGCCGTACGCTGGGCATCGTGTTTCAGGATTTCCGTCTCATTGAGAATCGGACGGTCCGGGGCAATCTGGAGTTTGCCATGCGTGTGGTGGGCAGCCCCAACAAGGTCATTAAAGAGCGCATCCCCTACGTTCTGGATTTGGTCGGATTGTCGGAAAAGGCCGATTGTTATCCCAATGAAATCTCCGGCGGCGAGCAGCAGCGTGTCGCCATTGCCCGGGCGCTGGTGAATAACCCCAAGACCATCATTGCGGACGAGCCAACCGGAAATCTGGACCCGGAGCGGTCTTATGAACTGATGTGCCTGCTGGAAAAGATCAATCAGCTGGGGACGACGATGCTGGTGGTTACCCACGAGCGTGACCTGGTCAACTGCTTTAACAAACGGGTCATCAGCATTGACAAGGGTCTTGTCACCAGCGATATGGAGAATGGTTTGTACGATTATGAGACGATTTAATTTCGGTTATTACATCAAAGAAGGCTTCCATGGCGCAGGCAGCCACGGCTTTATGACCTTCGCTGCCATCACCATTATGGCCTCCTGTCTTGTCATTATGGGCAGCTTCGTCCTCCTTGCGATGAATTTGGAGCATAATCTCAATGCGCTGATGGCGGAAAATGAATTTCTGGCCTACGTGGACGACAGCTATACAGACGAAGAGGGTGCTCAGCTGGGCGCTCAGATTGGCGCCATTGAAAATGTGGCCTCTTATCGGTACATTACAAGAGAAGAGGCACTGGCGGACTATGTGGGCGAAGTGGAGGACGACAGCCTTTACGCCGACCTGCCGGCTTCCGTCCTGCGGGGAAGATTCAGCATTCAGGTGACAGACATCTCCCAGCTGCCGGATACCATCAGCCAGGTGCGGGCAGTGGAGGGTATTGCCAAAATTTCTGCTGCGCTGGATGTGGCAAACGGCTTTGTCACGCTGCGCAATGTCACTGTCGTCATTGCGCTCATCATGGTCGTGGTGCTGGTTGTGGTTTCCTTCTTTATTATCTCCAACGCCATCAAGCTGGCCACCTCCGGCCGTGAGGGGGAGATCGCCATTATGAAGATGGTGGGTGCGACGAATGCTTTTGTCCGCTGGCCTTTCGTGGTGGAGGGCATCCTGCTGGGTCTGGGCAGCGCCATTCTGGCGACCTTGGTGCAGTGGGGCGTATATCAGCTGCTGATGCAGGCAGTCAATGTATACAGCCACGTCCAGCTTATTAACATCATTCACTTTGAAGATCTTGTCCTGCCCCTGATGGTCTGCTTCGGCAGCATTGGCCTCATCGTCGGTGTGCTGGGCAGCCTGATCACCATCCGTAAATTCCTGAGAGTTTGACATAGGAGGATTCAGCATGGCAGAGCAAAAGACCAATCGTTCTGAACGGAAAACCAAATGGGACGCCAGGCGGATTTTTGTCGCCGTCATTGCCCTTTCAATGGCACTTCTGATGATCCTCCCGCTGGTGTCCAATATGTTTCTCTATTCCCACGCCATCACGCAGGAGGACATTGACGCCCTGAAGCAGCAAAAGCGGAGCCTTGCTACGCAGCAAAGCGAGGCGCAGAAGGTGCTGGACGATCTGGCAGAGCAGGAAAACTCCGCTATGGAGCGCCTTGCCGCCATTGAGGAGGAGATCGGGCTGCTGTCTGACCAGATCAACGCCACCCAGGATATCATTGACGATTACGACACGCTCATTGCCCAGACAAAAGATGAACTGGCTCAGGCGCAGGCCGATGAGGAGATCTACTACGAACGCTTTTTGGAGCGGGTACGAGCCATGGAAGAGGAGGGACAGGTCTCCTATTGGGAGATTATGTTCCAGGCATCCAGCTTCTCTGATTTGCTGGATCGGTTCAGCTTTGTCAATGATGTCATGAAGTACGATAACGACATGATGGACAATCTGGAGGCCGCCCGACTCGCCGTAGACACGGCAGAGCAGAAGCTGGAGGAGGAGCAGGCCGAGCAGCAGGAAGCACGGGATCAGTTGGAGCAGGAGCGTGCCGAGCAGGAGCAGGCTGCCGAAGAAGAGCAGGCGATTTTGGATGAGGTGCTCGCCAACGAGGATCTGTATGCCGACCAGATTGCTGCACTCTCGGCCCAGCAGGAGGAACTGGTGGGCCAGATCTCCGATGCTGAGGCGCAGTACGCCGCCGAGCAGGCACAGAAGGCGTTGGAAGAGCAGCGCCGCAAGGAAGAGGAAGAGCGTAAGCGCCAGGAAGAAGAGCGTAAGCGTCAGGAGGAAGAGGAGCGCCGGCGTCAGGAGGAAGAGACTCAGCAGTCTGAACCTGCCGAGGAGCCGAATCAGGAACCGGAACCCACCCAGGAGGCTGAGCCAACTCAGGAGCCCGAACCCACCCAGGAACCGGAATCCACTCAGGAGCCCGAACCCACCCAGGAACCGGAATCCACTCAGGAGCCCGAGCCCGCTCAGAAGCCAGAACCGACCAAGGATCCGGAGCCGGTACAGACACCTGTTGACAGCGGCAAAAATCCCACTGCCAGCTTCAGCGGGGCCACGCTTGTGAGCTACGCCACTCAGTATGTCGGCACCCTTCCCTATGTCTGGGGAGGCACCAGTCTGGAGACCGGTGCGGACTGTTCCGGCTTTGTCTCTGCGGTGCTTCGTCACTATGGGCTGATGTCCGGACGGTTGACTTCCGGCGGTTTCCGCAGCTTTGGTAAGGCAGTCAGCGTGGAGAATATGCAGGTGGGCGACATCGTCTGCTATTCCGGCCATGTGGGCTTCTATGCCGGTAACGGCCAGTTGCTCAGCGCCATCGGTACGGGCAGAGGCATCGGTTATATGTCGGTGTACTACAAGCCGATTCTGGCTGTCCGCCGGGTGTGAGTGAGTCCCAAACAATCAAAGATACATTCCGACCGGAGCCACCGATTTTGATGGCTCCGGTCGTGGCTTCTGCCCTTGTATTTGCGAAAGGAACAAGGTATAATATCAATAATTTCCGCAATATGCGCTGTCTGATACAGGAGGAACATCTATGGATAATCTGCTTCAACTGCTGGAGGGCGACTGCACCCTGTCCAAAAAGCAGCTTGCCGCAATGGTCGGTACTTCCGTGGAACGGGTGGAGGAGGCCATTCGGGACTATGAGAAAAAAGGTGTCATTCAGGGCTATAAGGCCGTCATAGACTGGGACGCCACCGATCGGGAGGCCGTGACCGCTTTGATTGAGGTGAAGGTCGAGCCCCAGCGGGACAACGGCTTTGACCGGGTGGCGGAGCGGATCTACCAGTACGAGGAGGTAGAATCCTGCTACCTGATGAGCGGAGATTTTGATATGACTGTTATCATCTCCGGCCGCACCCTGCAGGAGGTGGCACGCTTCGTCTCTCAGAAGCTCTCCACCATCGACGCCGTCAAGTCGACTGCTACCCACTTCATTCTCAAGAAGTATAAGGAGAGCCACTTGATCTTCAAGAAGCGGGAAAAGCAGGAAGAAGGGTTCGTGTTCGTATGATCGACTATTCTAAAGTGCTCAACAGCCGTATCTCCGCTGTGCCGCCCTCCGGCATTCGGAAGTTCTTCGATCTGCTGGAGGATATGCCGGATGCCATCTCGCTGGGGATCGGAGAGCCGGATTTCCCCACCCCGTGGCATATCCGGGATGCGGGCATCTATTCACTGGAAAAGGGCTTTACCAAGTATTCGCCCAACGCCGGCTTTTCCGAGCTTCGCCGGCAGATCGCCCGCTACTTACAGCGCCGGTTTGATCTGCGCTATGACCCTCGGAACGAGATTCTGGTGACCGTCGGCGGCAGTGAAGGCTTGGACTTGGCACTCCGCTGTATTCTGGAACCGGGAGATGAGGTCATCATCCCCACGCCCTCCTTTGTCTGCTACGGGCCGCTGGTCTCCATGTCCATGGGTGTGCCGGTCTATGTGGAGACGAAGGCGGAGGATGCGTTCCGCCTGACGGCGGAACAGCTGAAAAACGCCATCACCCCCCGCACCAAGGCGCTGGTGCTGCCCTATCCCTGTAACCCCACCGGCGGCATTATGGAAAAGGCGGATCTGGAAGCCATTGCCCAAGTGCTGGAAGGAACCGAAATTATGGTCATCTCCGACGAGATTTATGCAGAGCTGACCTACGGCGGACTGCACCACGTCTCTATCGCCAATATCCCCGGTATGCGGGAGCGCACCTTTGTGGTCAACGGCTTTTCCAAGGCGTTTTCCATGACGGGCTGGCGGATGGGCTATCTCTGCGCCCCCAAGGAGCTGATCGGCAGCATGATCAAGCTGCACCAATATGGCATTATGTCCGCTCCCACGACCAGCCAGTATGCCGCGATCGAGGCCATGAAAAACGGTGACGAGGACATTGAGGACATGAAGAAGGAGTACGACGGACGTCGTCAATTCCTGCTACAGGGCTTTCGAGACATCGGACTGGAGTGCTTTGAGCCAAAGGGTGCCTTCTATATGTTTCCCTGTATCAAATCCTCCGGACTGGACTCGGACAATTTCTGCGAAAAATTCCTGCTCGCCGAGCAGGTGGCCGTCATCCCCGGCTCCGCTTTTGGACCCGGCGGCGAGGGCTTTGTCCGCTGCTGCTACGCCGCCTCCATGCAGGAGTTGGCGACTGCGCTGGAACGGATGGAGCATTTTATCAAGCACAGATAAAAAGGAGAACTCCTATGAATCCCCTGTTTGAACGGCTGGGCTTTGCCCCGGCAGATATCCTCATCCCTCAGAACTGCGACCTCTCCAAGTGGAGCGTGGTGGCCTGTGACCAGTACACCTCTCAGCCGGAGTATTGGGAGCGGGTGGCGGACTATGTGGGGGACGCACCCTCCACCCTCCATCTGGTCTTTCCCGAAAGCCATTTGAATCGGCCTGACAAGGAGGAGAAGATCAAAGAGATCAACCACGCCATGGAGGATTATCTGGCAGACGGCCGGTTCCGTCTGCTGGAAAACAGCCTGGTCTATGTGGAGCGCTGGCTGGACAACGGAACGCTCCGCCGAGGCATTGTGGGCATGGTGGACTTGGAGCAATACGACTACACCCCGGGAAGCTCCGCCCTTATCCGAGCCACGGAGGGGACTGTCCTCTCCCGCATTCCGCCAAGAGTGGCGGTCCGCCGCAACGCCGTGCTGGAGCTGCCCCATGTGCTGATGCTGCTGGACGATCCGGACTGCAGCATCATTGAGCCGCTGACCCTTGAGACAGAGGCGATGGAGCAGGTCTATGACTTTGACCTCATGGAGCGGGGCGGCCATATCACCGGCTACCGCCTGACTGAGAAGCAGACCGAAGAAATTGCCCGGGGACTGGCTGAACTGGCGGATCCTGTGGTCTTTGAGGGGAAGTATGACGCGCCTGGCAAGGCCCCGCTGCTCTTTGCCATCGGCGATGGCAACCACTCTCTTGCTTCGGCAAAAGCCGCCTATGAGGAGAAGAAGGGGACGCCTGAGGCTGCCTTTGCCCGGTACGCGCTGGTGGAACTGGGCAATCTCCATGAGGAATCGCTGGAGTTTGAGGCTATCCACCGGGTCTGCTTCGGCGTGGATGGGCATAAGTTGATCAAGGCGCTGTTGGCCTACTACCCCGGCGCCCATCTGGGCGAGGGCGAGGGTCAGACCATCCGCTATGTGATGGAGGGCGAAGAGGACGTCATTACTGTTCCCGATGCGCCCAGCCAGCTGGCAGTGGGTACCCTTCAAACATTTTTGGACGGCTACCTGCCGGTTGCGGGCGGCACGGTGGACTATATCCACGGAGAGGATATCACCCGTGAACTGGGCACTCAGAGCGGCAACATCGGATTTCTGCTGGAACCCATGGGCAAGGACGAGCTGTTTAAGACGGTGATCTTTGACGGCGTCCTGCCCCGCAAGACCTTCTCCATGGGCGAGGCGCACGACAAACGGTTCTATCTGGAAGCCCGGAGGATCAAATGAAGCGGCTGACGGAACCCGCCTATGCCAAGATCAATCTGTCGCTGGACGTGCTGGGACGGCAGGAGAGCGGCTACCATGACCTCAAAATGGTGATGCAGTCGGTAAGCCTCTGTGACAATGTGACGCTGACCCTGGGGGAGACAAGGCGGCTGACCCTCTCCGCCAATTTGGGTTTTCTTCCGGTGGACGAGAAGAATATCGCCGTCATGGCAGCCCGTGCCTTTGCCCGGCATACCGGGAGGAGCGCAGAGATAGAGCGGCTCTCCATCCGCATTGATAAGCACATTCCTGTCTGCGCCGGAACGGCAGGCGGCAGCAGCGACGGAGCTGCGGTCCTTCGTGGCCTGAATCAACTGATGCAGACCGGCCTGACCCGGACCGAGCTGGCCAGGATCGGAGAGGAGGTCGGCTCCGACGTCCCCTACTGCGTGCTGGGCGGCACCGCTCTGGCTCGGGGGAGAGGAGAGATTTTAGATCCCCTGACGCCGCTGGAACCCTGTTTTATCGTGCTGTGCAAGCCACCGTTTCCCATCTCTACTCCCGAGTTGTTTCGGGCCATCGATGGGGTCAGGCTCCGCTGCCGGCCGGATACGGCGGGGCTGATGGAGGCGCTGGAGAGAAGGGATCTCCACGGAGTTTCTATGCGGATGTTCAACGTCTTTGAGCAGGCGCTGCCCCCGAAACGCCGCCAGACGGTGGAGGAGATCAAAAATACCATGATCCAGAAGGGCGCTCTGGGCGCCTGTATGTCCGGCAGTGGCCCTACTGTATTTGGCATCTTTCGGGAAAAATTTGCTGCGCAGGCGGCAGCGGAGGAGCTGAAGCGGAACTACGCCGACACCTTTGTGACCATTCCTGTTTAAACGGAAAAGACACCGTCTATACTGTAGGAAAGTAAGATTTCCACAGAGGACGGTGTTTTTTGATGCACAAATGGGATATGAAACTGCGCCCATGGGAGCTGACACTGATGCTGATGACGGCGGCGCTGCTGTTCTGTCTTGCCGTTGGCAGCAGAGACCAGCGGCAGCTGGCCGGTCAGGTGGTTCGTCTCCACGTGCTGGCAAATTCGGACAGTGACGAGGATCAGGCGCTAAAATTGGAGGTTCGGGACGCCGTACTGGCAGAGACGGAGCCGCTGCTCAGCGGTGCGGCTGATCGTGGGGCGGCAGAACAGGTGATTGCCGACCACCTCTCTGACATTAACGCCGCCGGGCAGGCGGTGGTGGACGAGGCGGGGTACCCTTACACCGTCCATACCGAGCTGACCACCTGCTATTTCCCTACGAGAGAATACACAGATTTCTCCCTGCCCGCCGGGGAGTATCGGGCGCTGCGGGTGGAGATCGGCAAGGCCGAGGGGCATAACTGGTGGTGCGTGGTCTACCCGCCTCTCTGCACGGTGGGCGTGGAGGAGACAGAGCCTGCCTCACTGGGACTCAACGAGGATGAGATTGGTCTCATTACACAGGACAGCACGGAATATGTGATCCGTTTTCAGTGCGTGGAGTGGTGGAGCGAGCTGAGAAAAGCAATTACCGGCCAGTGAGATGGAACAGTCGCAGGGGATTGACATCCATCATCCAGAGGGTGACGAAGTAGAGGAACAGACCCACGGCGGTACAAAAGCACAGCGTTACCAGCATGGGGCAGTTCTGGTATCCCATCGCCAGATAGAGCAGCCGGACACACAGCCCGGAGAGCAGCGAACCTAAGGCGGGGGCGGAGAAGGTTTGGAAGAAATTGAGTCGCAGACCGGTCCAATGAGCCACCAGCAGATACCGAAGCAGCACTCCTAGCGCCGAGGTCACGACCAAACCCGTAAGAAAACCGTCCAGCCCTTGGCCGGTGATGGTGAAAAGGAGCTGAAGCGCCCCGCAGAGGAGACTGACCACAGCCGACCACAGCTGCCGCCCGATGCCGTTGAGAACAGAGGCCAATACGGACTCATAGTTCCCCAGCACCACGCCGACCGCAAGCGGCAGCAGATAATCTCCCACGGCGTCGTTCTGAAACAGCAGTTCCCCCAGATCCGGCCCCAATGTCACCAGCAAGGCGGTGGCGGGCAGGACAATGACCGAAGCGGCGAGAAGTGCTTTGGAGATCTTCTCCCGGCACTCCCGCTCTTTTTTCATGGCCTGACACTGACTGAGCCGGGGTACAATGGCGAGACACAAGGCGCTGATAAAGGCAGATGGCAGTCCGAGCAGCGGCACCGTCATACCAAAGACCACGCCGAATTTGCTCATGGCTTCCGCCTCCGTCAGGCCGACTGCCATCAGCTTGCGGGGGATGAGAATCGAGTTGGCAGACGCCATCAGATTTCCCAAGAGAGCGGTGGCAGCTACGGGAATGGCCACCCTCGCCATCTGCCCCACCAAAGCGGAGGAGGAGGGGGAGGGCTCCCGGTCACGGGGGCGACTCTTTTCCCGACGTTTTCGCAAAATGGTCAGGGAAAAGGAGGAGAACACCTCACTGACCAGCATACCTGAGACGATCAGCCCCACGGTGACGGTGGAATCCTCCGGCAAAAAGAACCAGACCAGTCCCAGCACGGCAGCGGTGCGTACAAACTGCTCTCCCAGCTCTACCGCCGCAGGGAGACGCATCTCTCCCATCCCGTAAAAGTGGTGCTTGGTGAGATTTTCCACTCCGGTCAGCAGCAGCACCGGGAGCAGCAGTACCAGCCCCAGCCGGGTGCGCTCATCGCCCAGAATGAGCGAGGCAATCGGCGCACTGAACAGGACGACGGCCATGGCCAGCGGCATCCACAGGAGAATCAGTCCCCGAAGCCCCAGATAGAGCAGTCGACGAACGGTGGAGCGCTGTTCCAGAGCGTAGTAATTGGCGGTCAGGGAGGAAATTGCCACCGTCAGTCCCGTGACGGCGATGGAGAGAAAGATGGAATAGACCGGCATAATGAGTTGGTATAGCCCCATGGTCTCCGCCCCCACCAGCCGGGAGAGACACACCCGATAGAAAAAGGCAAGGAGCTGCGCCACCAGCCCCACCGCCGTCAGCAGCAGGGTGGAGCGGGTCAGAGAGTTCTGCCGGTCGTCCATATGATCATCCCCTTGGAGAAAAGTCCAAAGCAAGTCTATGTGGACAGGGGATAAAAAAGAAGCCGCCCTCCGGCAAATGCCGGAGGGCAGATCTGTGTCATGCGTCGTTATGCTTTACTCCCAGATTTTCCAGACCTCGGGACAATACCCCGCCGTGGCCTGCTTGCCGTTGCGGACGATGGGGGTTTTCAAGAGGCTGGGGTCGTCTAAAAGGTGCTCCAATTTCTGGCTGTCCATGGCGAGATAGGAGAGCATGGCGGCGTCCGGGTGCTTGGGATCGATGAGATTGTCAATGCCCACGGCACGAACCACGGCAGTCAGCTCCCCCTTGCTCATGCCGTAGCGGAGCAGGTCAATATTCTGGAACTTCACCCGCCGCTCCTTAAAGTAACGCTGGGCCTTTTTCGTGTCAAAGCACTTGCTCTTACCGAAGATCTGAATGTTCATCGGCTCACTCCTGCCCGAGGGCCTGCGCCTTGATCGCCTGATAGTGGGCACGCACCTCCGCCGCCTTGCCGCAGGTCATCTTTCCCTCGGTGCAGCTGCCGGCGACGCAGCCGGGGCCGGCCTTGGCGAACAGATTGGGGGCGATGGGGTAGACCAGCTTGTACATCTCCTCAGCCAACGCGCGGATCTCCCACTGAGCTCGGTTGCAGCAGCGGAGCCGGAAGAAATTCTGGAGGCTGCGGGCGTTCATCGTGACCACCATCTTCGTCTCGCAGGCATTGGGAAGGACAAAGCGGGCGTCCTCGTTGGCCAGCTTCTCCGCCTTTTTGGTCGCCTCTTTCTCGTCCAGACCCTGGGCAAGAAAATCCGCCTTGTGCTTTTCCTGCAATGCGGCGGCAATGTTCAGGTAGTGCTGCCCCTCCTCCTCCATGGCCCTGAGGAAGGCGGCTTTGGAGGCGGGATCCGCCTCTACCTCGGGGGGGATCACAAACTGAAAGTCGTCCAGACGGACATACCGCTGGCTCTGGACGGAGAAGGAGGCCAGCCGGTGCCGGGTGATCTGGGCAAGCAATGCCCGGGAGACCCCCTCAATTCCGAAGGTGAAGGAGGCGTGCTCAATGGGACTGTCGTGACCGAAGCTGGCCAGCATCTGGACAAATTTGGCGTCCTTTTCCGGGGTGGATTTCTCCAAGAGGGTGTCCACCCCCACGGCGGAATAGCACAGCCGTGCGGCGGCGGCGACGACACGCTCCGGGTCGGGAGTGTGGGCGATCAGCTTGACATTGAGCATAGGGTCAGCCTCCCAATCGTTTATCTGACCTTATTCTACCACGCAATGCGTGGGAACGCAAGAAAAGTCAGCCCTCTTTCCGAATCCCCAGCACGCAGTACCGCAGGACGGGGATCCGCCGGATGACCTCATAGAGCAGGATGCTGCCGCCAAAGGTGCAAATTGCCGTGATGAGATAGATCGCAGGGACAGGGAGGGAGGTGTAAGTCTTGAGCAGGTAGGCGGAGGCGATGAGGGGCAGATAGTGGGTGATGTAGATACCAAAGCTGGCCTTTGTCATGTAAGCGGAAAACTTGGAGGTTCCGTTCAGCCATTTTTTGCCACAGCCCAGAATGGCGAGGATGGCGACCCAGAGGTAGAGGTTGGTGAACAGATTCTGCAAACTGGGGGCGTCGGTGTAGTTCTGCCCAAAGTAGCAGATGACATATCCGATGCCGAGGGCAAGGGCGGCGATACCGAGGGGGAGCGCAAATGTTTCCAGCGTCTCCTGCACTCCGTCATGGGAGAGAACGAAATATCCCAACAGGAAGGCAACGCCGTAGATGCCAAAGCGGTAGACCGTAATGACCGGAACGTTGCCGATCTGAGCGGCACCCCAGACCAGGAGAGCGAGGAGCAGCAGGAACACGATGCCCCACTTTCCACCGAAGGCTCTGCCGCAGAGGTCATAAAACTTATCTCTCTTGTCCAGCTTTCGCAGCACCACCAGCAGCAGGGAGTATAGCCACAGCATCTGAACAAACCAGAGGGGGCCGATGCCGGAGACCACCATAATGAGGTATTTGATGGAGCCGGGGACATCACCCATCTGCGCAAAGGCGCCGCCGGCGGCCATATTGAAATAGCCCACCAGCCACTGAAGTACAAAGAGGCCGATGGTGGAGGGCACCAGCAGCTTGCGGGTGCGGGCACTGATGAAATCCTTATGGGTCAGTTTTCCCAGTGCGTAGCGGGAACTCATGCCGGCTACCACAAAGAGCAGCACCATGAACCAGGGGTAGACAAAATACATCGGGGCATCCTGATACTGGACGTCGGAAAAGCCGCCGATGCCGCCCGGAACGCCGGAGGCGTTAAATATGTAGAGTACATGATAGGCCACCACCAGCAGTACCGTACCCCAGCGGATGTTGTCCAGATAAGCCTTTCTCATTTTTCTTCCTCCTCAATGTCCATCACTTTTGACATGAAGTCGGTAAATGCAGATTTGGGTGGGATGGCAATGCCCTTTTTGATGTCTCCTAAGAGAATAATGGTGTCTCCGGGGTGGATGTCAAACAGCTCTCTCGCCTGCTTGGGGATGACGATCTGCCCCTTTTCACCGACGGTCGCCGTCCATGCGTACTTGCCCTTGGGTGCGCCCATGGGAATACCTCCTTTGGTGTGAATAGTGAGTTTAGTATGACTTGTATAACTAATTATACTTATCGTACTCATGAGTGTCAAGGGGGCAGATGGGGAAAATCTGACTGCCGCTTTTCTTTGACATTGATGGACAAAGCAAGTACAATAGAGGGAGAATTTTACAAGGACAGGTGATTTTATGCTGCCCGCCGACATACACCTTCACTCCACTGTCTCCTTTGACGGACACAACAGCAGAACAGAGATGGCCCTTGCCGCCAGAGACCGGGGCATCCGGACAATCTGCTTTACCGACCACTACGACGTGGTGAACGAGAAAAACGAATTTGTCCCGGTCTACGACTGGACACCTGTCCGCAGGGAACATCAGGAGGCCGTCAAGGCACTGGGCAATTCCATCGAACTGCTCTATGGCCTGGAGCTGGGCAATGCCCCAGCTAACTTTTCTGCCGCTGCCAGAGCGCTGGAGGAGCCGGGATTGGACTTTGTCTTAGGCTCCATCCACAACTCCGGGCAGGAATTGGGATGGTCGGACTACTACTATGTGAAATTTGACTCCCCGGAGCTGAGCTATGTCTGGTTGGATGACTACTTCACACAGGAGGAACGGCTGGTGGAATGGGGTAACTTCGACTCCCTTGCCCATCTCCCGTATCCGCTGCGCTATATTGCCCAAAGAGACGGCCAGCCGGTGACGCTGAAACGCTATGAGGAGCGGATCGTGGAAATACTCTGCATGCTGATACAAAACGGCAAGGCGCTGGAGGTCAATTCCGGCAAGAACGTCCATATTATGCCGGAGTACGGCTGGCTGTTGGAACGCTATCGGGACTTGGGCGGCGAGCTGGTCACGGTTGGCTGTGATGCCCATCGGAGCGAAGATGTGGGCGTTGGGCTGGGGCAGGCCTATGACCTGATTCGATCCAAAGGATTCCGTTATATCACCGTTTTCCGGGGCAGAAAGCCCTGCCCGGTCAGACTTTGAGGAGGAACTGCCATGAGAGAGATTTCCTATGAACAGATCGTGCAGACCGTCCGGGATCTGTGCATTGAGGCGAACTGTTACCTGCCACAGGACGTCCGCTGCGCCATTGAGCGGGCAAGAGAGACCGAGACCTCCCCGGTGGGACAGTCCATTTTGGGCGATCTGGTGGAGAATTACACCTTTGCCGATGAAAAGCACCTGCCCATCTGTCAGGATACCGGCATGGCGGTGGTGTTTTGCGATCTGGGTCAGGATGCCCATATCACCGGCGGACTTCTTTCTGACGCCGTCAACGAGGGCGTTTCGAAAGGCTATACTGAAGGCTTTCTCCGGTGCAGCGTGGTGAAAGACCCCCTCCGCCGGGTGAACACCAACGACAATACCCCCGCCGTCCTCCACCTCCGTCTGGTGGAGGGAGACAGACTGGCCATCACCGTGGCACCCAAGGGCTTTGGCAGCGAGAATATGGCAAGTCTCACCATGATGAAGCCCTCTGTCACAAGAGAACAGGTGGAGGACAACATCGTGCAGGCGGTCTCCCGAGCCGGCTCCAATCCCTGCCCGCCGATCGTGGTGGGAGTGGGTCTCGGCGGCGACTTTGAGTATTCTGCCATCCTGGCCAAACGTGCCCTGCTCCGCCCGCTGGATGAGGACAACCCGGACCCCTACTACGCCGAAATGGAACACAGCATTTTGGAGAAGGTCAATAAGCTTGGCATTGGCCCTCAGGGTCTGGGCGGCCGGGTGACGGCGCTGAAGGTCAGCGTCCTGGCAAGCCCCACCCACATCGCCGGGCTGCCCTGCGCCGTGAATATCAACTGCCATGTGACCCGCCATGCCACGGCAGTTCTGTGACACAGCTTGGATACAAAAATTTTACAAAAACTTTCTGAATAGTGCTTTCTATTTTTGGCAAATGTGCTATAATAGGCGCATAGAAAGGAACGACCCTTTCTTGTACCCAGGAAGGAGCTGAATTACATGAAGTTCACGTTGATCGACAGAAAAGCACCTCAGCCCAAAAAAGTCTTAGACTACGCCGAGAAAAAGGTCGGCAAGCTGGACCGGTACTTTCACGAGGATGCCGAGGCGCTTGTCCGTTTCCAGGAAAAGAAACGGAACCAGGTAAAAGTGGAAGTGACTGTCCGTACCGGGGCTTCAATTTTCCGTGCCGAGTCCTATTCCGACTCTATGTATTCTGCCATTGACGCTGCGGTCAACACCATTGAGGGTCAGATTCGCAAGAATAAGACCCGGCTTGCGAAACAGCTGAGGAAGGACGCCTTTGTCCCGGATCTATCTGCCGGTGAGACTGAGCATGTCCCGGAGGTGCCGGAGGAGCAGATTCAGGTTGTCCGCTCCAAGCGTTTTACCCTCAAGCCCATGAGCGTGGAAGAGGCAATCATGCAGATGAATCTGCTCGGTCACAGCTTCTTTGCCTTCCGCAATGCCGATGATCGCGGCCTGTTCGCTGTGGTCTATGCCCGTGAGGACGGCGATTACGGTCTCATTATGGATGAGGGATGAATTTCGTTCCTGCATAAATATATCCCCCGGAACCTTCGGTTCCGGGGGATTGGTGCGTTTTTGGGGGGAAATGAGGGCTTACATTTTTTCCGTATCAAACACCAGCGTCACAGGCCCATCGTTGACGGATTCCACCTGCATATCGGCTCCAAACTCGCCGTGTTCTACGGAAAAGCCCAGCTCCCGGCAGGCCTGCATGAAACGCTCGTACAGGGGGACTGCCAAATCCGGCTTTGCCGCATGGGAGAATCCGGGTCGGCGGGATTTCAGATCGGCGTAGAGGGTGAACTGGCTCACCACCAGAAGTTCACCGCCAACGGCGGCCAGATTACGGTTCATTTTGCCGTTTTCATCCTCAAAGACCCGGCAGAGGCAAATCTTGTCTGCCAGACGGAGGGCGTCCTGTTCGGTGTCATTGGGACCCACGCCCAGGAGGACGAGAAAGCCCGTGCCGATCTGCCCGATGACCTGTCCGTCCACAGTGACGGAGGCGGAGGAAACTCTGGTAACCACTGCTCTCATGGCGCTTCCCCTCAATTCCCGGCTCGCTTGACGTCAATGACGCCGGAGATGCCATGGAGCTTTCGCATGACCTCATGGAGTTCATCCACATTCTTGACCATGACCTGAGCGGTGATGAGCGCATAGCCGTCAGGCGTGCCCTTGGCCACCAGGGAGTCCACCCGCACTTTGGCAGCGGAGAGGACGGCGGCCACGTCGAGAAAGAGATTTTGACGGTCCTTGGCGGAGATGGTCAGATTGGTCTGGTAGCCCTCCTGCTCGCTCTGTCCCCAGGTGACGGACAGCCATCGGCCCTGCTCGCTTGCCATGCGACGTTCGGGACTTGCGTTGGGGCAGTCCTGCCGGTGGACAGAGACACCGTAGCCCCGGGTGACAAAGCCAATGACGGGGTCGCCGGGGACGGGCGTACAGCACTTGGCGAACTTGACCATGCAGTTGTCCAGTCCCTCTACAATGATGCCGTTTTTGGAGTAGGTGACCTTCTTTTGGGGCAGGGGAACCAGATCGCTCCGATTCGTCATATGGAGGATATGGACGTCACCCTCCTCCTGTTGGATGGAGGCCGCACGATCCCGTTCCTCCCGGTTGATGCGGATCAGCTCGTCCCGGATCCGGGTGACTGCCTTGGCGCAGGTGATGCCGCCGTAGCCGATGGCGGCGTAAAGGTCGTCCAGACTGCCGTAGCGAGCTTTTTTCAGGATGCGGGGTAGGACTTCCTCGTTGGTGAGATCGGCAATAGAATAGCCCGCCCGCTTCAGCTCGGACTCAAAGGCGGCACGTCCGTTGGCGATGTTCTCGTCCCGCCGCTCCCGCTTGAACCACTGGCGGATCTTGTTGCGGGCTTCGTTGCTCTTACAGATCTTCATCCAGTCACGGCTGGGCCCTCTGGCGTTTTTGGAGGTCATGATCTCCACAATGTCGCCGTTATGGAGTTGGGAGTCCAGCGTGACAATGCGGCCGTTGACCTTGGCGCCCACCATCCGGTTGCCCACGGCGGAGTGGATGGCATAGGCAAAGTCGATGGGGGTTGCTCCGGCGGGAAGGTTGACCACATCGCCTTGAGGGGTAAAGACAAAGACCTCGTCGGCAAACAGATCCACCTTCAGGCTCTTGACGAATTCCTCGGCGTCCGAGCTCTCCTGACTCTCCAGCAGACGGCGCACCCACTCGTAGGAGTCCTCACCGCCCAGGGGCTGGGAGGAACCGGGCTGCTGCTTATACTTCCAGTGGGCGGCAATACCGTATTCGGCGGTCTCGTGCATCTCCCAGGTGCGGATCTGCACCTCAAAGGGGATGCCCTGACGGCCGATGACGGTGGTGTGGAGGGACTGGTACATATTGGGCTTGGGGGTGGAGATATAGTCCTTGAACCGATCCGGGACCAGATTAAACATATTGTGGATATAGCCCAGTACCTTGTAGCAGTCCGCCACCGTGTCCACAATGACCCGGAGGGCGTAGAGGTCAAAGATCTCGGAGAAGGTTTTCTGCTTGGTGTAGATCTTCCGATAGACGGAGTAGATAGACTTTATGCGGGAGTAGACGGTGCACTTGACCCCCTCCTCAGCCAGACGATCCTGGATCTTGGTCTGGATCTTCATCAGAAATTCCTGCTGATGGGAGGTGAGGGAGGCCAGCTCATCCTCGATCTCCTTATAGCCCACCGGGTCAAGATACTTGAGGGACAGATCCTCCAGCTCCCATTTGACACGCTGCATACCGAGGCGGTGGGCAATGGGGGCGTAGATTTCCATCGTCTCCAGACTCTTCTCCCGCTGCTTTTTGGGAGACTGGTACTGCATAGTGCGCATATTGTGCAGCCGGTCGCAGAGCTTTACGATGACCACCCGGATGTCCTTGCTCATGGCCATGAGCATCTTTCGCAGGTTCTCCATCTGCTTGTCTTCCATGGAGACATACTGCACTCTCGTCAGCTTGGTGACGCCCTCCACCAGATCGGCTACGGTAGAGCCGAAGCGACCGGCCAGTTCATCGTAGGTGGCGTCCGTGTCCTCGATGCAATCGTGGAGCAGGGCGGCAATGAGGGAGTCGGTGTCCATCTTGAGATCGGCTAAGATGTCGGCTACGGCCAGGGGGTGGGTGATATAGGGAGTGCCGTCCCGCCTCAGCTGCTTGGAGTGGTGGCTGTCGGCGTATTGAAAGGCGCTTTTCAGGCGCTGGCAGTCCAGATGAGGATTATAGGCCAGCACCTTTTCCTCCAGTGCCTGATACATTTCCAGAATAGGATCCATAAAGTCAACCTCCGCTTCTGTCCGTTTTTTGACGGCGCAGGCGAATCAGGATCTCCGAGGCCTCCAGATCGACCTTGTGATCCGTCTTGTGAATGGTAATGGTGATGGTTTCGGGGCTGCCCCGAAGTTCGATCAGCCCCCGCTCCCGAAAGACCTCGAGACAGACCATCGTCCGGCTCAGATCCTCCCTCCGCCCGCTGAGATGGGCGATCTTCTGGGAGAGCCGGGTGGGGGAGTCCTGCAGCAGACCGTCAGAGGCAATGCTGGTGAGATACCGCCAGACAGCCACAAAGTCCCGCCGTTCTGGGATCAGCTGTTCCAGCTCCAACCGGGAGAGGGGAGAGCCTGCCCGATAACGCCGG
Source organism: Oscillospiraceae bacterium (assembly GCA_902775105.1). Taxonomy (GTDB): domain Bacteria; phylum Bacillota; class Clostridia; order Oscillospirales; family Oscillospiraceae; genus Onthomonas. The sequence goes on from CACYLC010000002.1 coordinate 43,044, forward strand.
TAGAGCTGTTGATTCAGTACGGCGACGGAGTGACTGGGCTTGCAGTCTGTCAACTGGAGCTGGACGGTGCGGTGCCCCCGAAAATCGTTGATTTGCAGAGTAAAGGCCACATCCAGCTTGCCGCCAAGGGAGAGCTGGGCGTCCTCCGGAGTGGTGGAGAAGAAGATGCCGTCAAAGAGAGCGCCGCCTTTTCTCAGCTGCAGACGGGTGTGGCGTCCACCTCCGACCCGGGAAAATCCGGCCACCGTGACATCCTCCAAGGCAAAGATAGGACTGGGATTTCCGGCGCCGTGAGGCTCCAGAATGGAGAGGGACTGGACGTTCTGTTCGGTGATGAGGCTGGTGTCCGGCAGAAGGACGTCCACCGTGAGGGCGGAGTCGGAGGGATGCTCTCCCCGCCAGCGGGCGGCCAGCCGGCTCATTTTGGTTCGAAAGGCAGGGATCTGATCCTCTGAAATGGTGAAGCCCGCCGCCAGATCGTGACCGCCGAAGCCCTCTAAGAGGTCGGAGCACTGTTCCAACGCCTGAAACAGGTTGAACTGTCCCCAGGAGCGGCAGGAGCCCTTGCCGCAGCCGTCTTCCAGACAGATCATAAAGGCGGGTACCTGATACCGCTCGGCAAGCCTTGAGGCCACAATGCCCACCACGCCCTGATGCCAGTTGGTACCGGCCAGCACGATGGCACCCTGAGCGGCCTGCGGATTGCGGGTCAGATAGTCCTGACAGGTCTCAAAAATGGCAAGCTCCACTGCCTGCCGATCCCGGTTGAGAGCGCAGAGCTGTTTGGCGTAGATGCCCGCCTGCAATTCATCGCCCGTCAGCAGCAGACGCACTGCCAGCTCCGGGCAGCCCATCCGTCCCGCGGCGTTGATTCGGGGAGCAAGGGAGAAGCTGATGCTCCCGGCGGTAAGGGGTTTGTTGGCCTGTCCGGCCTCTTGAATCAGCGCTTCCAGACCGGGGCGGCAGTGGGTGTTCAGCCGCTCCAGACCCAGAGAGACGATGGCCCGGTTCTCGCTCCGCAGTTCCATAACATCGGCCACGGTTCCGATGGCGGCCAAATCGCAGTAGGCGGCCATCGTCTGCAGCCGCCGTTCCGGGGGAGTCAGTGCCAGCGCCAGCTTGAAAGCGACGCCCACCCCCGCCAGCATATCAAAGGGATATGGGCAGTCCGGTCGGTGAGGATTCACGACGGCGACAGCGTCCGGCAGAATCTCCTTGCATTCGTGGTGGTCGGTGATGACCACGTCAATGCCCAAGTCCTTTGCCCAAGTTGTCTCCTCCACGTTGGTGATGCCGCAGTCCACGGTGATGATCAGACTGACGCCCTGCTGCCGCAGCTGCTCCAGAGCGGCGGGGTTGAGGGAGTAGCCCTCTGTCAGCCGGTTGGGGACATAAGGCAGCACCTGGGCGCCCTCCTCCGCCAGAAAAGAGGTGAGCAGGCAGGTGGAGGTGATACCGTCTACATCGTAGTCACCGTAGACGCAGATCACCTCGCCCTGGTCGATGGCCTGACGCACTCTGGCTACGGCCCGATCCATATCCTTCATCAAAAAGGGATCGTGGAGCAGGGAAGTGTCATGCTGTAGAAAAGCTGCTGCCGCTTCCGGGGTTTCGCAGCCCCTTGCGCACAGCACCAGCGCTGCCAGCGGCGGAATACCCGATCGCACCAGCGACTCGGCTGCCGTCTGCCGATGGGGGTAGATGTTCCATTTGTCGTATTTCATTTGAAAGTTCCTCGAAGTCAGGAAAAGAATCTTATAATTAACTACATTATAACAAATGTTTTTCCGACTGACAAGGGCGAAGGAGGGACGGACTACATTTCTCTGTCCGCAACAGGGAGACAGCGGAGAGAGGCGGCTTCGCAGCTCGTGGGAGGGAAAATACTTGTATTATGTGGTGGAATGTGTTATCCTATGGTCAAATGAAGGAGGAGGATTCTCCCATGAGTGTACAAAACAAGACAAACCGTCAGGCGGCACTGGTCCTTATGGCGGCGGGACTTGGCTCCCGCTTCGGCGGCGGCATCAAGCAGTTGGAGCCGGTGGGGCCAAACGGCGAGATTATTATGGACTATTCCATCCACGACGCCATTGAGGCCGGTTTTACCAGAATCATTTTTATCATCCGCCGGGACATTCTGGATGCGTTCCGCGCTGCAATCGGCAGCCGCATTGAGGAAATCTGCGCCGTCAGAGGTGTTCAGATGGACTATGCCTTTCAGGAGTTTCGGGATCTGCCGGAGGGCTACGATTTTCCGGAGGGCAGAACCAAACCCTGGGGCACGGGTCAGGCGGTACTGGCTTGCCGGGATCTGATCGAGGAGCCGTTTGCCGTCATCAATGCCGACGACTACTACGGCAAGGAGGCTTTCCGCAAGATCTATCATTTTCTGACGGAGGAGACCGAGCCGGAGGGCACTGACTTCTGTATGGCGGGTTTCTTCGTGAAAAACACCCTCAGTGAAAACGGCGGCGTCACCAGAGGCGTCTGTCAGGTGGATGAAAACGGCCGTCTAGTGGCGGTGAAGGAGACCAAAAATATCGTTAAGACCGCTGACGGCGTTGGCGTGGAAGAGGGGGAAACAGTCCGCCCCATCAACGGAGAGGGCTATGTCTCCATGAATATGTGGGGGCTCACGAGAAGGATGATCCCCATTCTGACGCGGGAGTTTAAGACCTTTCTGGACGGCATGACTGATCCCCTGAAGGACGAATTCCTGCTGCCCATCGTCATCGATAAGCTGCTGAAAAGCGGCGAGGTGACGGTTCAGGTATTGGAGACTCAGGACAAGTGGTTCGGTGTCACCTACCGGGAGGATAAGGAACTGGTGGTTCAGTCTTTCCGGAGGCTGATCGAGCAGGGCGTATATGGCGAAAAACTGTACGAAGCGTAATAGAAAACTGATCCAAAAGGGCTCTACCCCAACTATTGACGCAGAGCCTTACACGTTACTAACACACATAGAATTTTATCCAAAAGCAAAACCCCGAAACCGTTGAGGCTTCGGGGTTTTCTGTTCTGACCTGTCGGGGATTCGAACCCCGGACACCCTGCTTAAAAGGCAGGTGCTCTGCCGACTGAGCTAACAGGTCATATACTGGGATGGCGGGACTCGAACCCACGGATGCGGGAGTCAAAGTCCCGTGCCTTACCACTTGGCGACATCCCACCATAGATGCAGGCCAGAGTGATAAAAGCCAGAAGCGGCGGGGTACCGTTCTGGCTGGTTCTCTGCCATGCAGGAAGGTGGATAGACGGATTCGAACCGTCGGCCTCCAGAGCCACAATCTGGCGCTCTAACCAACTGAGCTATACCCACCATATTGCTGTAACGGAATCATAGCCGTAAAAAAGAGCGAGGCACCGGAGCCGCTCAAGTCCGGCCAAACTACGCCTGAAGGGACTCGAACCCCTGGCCCACTGCTTAGAAGGCAGTTGCTCTATCCACCTGAGCTACAGGCGCATAAGTGGAGCGGGTGATGGGAATCGAACCCACACGACCAGCTTGGAAGGCTGGGATTCTGCCATTGAACTACACCCGCAGGCCGTTATCAGCTTGACTATCTTATCATGTCGGTGCAGGGTTGTCAAGGTTTTTCTTGGAATTATCCGAGTTCTTTGTCGCAGTAGGCACAGCACTCCACGCCGCCCATGACTTTAACCAGAGCAGGCAGATAGCTCCCCTCGGTCTGGGTGATGCAGTTGGGGTTGGTACAGACGGGGCTTGTGCAGACATCCACCGGATCAGGCTTTTTGTGCCCCTGATTGGCCAGATCCATCAAAAGCGCCATCCGGGCGTACATACCGAACCGAGCCTGCTCAAAGTAGGCAGCTCTGGGGTCGTCGTCTACATCTACGTCAATCTCATCCACCCGGGGGAGGGGATGGAGCACCATGAGCTTGGATTTGGCTCGCGCCAGCTTGCGGCGGTTGAGAATATAGATGCCCTTGTTACGCTCATACTCCAACGGGTCAATAAAGCGCTCCCGCTGGATCCGGGTCATATACAGTACGTCCAGCATGGGGAGGACCGGCTCCATATTGGTGACCTCAGTGAACCACATATGATTCTCCTGCATAAACAGCCGCATATATTCCGGCAATGCCAGCTCCCGGGGACTGATGAGGTAGAACCTGATGTTGTGAAATTTTGCCAGCGCCTTAATGAGAGAATGGACGGTGCGGCCGTATTTCAAATCGCCGCAGAGACCGATGGAGATGCCGTCCACGCTGCCCCGGAGCCGGGTAATGGTGGTGAGGTCTGCCATCGTTTGGGTGGGATGCATATGCCCGCCGTCGCCGGCGTTGATGACCGGCACCTCGGAATAGAGGCTGGCGGCCTTGGCGGCGCCCTCTTTGGGGCTGCGCATGACGATGACATCAGAGTAGGCAGAGACCATTTTGACGGTGTCCTTTAAAGTCTCGCCCTTAGCGGTAGAGGAGCTTCTGGGATCGGCAAAGCCAAATGTGGTGCCGCCCAGCCGGAGCATGGCGGTCTGGAAGGAGAAGTTGGTGCGGGTGGAGGGCTCAAAAAAAAGGCTTGCCTCCAGCTTGCCGTGGCAGGCGTCCAGATATTTTTCCGGGGCGTCCATGATCTGCTCGGCACGGGCGTAGATCTCCTCCCACTCCTGCCGGCTCAAATCGCCGAAATCAATGAGATGCCGAAAACTCACCGTCATCGCTCCTTTATCGATACTCCATGTATTCTACCATAGAGGACCGTTTCCGACAAGACGTTGGCAGCCTGCCGTTTTACATGAAAATGGGGGAGACGTCGCGGTATGAATTTGTCTTATTTGCGGCAAAATAGAGGGCATATGGGAGGCGCGCTATGGAACTGCTCTGGTATTTTCTCTTTTATTCCGCACTGGGTTTTGCGCTGGAGGTGCTCTTCACTTGGGCCACCGGCGGGGCGAAAAAGGATCGGAAATGTATGCTCTTTCTCCCCCTCTGTCCCGTCTACGGCGTGGGGGCGGTGGGCATTTTACTGCTGCCGGAGTGGGTACAGTACCGGCCGCTGCTCCTTTTTTTCGCCGCCGGGCTGGTGGCTACCGGGGCGGAATACCTGCTCTCGTGGTTTTACGAAAAAGCCTGGGGCGTCTCGTTTTGGAATTACAGCGCTCTGCCCCTCCAGATACAGGGCAGAGTTTGCTTACCCTTTGCTCTGGCATGGGGGCTGCTTAGCTTTCCACTGATTTTCCTCGTCCAGCCGCTGGCAGCCCGAATCGCAGTGATACTGCCAGAGGGGATGATCACTGCGTTGGGGCTTTTATTCCTGCTGGACTGGGTTCTCACCGGGCAGGTGCTGCGGCAAAGTCACTCTACCGAGTCCCTCAAGTGGTGGGTCACAGCGCCTCCACCTGCCGGATCGCTGTCTGAATCTGCTTCTCTGTCGCTCCGTGCTTCCGGGCAAAGGCGATCGCCTGATTAACTGTCCAGCCCTTGACCACGAAAGCCATGGGATGGTGAATGAGATTGGGGCTGTACTGATTGAGCAGCTCGATGGCCCTGGGGTTTTTGGCAAGCTCGCCGATGGTAATGGTTCCGTTTCTAAGATCCATGGAAAATTCCTCCTGGTCAGATCAGATTTGGTTCAACTATACCATTCTATGGAGACAAGTCAAGAGCGTTCCGCTTGTTTTAATCGAAGTATAATCTGCGCCGTACGTGCCATACTGATACCACCCACGATAAGGAGGTTCTTCACATGGAAAAGATCAATGGCTGTATCCAGTGTTCTGTCGATACCTGCGCCTACCACGACCAGTGGGAGGAGTATTGCACCCTGCGCACCATTCAGGTGGGCTGCACTGCCGAGCAGCCCAAGAGCAGCGACTGTACCGAGTGCGCCTCGTTTAGGGCGAAGAACGGCGGCAGCCGCTAAAAGAACATGGGGAGATTACCGCAATCGGCAATCTCCCCAAATTATGAATCACTCTATGCATACATTTGTTCATATCTCAGAATGACGATTTTTCGCTGTGAAAAAAACAACAAACCTCTTGCATTTCTCCAAAAGCGTGTTATACTATCTTGTGAAAGTTAGTAGTAACTAACATATGTTACTGTGTTTGTCAAAAGATGGAGGTTAAAGTATGAGTGATTTCAAACAGTGGGACGGCTTTGAAGGCCGCATCTGGAAGGAAGAGGTCAACGTCCGTGACTTCATCCAGAAGAACTATCAGCCCTATGATGGCGACGAGTCCTTCCTGGCTGACCCGACGGAGGCCACCAACAAGCTGTGGGGCGCTCTTCAGAAGCTGCAGAAGGAAGAGCGTGCCAAGGGCGGCGTTCTGGACTGCGAGACCAAGGTGGTCTCCGGCCTGACCGCTTACGGCCCCGGCTATATTGACGAGGATCTGAAGGATCTGGAGCAGGTCGTGGGCATCCAGACCGACAAGCCTCTGAAGCGTGCCTTCATGCCCTATGGCGGCATCAAGATGGCGGTTCAGGCTGCCGAGACCTACGGCTATGAGGTGGATCCCGAGCTGAAGAAGGTCTTTACCGAGTATATGACCACTCATAATGACGCCGTGTTCGCGGCCTATACTCCCGAGATGCGTCTGGCCCGTAAGACCCACGTGGTGACCGGTCTGCCTGACACCTATGGCCGCGGCCGTATCGTGGGCGACTATCGCCGGATCGCGCTGTATGGTGTTGACTACCTCATCAAGGCCAAGGAGCAGGATAAGCTGAACTGCGGCTGCGGCAATATGTACGACGAGGTTATCCGCCTCCGTGAGGAAATCGCCGCACAGATCAAGGCTCTGAAGGGCATCAAGGAGATGGCCAAGATCTACGGCTACGACATCTCCCAGCCCGCCAGCAACGCCAAGGAGGCCTGCCAGTGGCTGTACTTCGGTTATCTGGCCGCTGTCAAGACCCAGAACGGTGCGGCGATGTCCGTCGGCCGCATTTCCACCTTCCTGGACATCTACTTCCAGCGTGATCTGGAAAACGGTGTGCTGACCGAGGAGCAGGCACAGGAGATCATCGACCACATGACCATGAAGTTCCGTATGGTCAAGTTCGCCCGTATCCCCTCCTACAATCAGCTGTTCTCCGGCGACCCCACCTGGGCGACCCTGGAAGTGGCCGGCATCGGCATGGACGGCCGCAGCATGGTCACCAAGACCGACTTCCGTTTCCTCCACACCCTGGAGAACATGGGCCCCTCTCCCGAGCCGAACCTGACCGTTTTGTACTCCTCCGCGCTGAACGACAATTTCAAGCGCTACGCCTCCAAGGTCTCCATTAACACCAGCTCCATCCAGTATGAGAACGACGATGTGATGAAGCCTGTCTGGGGCGATGACTACTCCATCTGCTGCTGCGTCTCCGCCACCCAGACCGGCAAGGAGATCCAGTTCTTCGGCGCCCGCGCCAACCTGGGCAAGGCACTGCTGTACGCCATCAACGGCGGCTTTGACGAGAAGCACCGCATTCAGGTCGGCCCCAAGATGGAGCGCATCACCAGCGAGTATCTGGACTATGACGAGGTCATCCAGAAGTACGACTTCTGGCTGGATTGGCTGGCTGACATCTATGTCAATGTCCTTAACCTGATCCACTATATGCACGACAAGTATTACTACGAGGCAGCGGAGATGGCGCTGATCGACACCGATGTCCGCCGCACCTTCGCCACCGGTATTGCCGGCTTCTCCCACGTGATCGACTCCCTGAGCGCCATTAAGTACGCCAAGGTCAAGGTCATTCGTGACGAGGACGGCATCTCCAAGGACTTCGAGATCGAGGGCGAATTCCCCAAGTACGGCAACGACGACGACCGTGCCGACGAGATCGGCGTGTGGTTGCTCAAAACCTTCCTGGAGAAGATCAAGCGCCGTCACACCTATCGCAACTCTGAGCCCACCACCTCCATCCTGACCATCACCTCCAACGTGGTCTACGGTGAGGCTACCGGCGCCATGCCCAACGGCCGTGAGGCTTATACGCCCTTCTCTCCCGGCGCATCCCCCTCTTACGGCGCTGAGCAGAATGGTCTGCTGGCCTCTCTGAACTCTGTGGCCAAGATTCCCTATCACTGGTCTCTGGACGGTATCTCCAACACCCAGACCATCAGCCCCGACGCACTGGGCCATGAGCTGGAGGAGCGCAAGACCAATCTGGTGCAGACGCTGGACGGCTACTTCGATCAGGGTGCTCATCACCTGAACGTCAACGTGTTTGGCACTGAGAAGCTGATTGACGCCATGGAGCATCCGGAGAAGGAAGAGTACGCCAACTTTACCATCCGTGTCTCCGGCTACGCTGTCAAGTTTATTGACCTGACCCGTAAGCAGCAGCTGGACGTCATCGCCCGTACCTGCCATAAGTATCTGTAATTTCAATTAAATCAATAGATGTACAGGGGGTGGGGTATTGCCCCACCTCCTGTTATTGACGGGCGATTCATGAATTGCCCCTACCGATTCCGTTTATCGAAGTGCTGTTTCACAAGACGTAAATGCTGCGTAGGGGCCATTCGCGAATGGCCCGTCCTTTGTATTTACAGATTTCAAATCTATTGCTATAATCAAACAAAGTTTATCAAATGGAGCGTATCAATATGGAGTCTCAATCTACTACTCCCATCGGCCACATCCACTCCCACGAGACCTTCGGTCTGGTGGACGGACCCGGCGTTCGGTATGTGGTCTTTATGCAGGGCTGCCGGATGCGGTGCCAGTATTGCCACAATCCCGACACCTGGAACCTTACCGGCGGGGAGGAGTGGACGCCGGACGCACTGTTTCAAAAATGCTGGCGGTATCACAGCTACTGGCGGAATAACGGCGGCATCACTGTCTCCGGCGGCGAGCCGCTGTTGCAGATTGATTTTCTCATTGCGTTTTTCAAGCTGGCAAAGAAAAAGGGCGTTCATACCACACTGGACACTGCCGGAAACCCCTTCACCACGGAGGAGCCTTTCATCAGCAAATTTGAGGAGCTGATGAAATATACCGACCTCGTCATGCTGGACTTGAAGCAGACGGATACCGCCGCCCACAAGAAACTGACCGGCTGGGACAACGGCAATATCTTGCAGATGGCCCGCTGGCTCTCCGATCACGGGAAGGACATGTGGATCCGCCGGGTACTGGTGCCGGGCGTGACGGACGATCAGGAGGAGTTAAAACAGCTCAAACAGTTTATCGACAGCCTCCAGACTGTCAAGCGGGTGGAGATTTTGCCCTATCACACCCTGGGACAGTACAAGTGGGAGAATTTGAACATTCCCTATCCCCTGGAGGATGTGCCCACGCCTACGACCGAGCAGGTGGCGGATGCGGAGATGATTCTGGGCATTCAACATCAATAAACGGATGAAAAAACCCGTTTCTTTGCGCAACTGGCAGAGAAACGGGTTTTTGTTATTTATTCCAATGGTACATTGTCGGGAGATTCGGGCTCACCGGGCGGATCGGGGCATTCCGGATAATTTTCAACGTCCCAGGTGTACCGCAGGTCTGCCTCGCTGTCGGAGAAGAAAAAGTGCTCCTGACTGTACCCGGCGGTGACGTCTACATGATGCCAGACATCGTCTGTCTCCACCAGATTCCACCAATGAGGGGAGCCGTCCAGCGTACCCTGTACAGTGAGGCAGTTTATCCCCGCCTGATCGCAGAGATACTGATAGGCCAGAGCGATGCCCTGACTGTTGGCGGCCCCGTCTACCAGAGCGTTGTAGACGCTGGCAGAGCCGTCTGGATCGTAACTGTCCAATTCTGCCAGTCGAGAGTAGAGCAGCCAGCAGCCCACCTCCCCTTGGGCGGGAGAGGCACCCACCAATGTGGCAGCGGCGGCAGTCACTCGCTGGGATTGTTCCTGTAACCGGGACTGGCTGAGGGGATAGGAGAAGCCGATCTCCACCAGATGCTGGCTGCCGCCCTCCTCCTGAGGGTAGATATTCACTGTCACATCGGGATATCCCAGTGCATAGCCGGGGAGTGCGTAGTAGGCTTCCTGCACCAGGGAGAGCAGCAGATCTGTCTTTGCATAGTAGGAGGAGGTCTGGAGCAGCAGCGTTCCGTCATACTGGGACAGAACGTTTTCCAGCAGCTCACGAATGGCGGTGCTACCTACGGTATATTGGATGGAGGGAATCTGAGCCGGGTCTGCCCGGTAGGTAAAGGTAAAGACGCACTCATCATAGGAGACAATACGGCTGTGCGACCACTGGATGTCCTCCAGTGCCCATGTGCACAACGGGTCACGGGTGAGCAACTCCTGGGAGACCGCCTCCAGATCTGCTTCCACATCGCCGGAATAGCGGTAGAGGTGGACGACGCCTTCCTGCATCCCCATGGAGACGAAAAACTGAACATCGTTGACCAACTCGGAATAGGTCTCTGCCCGAAGGGCGGAGGTGTCCTCAGCGTCGGAGGTATGGGAGACGTGGCGGCTCACCGAGCGGTAGTCCCGCTCCAACAGCGCACTGCAGCCGGAGAGGGTCAGGGTCAGGACGGCCAGCAGCAGGCAAATGGATCTTTTCAAGCGCTCACCTCCGATGGGAAAAGCGGATTACAGTGTCATCTGCTCCTCGCCCCGATCCTCCGGTTTGAGGAGGGCTCCGGCGATGGGGAGATTTTTCGCCCGATAGCGGGTCTTGTTCTGAATGTGGGTCTGGTCGAAGGGAACCGCCTGCTCCAGCTTATACTTGGGCTTGAGGGTCATAACGGCCACACCTTGAGTGCTGCGAGTGCTCTTAACGGCAAGGGAAGAGGAGTGGAACACAAGACAGCGCCCCTCGGTGGAGGTGACGGCAATCTCTGTTTCCTCCCGCAGAAGCAGGATGGACTTCACCGGACTCTTGTCGCTGTAAGCGCCGGTCAGTTTTTTTCGGCGGGTCAGGGTCTGGTACTTGGCAAGCTCCACCCGGGCCGCCTTGCCGTTTTCAAAGAAGAAGACGATGCTGCCGCTGTAATCCCCGGGGAGACACGCCCAGAGGACGCTCTCGCCCTCGTCCATACCCAGCGTGGAGGGGAGGAAACTGCCCAGAACGCTGGCCTTGGTGTCAGGGAACTCGGAGAGGAAGGTCTTGTAGCACTGGCACTTGTCAGTAAAGACCATGAGCTCGTCCCGGTTGCTGGCCTCCCACTGGAGATACGCCTCGTCTCCCTCCTTGTACTTCTGCTCCGAGGACATGCGGAGGGACTGGGGTGTGATCTTCTTAAAGTAGCCCTCCCTGGAGAGAAAGACGTGGACAGGGTAGTCCGGAACCTCCTGCTCCTCTACCAGAGCGTCCTCTTCGAAGTCGTAGAGGATCTCTGTGAGACGAGGGCGGGCGTACTTTTTCTTGACGTTGTTCAGCTCTTCGGTGATGATTTTCTTCCGCCGGGCGGGGCGGGCGACGATGTCACGGAGATCCTCAATTTCCTTCGTCAGCTGCTCGATCTCGTCGGTGCGGCGGAGAATGTACTCCTTGTTGATGTTGCGCAGCTTAATTTCCGCTACGAACTCCGCCTGAACCTCGTCAATGCCGAAGCCCACCATCAGGTTGGGAATGACCTCGGCATCAGACTCTGTCTCCCGGATGATGCGGATGGCCTTGTCAATGTCCAGCAAAATTCTGGCAAGACCTTGCAGCAGATGGAGCTTCTCCTCCTTCTTCCGCATATCAAAGTAGGCTCTGCGGCGGATGCACTCCAAGCGCCACGCCGTCCATTCCTCCAAAATAGCACCCACACCCAGCACCTGAGGAGAGCCGGCAATGAGGATGTTGAAGTTACAGGAGGCGGAGTCCTGCAGGGGTGTCAGCTTGAATAGCTTTTGCATTAGCTTATCGGGGTCGGTGCCACGCTTCAGGTCAATGGCCAGCTTCAGGCCGGAGAGGTCAGTCTCGTCCCGCATATCGGCAATCTCTTTGATCTTGCCGGACTTGATGAGCTCGGCTACCTTGTCGATGATGGCCTCCACTGTGGTGGTGTAGGGGATCTCGTAGACCTCAATGATGTTCTCACCCTTGATATAGCGCCACTTTGCCCGCACCCGGAAGGAGCCTCGCCCCGTCTCGTAGACCTGACGCAGCTCGGCCTCGTTATAGAGAAGCTGTCCGCCGGTGGGAAAGTCGGGAGCCTTTAAAATAGTGAGCAGATCAGTGTCCGGATCCTTCATCCGGGCAATGGCGGCGTCACAGACCTCTCCCAGATTGAAGCCGCAGAGGTTGGAGGCCATGCCCACGGCAATGCCCTGATTGGCGGACACCAATACGTTGGGAAAAGTGGTGGGAAGGAGGGTAGGCTCCTTCAGACGGCCGTCGTAGTTGTCCACAAAGTCCACCGTGTCCTTGTCGATGTCCTTGAAGAACTCGGCGCAGATGGGGTCGAGGCGAACCTCCGTATAACGGCTGGCGGCAAAGGCCATGTCTCGGGAGTAGACCTTGCCGAAGTTACCCTTGGAGTCCACCGGGGGATGGAGCAGGGCGCCGTAGCCCCGGGAGAGGCGCACCATGGTCTCGTAGATGGCCTGATCGCCGTGGGGATTCAGCTTCATGGTGGCGCCCACCACGTTGGCGGACTTGGTTCTCGCCCCGTTCAGCAGGTGCATCTGG
>CACYLC010000003.1 GCA_902775105.1 Oscillospiraceae bacterium
GCTTAAACGTGTTTGCTTTGGCGTCCGTAATTTCAATCGTTTTAGAAATAGAATCCTGCATTGTGCTTCCTAAAGAAAATGTACCTGCACTTTGCAGTGTCGGTACATTTTCTTTAGGCTTATTTTTTCTCTACCCCAACTATTGACGTAGAGCCTTTTTTCTCTACCCCAACTATTGACGTAGAGCCACATCTCATCGGCAGTTTTCTTTTATAGCAGATCGTTCAGCTCGGCAAAGCTGTGGATAGCAGGCAGCTCGTCCTCCACCTGACCCAGTCCGTAGGCGGCGAAGATCATGGGAATGCCCGCCTGCTGACAGGCCTCCCAGTCTCCCTGGGTGTCGCCCACATAGACCGGTTCTTTCAGGCCGTTTTCCTCCATGAGGCGCTTGATATTTTCTCCCTTGGAGAGACCGTTATCCCCGAAGCAAACCCAGCCGGAGAAGCATTCTCCGCAGCCGGAATACCGAACCACCTGCTCAATATAGCCGGACTGACAGTTGGAGACGATATAGAGGGGATATTGCTCCGCCAAGAGGGGGACGGTCTCCTTCACGCCGGGATAGAAGTCGCCGGAGCGGTGTTCCAGCCACGCATCCTCATAGCGGATGCAGGTGTGCATGAGCGCATAACGCTCCTCCTCGGGCAAATCTGGAAACAGGCAGTCGGCAATGGCAGTCATGGTCTTGCCAAAGAGCGGAGTAAGGCTGTCTCTCGTATAGCCGGGGTCATAGCCCCGCTCCACCCGCAGCGCCTCGTTCCACGCATCCGCCACCACCTGCCGGGAATCCCACAGAGTGCCGTCTACGTCAAAAATGATGGCATCGATCATTTGAAGTACAGTGCGCCGGACTCAAAAATAGGCATCAGCTTCTCGCCGGGGATATTCTGCGCGACGCCGGGATTCCAACGCTCGCTGTGACCCATCTTGCCGAAGACCCGGCCGTCGGGAGAGAAGATACCCTCGATGGCGCAGACAGAGCCGTTGGGGTTGGCGGAGATGTCCATAGAGGGGAAGCCGCCGCCGTTTACATACTGGGTCGCCACCTGACCGTTTGCAATGATCTGCTCCAGAATGGGCTTGGGCGCCACGAAGCGTCCCTCACCGTGGGAGACGGGCACCGTGTAGATCTCCCCTACCTGACTTTTCAGCATCCACGGAGACTTGACGGAGGCCACACGGGTGTCGCAATAGCGGCTCTGATGGCGGCCGATCAGATTAAAGGTCAGGGTGGGACAGCTGTCGTCCAGCTCACGAATCTCGCCGTAGGGCACCAGTCCCAGCTTGACCAGCGCCTGGAAGCCGTTGCAGATGCCCAGCATCAGGCCGTCCCGGTTTTTCAGCAGGTCATGCACCGCGTCCTTGATCCGGGGGTTACGGAAGAAGGAGGCAATGAACTTGCCGGAACCCTCCGGCTCGTCGCCGCCGGAGAAGCCGCCGGGCAAGACGATCATCTGAGCAGTACGGATGGCCTGCTCCAGATCACGGCCGGAGGCCAGAAGCTGCTCTACGTTCAGGTTTCGAATCACCAGAATTTCCGGCTCGATGCCCGCCCGCAGGCAGGCGTTTGCCGTATCATATTCGCAGTTGGTGCCGGGGAAGACGGGAATGACCGCCTTGGGACGAGCCACCTTTGTGGCCGGTGCCGAGGCAGGACGGGTGGTGTAGGAGAGAATAGGCACACGCTTCTCCTCCACCTTGGCCACAGTGGGATAGACCTCCTCCAAAGTTGCCTCCCACTGCTTGGAAAGTTCCGCCAGCGGCAGACGCAGACCGCAGACGGAAATAACCGGCTCGGCAGTGGTCTCGCCGATCTTCTCGCCAATGCCGACTTCCTCCGTCAGTTCGGCCACGATGGAGCCGTAGCACTGGGAAAACAGCTTTTCCGCAGTCAGATAATCTGTTCCCGCAAAGCCGATGCAGTTGCCGAAGGCCATCTTCATCAGGCCCTCCGCTACGCCGCCGGCGGATGCGGCCCAGGCTGCCTTGACCTTGCCGCTCAGCACCAGCTGACGGAATTTCGCCCACAGCTGACGGGTACCGGCGTAATTGCCTGCCGGAGCCTTGAAGAGGTAGACCGGGTGATTGGTCTCTTTGAACTCAGCGGAAACAATGTGATCCACGTTCTCCGGCGCAATGGCAAAGGAGACCAGCGTGGGCGGCACATCCAGATCCATGAAGGAGCCGGACATGGAGTCCTTTCCTCCGATAGCGGCGCAGCCCAGCTCGATCTGAGCCTTATAAGCGCCCAGCAGGGCGGCAAAGGGCTTGCCCCATCAAAGTATTCCTGCAGGGTGAGATATGCCTTCTCCGGGTCAGCACCGGCGGCCACCAGCTTGGAGACGCTCTCCACCACAGCGGACTGAGCGCCCACGAAGGGGTCACGCTCCATGAGGTAGGGATCAAAGCCCCAGGCCATGACGGAGCAGGTCTTGGTCTTGTTTCCGGGGCCGACGGGCAGCAGTCCCACCATGGTCTGGGCAGGGGTCAACTGATACTTACCGCCAAAGGGCGAGAGAACGGAGCCTGCGCCGATGGTAGAGTCAAACCGCTCCCCCAGTCCCCGCTGAGAGGACAGATTGGGATTTTGGGCAATGGCGTAGAAGCCTGCGGCCACGTCCTCCACCTTTGCCGTCTCATTTCTGCCGGGCAGATCGGGAACGGCAACTTTTGTGTGCTTGGAAGCGCCGTTGGTGTTGAGGAAAGCACGGGAGAGATCGGCAATTTTCTGACCGTTCCAGTGCATCACCATCCGGGGATTTTCCGTGACGACCGCCACAGGATAGGCCTCCAAATTCTCGGCCGTTGCATAGGCGATCAGCTTGTCTGCGTCCTCAGGGGCCACACAGACCGCCATACGCTCCTGAGACTCGGAGATGGCAAGTTCGGTGCCGTCCAAACCCTCGTACTTCTTGCGCACGGCGTTCAGGTCAATTTCCAGGCCGTCCGCCAGTTCACCGATGGCGACGGAGACGCCGCCCGCGCCGAAGTCGTTGCAGCGCTTGATGAGCTTTGTCACCTTGGGGTCACGGATGAGGCGCTGGATCTTCCGCTCCTCCGGAGCGTTGCCCTTCTGCACCTCACTGCCCATGGTCTGGAGGGAGTCCATATTGTGGCTCTTGGAGGAGCCGGTGGCGCCGCCAATGCCGTCACGTCCGGTGCGGCCGCCCAGCAGGATGACCACGTCGCCGGGGTCCGGGCAGACACGCACCACCTGATCGGCAGGAACCGCACCCACGACAGCGCCCAACTCCATGTGCTTTGCCACATAGCCGGGGTGGTAAAACTCGCTGACGACCCCGGTGGCAAGGCCGATCTGGTTGCCATAGGAGGAGTAGCCTGCGGCGGCAGTAGTGGCCAGCTTGCGCTGGGGCAGGCGGCCGGGAATGGTGTCCTTCAGCGGCGTCCGGGGATCGCCGCAGCCGGTGAGCCGCATGGCCTGATAGACATAGGCACGACCTGCCAGCGGGTCACGGATCGCGCCGCCGATGCAGGTGGCAGCGCCGCCGAAAGGCTCGATTTCAGTGGGGTGATTGTGGGTCTCGTTTTTGAACTGCAAGAGCCAGTCCTGCTCCTCCCCGTTCACATCCACAGGGATGTGGATGGAGCAGGCGTTGATCTCGTCACTCTCGTCCAGATTGGGCAGCTGGCCCCGCTTTTTCAGCACCTTGGTACCGGCGGTGGCAATATCCATGAGCGTACGGGGACGCTGGGCCGCCCTTTCCTCGCCGTAGACCTCTATCCGCCCTGCCAGGTACTCCTCAAAGGCGGCCTTGACGGCGGGGTCGGTAATGTCCGCCTCGTCAATGTGGGTGCTGAACGTGGTGTGGCGGCAATGGTCAGACCAATAGGTGTCCACCACCTTAAGTTCCGTAATGGTGGGATCTCTGCCCTCGTCGTTTTTAAAGTAGCTTTGGAGGAAGGTCAAGTCGTCCAGATCCATAGCAAGGCCATACTTGGTGAGCGTCTCACGCAGCCCTGCCTCATCCTGCTCGATAAAGCCGGTGAGCGTCTCCACGGAGGTGGGGATGGAATACTGCCGCTCCAGCGTCTCCGGCTTTTCCTCCGAGGCACGGCGGCTCTCCACCGGGTTGATGAGGTACTTTGCCACCCGGTCAACGTCCTCCTCGGTCAGATTGCCCAAGAGAACATAGACGGTGGCCGCGCTGACCAGAGGCCGGTCACAGCCTGCCAGCAGCTGGATGCACTGGGCGCAGGAATCCGCCCGCTGGTCAAACTGGCCGGGGAGGGATTCAATGGCAAGAATGGAGTGCTGGGCTTCAATTTCCGGCAGCTTCTCCTCGTAAAAGTAGTCGCACATCGGCTCAGAGAAAACAGTTGCTGCCGCCTGCTCGAAAACCGTCCGATCCAGCTTGTCTACGTCGTACCGATAGAGCACCCGAAGTCCGGTGAGTCCTTCGATCCCTAACTGTTCCTTCAGCTCCTTGAAGGTCTGTGTGGCCTTGACGTCAAAGCCAGGGCGTTTCTCCGCATAACAGCGATAGACATGATTTGTTGCGCTCATTGTGCAATTCTCCCTTCTCTGTCTGTCCTGATGTAGCACTCGTTTTATTTCAGCATAATCACCGATGCCATGGAACCTCTGGCCTGTCCTGTGGTACGGTGATTCCAATATTTCTCTCTCAGGCATCCGGTGCAGTCCGTAGAAATATCCACCTGCGTTGCTCCCGCCCCACGCAGCAGGGCGGCGTTGATGCCTTTGAGATCGATGTGAAAGCGTTTTTCCCCGTCTGCGGGGCGGATAAAGGGTCTCGCCAAGTCCCCCAATGCCGCAAGCATCGCCTCTGGCACGTCCTGATGGGTGAGAAAGCAGCAGTCTGAAATGCCGGGGCCGATGGCAGTCCGAATATCGGCGGGCCTTGAGCCGTAGACCTCCCCCATTCGTTTGACCGTCTTTGCGGCAATGGCCTGTGCCGTCCCACGCCAACCTGCATGACTGGCCGCCACCACATGGCGAACCGGGTCGTAGAACAAAATGGGAATACAGTCGGCAGTGAAGATCACCAGCGGCAAGTTCGGCACATCAGTCATCAGCCCGTCTGCGTCGTAGTCCCGCTCCCGGTCAATGCCTTTGCCGCGATCCGCCGGCGTACAGACCCGGACAACATCTCCGTGTACCTGATGAGAGATGACCACATCCTCTACCCTTCCGGCACCCGTGGCAGCCAGAAAGCGGCGGTAATTCTCCCGTACGGCGGCAGGATCGTCTCCTCTGGTGTGACCCAGATTGAGTGAGGAATAGATGCCTCTACTCACACCGCCCAGCCGGGTAGAAAAGCC
Organism: Oscillospiraceae bacterium; assembly: GCA_902775105.1. GTDB lineage: Bacteria > Bacillota > Clostridia > Oscillospirales > Oscillospiraceae > Onthomonas. The sequence goes on from CACYLC010000003.1 coordinate 5,302, forward strand.
GTGGGCAACGCCGCCGGGGGCTGAGATCGTTTCGCTTTCCAGCCAGACGACACCGTTTTCTGCCCTGTGTTCCCGCAGATCCACGCTTACTCAATGCCCCGGTCACGGCCGCAGCACTTCTTGTACTTCTTGCCGGAGCCGCAGGGGCAGGGATCGTTGGGGCCGATCTTCTTGGCCTTACGGATGGGGACACGGCGGGGCTTCTCCTTGGGACTGTCGCCGGCGGACTCGCCGGTAACCTTGGCCACCGCTTTGCGCTCCACCTTATTGGTCTGAACCCGAGCGACATAGATGCGGCGGACAGCCTCATGCTGGATAGCGGTATTCATCTCGTCAAACATATTGGCGCCTTCCCGCTTAAATGCCTTGACGGGATCCTCCTGACCGTAGGCCTGGAGGCGGATGCCCTGTTTCAGGTCGTCCATGGCATCAATGTGCTCCATCCAGTATTCGTCCACCACACGGAGGAACATGACCCGCTCCAGCTCCCGCATAAGCGGCTCACCCAGGATTTCTTCCTTCTTCTGGTAGATGGCATGGGCACGCTCCTTGATCCGGCCGCTGATCTCGCCGGGTGTCAGCTGACTCAGCTCCTCGTCAGTGTAGACGATCTCGTCCGGCAGCAGGAACACGCCCCGGTAGTCCTGGGTTGCGGCTGCCAGATCGTCAGCACTGATGTGACCCTTTTCTCCGGCCAGACCCAGAACCGCCTGGTCGATCATCCGGTCGATCATCGTCTCGATATAGGGTTTCAGATCCTCGCCGCTGAGTACCTTCCGGCGCTCGCCATAGATGACCTCACGCTGCGTGTTCATCACGTCGTCGTAGTCCAGCACGCTCTTACGGATCTGGAAGTTCCGGGACTCCACCTTCTTCTGAGCGCTCTCAATGGCGCCGGAGAGCATCTTGGCGTCGATGGGAGTGTCCTCGTCAATGTTGAGGGTATCCATGAGCCGGGAGATGCGCTCAGAGCCGAAGAGGCGGAGAATGTCGTCCTCCAGAGAGAGGTAGAAGCGGCTCTCGCCGGGATCTCCCTGACGACCGGAACGGCCGCGGAGCTGGTTGTCGATACGGCGTGCCTCATGGCGCTCGGTGCCGAGGATATACAGTCCGCCCACGGCACGCACCTGCTCGGCTTCCTCGGCAATGGTGCTCTTGTATTCCGCCAGCTTCTCGGCAAAGAGCTTCCGAGCCTCCAGGATCTCTTCATTATCCGTGTCGGCAAAACCGGTGGCTTCCGCTACGACGTCATCGTCATAGCCTTTTCTGCGCAGGTCTGCCGTTGCAAGATACTCGGCGTTACCGCCCAGCATGATATCGGTACCACGGCCTGCCATGTTGGTGGCAACGGTAACCGCGCCGAACTTGCCCGCCTGCGCCACGATCTCCGCCTCACGTTCGTGGTTCTTGGCGTTCAGAACGTTATGCGGCACACCCTTGGCCTTCAGCATCCGGCTCAGCCGCTCGGACTTTTCGATGGAAACCGTACCCACCAGAACAGGCTGACCTTTTTCATGGCAGGTGATGATCTGCTGCACAATGGCGCGGTATTTGCCGGCCTCCGTCTTATAGACGCAGTCAGGCTGGTCGATCCGCACCACCGGGCGGTTGGTAGGAATCTCCACGATGTCCAGACTGTAAATGGAACTGAACTCCTCCTGCTCCGTCATGGCGGTACCCGTCATACCGGAGAGCTTACGGTAGAGACGGAACAGGTTCTGGAACGTGATGGTGGCCAATGTCTTACTCTCGTTGGCGACCTCCAGTCCCTCCTTGGCCTCAATGGCCTGATGGAGACCCTCGTTGTAGCGGCGGCCGTACATCAGCCGGCCGGTGAACTCGTCCACGATGATGACCTGATTGTCCTTGACCACATAGTCCACATCCCGGCGCATGACGCCGTGGGCACGGATGGCCTGATTGATATAATGGTTGAGGCTGGCGTTGTCGGCATCGGCCAGATTCTCCACATTGAAGTATTCCTCTGCCTTGGCGATGCCCCGGGCGGTGAGGGTGCACTGCTTGCGCTTTTCCTCCACTACATAATCGTAGTTCTGGTTGATCTCCTCGTCGATCTCCTTATCGTCGCTCTCGGCAATGACAAAGCGGCGCAGTCCGGTGACGAACCGATCCGCCATCTGGTACATCTGGTTGGACTCGTCGCCCTTGCCGGAGATGATCAGCGGGGTACGTGCCTCGTCGATGAGGATGGAGTCCACCTCGTCCACGATGGCAAAATTCTGGCTCCGCTGCACCAGATCCCGGTCGTAGATCGCCATATTATCTCTCAGATAGTCAAAGCCGATCTCGTTGTTGGTGCCGTAGGTGATGTCGGCTGCGTAGGCATCACGACGCTCCTTGCGGGTCAGGCCGTGGACAATGAGGCCCACTTTCAGACCCATGAAACGGTGAACCTTACCCATCCACTCCGAGTCACGCTTGGCCAGATAGTCGTTGACGGTGACGATATGCACACCTTCCCCGGAGATGGCATTCAGATAGGCGGGGAGGGTGGCCACCAGGGTCTTACCTTCACCGGTTTTCATCTCGGCAATGCGGCCCTGATGGAGGATGATACCGCCGATGAGCTGCACCCGGTAGGGGCGCATGCCCAGCACACGGTCAGCCGCCTCCCGGATGGCGGCAAATGCCTCGGGGAGCAAGTCGTCCAGCGTCTCGCCGTTTGCGTAGCGCTCCTTGAACTCCGCCGTCTTGGCTTTCAGCTGTTCGTCAGAGAGCGCCTTGTACTCGTCAGCCAGTGCTTCAATCTGATCCACCAGCGGGGTGATCTTCTTGACCTCCCGGGAAGAGGAGGTGCCAAACAGGGTTTGTAATAATCCCACAGTAATGCTTCCTTTCCTGATAACGTATTGTAAGCGCCTGTTCGGGCGCAGTATATACTACCTGCATACTTGGTCATTATAACATAACTTTCCGTCCTCATACAAGGCTTGCCTCCCTGAAAGTTCCACAAAAATGGCAGTTCCAGGTGTCCCGAAGTGAACGGAATGGAAAACGGCGGCATTTGGTGCAAAGTACCGCCCGCCCTGTCAGACTGTAACAGGGCGGGCGGCACTTTTCTTCTATTCACATCAGCGGCGCCAGCAGCCGGAGCACTGCCCGCCAAAGCCGTTTCAGCCAGCCGAGCCGGGTGGTCTGCTCCAGCAAAATCTCCCGACTTTTCTCCTGCGTCTCCAAAAAATCCCGTTCAACGTCGTTGATCACCGGATGGTCATAGAGCCAGACGCCGCACTCGAAGTGGAGATAAAGGCTGCGGTAGTCCAGATTGATGGTGCCGACCACGGCAAATCTTCCATCCGCCACGAAGGTCTTGGCGTGGATAAAGCCGGGGGTGTACTCATAGATCCTGACGCCCGCCTCCAAAAGAGCCGGGTAATTTGCTCTCGTCACCTCAAAGACCGATTTTTTGTCCGGGATATGAGGGGTGATAATGCGCACGTCGATGCCGGCCTTCGCCGCCACGATCAGCGCCTGCACCATAGGATAGTCCAGCACCAGATAGGGCGTGGTAATATAGACGTATTTTGTCGCCCGGCTGATGAGGTTGAGATAGACGTTAGAGCCTACCGCCTCCTGATCCAGCGGATTATCCTCGTAGGGCTGGACGACGCCGGGAGCGGTGATACGCCCACTCTGCCAGCGCTCCGGGCGGTAGAAACTGTAATCCTCCTGCTCGCCGGTGGTATAGTCCCAGGTAGAGAGGAACATGACCGTCAGGTTCCACGCCCCCTCGCCCCGCAGCAGGATGCCGGTGTCCTTCCAGTGGCCGTAGCGCATCTGCGCATTGATATACTCATCCGCCAGATTGATGCCGCCGGTAAAGGCGGTGTGGCCGTCGATGACACAGATTTTCCGGTGGTCCCGGTTGTTCAGCCGGATGGAGACCACCGGACGGAAGGGATTGACCGCAGCGCAGCGGATGCCCATTTGCTCCATCTGTCTGGAAAAAGCCCGGGGCAGGGTAAAGAGACAGCCAACATCGTCATAGAGGATGCGTACGTCCACGCCCGCCTGTGCTTTTCGCTCCAGACGCTCCACGATGGCGTCCCACATGACGCCCTCCCCGATGATGAAGTATTCCAGAAAGATGAAGTGCTCCGCCCTGTCGATCTCCTCCAGCATACCCTGCCACATTTCCTCCCCCAGGGCGTAATAGACCGCCTCCGTATTGCCGTGGGGCGGGCAGTGAGAGGCTCTGAGGAGATAGCTGGACTGGCTCTTTGCCTGAAGGTCATCACCAAAGAGGTCAGGTTGTTCCCCCGTCTGCTCCAACGCCTTCCGACTCAGTTCCCCCAGCTTCGCCATCTGCCGGCGGCTGCGCTTGGAGAGCTGACTGCCGCCAAAGAGGAGGTAGAACAGCCCGCCAAAGACAGGAAAGGCGGCAATGGGCAGTGTCCATGCCAGCTTATAGTCCGGGTGTCCGTTTTTGCCCACAATGCCCAATATCGTCAGAATGCTGACGGTGACGCAGACAAAGTAGAACTGGACAAAGTAGGTGGAAAACCAGCCCACCATCACCACCAGCAGTGCCAACTGAAGAAGGATGAGCGCGCTGACGATGAGCATCCGATGGGTCAGCAGCCGGGCAATCTGGCTGAACAAGTTCTGTCGCTTGCTGTGATATTGCTGCCGGGGTGTTTGACCGCTCATAGAAACTCCTTACTTGACTACTACGTTCTCCTCGCCCAGCAGCGCCTTCAACTCCCGCACCAGCGAAGTGTGGATGAGGCAGGGCATGCCGTAGCGTTTTTTCGTGTCCTGAAAGTAAAAGACCATCTGCCCCATTCCAGGGAACATGACCAGCATTTGGCGCACCTTGCCCACTCTGGGGTCGTTGCTGCTCGCAAAGTTCAGATAGAGCTTCCTCGCTCCGGGGATGACGCCGGGCGCCGCCTCGCTCTGAACCGCGGCGGGCGGGCGGGAAACGCCGATGGAGCGGTCTGTCCGGCGGAAGGAGGACTGATCCAGCAGCGGAATGCTCTCCTCTTCCAGGGGGAAGATGCGTTCCACGATGAGCTGAGGCTGCTTCTCGTCCCGGACGGAGATGCGGCCGTCTACCAAAACGGCCTGCCCCACGGCCAGGAGATTTCCGAACTGCTCTATGGCACGGGCAAAGACGATCAGCTCCATGCTGCCGGTGTCGTCCTCCAGCATGGTATAGGACATGAGGGAGTTGTTCCTCGTGGTGCGGGTGCGGTTGGACAGGACGATGCCCGCCAGACGAACCCGCTGCTCGTCGTGGAATTGGGTGGGGCCGGTCTCCTGTCCGAAGTCCGCCAGAATCCGTCCCATGGGGGCAGTTTTCCCCCTGCGGGCGATGTCACGGTACTGATCCATGGGATGGCCGGAGAGATACAGCCCTGTCATCTCCCGCTCCATGGTCATCAGCTCCGCCGGAGCAAACTCCGGGATATTCGGCAGGGGCACCTGGTCGGCCGTGTTCTCCCCCTCGTCCATGCCGCCGAAGAGGTCAAACTGTCCCTCCACGTTTTTCTTCCGGCTGTCGCTAATGGCGTCCAGAACGGTGTTCATCACAGCAAGGAGCTGGCTGCGGCGGTAGCCCATGCTGTCAAAGGCGCCGCAGCGAATCAGGTTTTCCAGTGCCCGGCGGTTGAGATCAAGGTCAAAGGTGCGCTCGCAGAACTGCTGGAAGGAGGCAAAGCGTCCGTTTTCCCGGCGTTCCTTTTCCATACGCTCCACCACCGCTCGACCCACGCCCTTAATTGCGGCAAGGCCGAAGCGGATGTCATCTCCGTGCACGGTGAAGTCGGCACCGGAGCGGTTGACATCGGGGGGCAGCAGGCGGATGCCCATGTCCTTACAGGCGGAGATATACTCGGCGACTTTTGCACTGGAATCCAGTACGCTGGTCAGCAGCGCCGCCATATATTCCTGGGGATAGTGGCATTTAAACCATGCGGTCTGATAGGCCACGATCGCATAGCAGACGGCGTGCGCCTTGTTAAAGGCATAGTTGGCAAAGTCGTAGATCTCGCCGTAGATGGCCTTAGCCGTATCCTCGGGGATACCGTTTGCCACGCAACCCCTGATGTCCCGTTCGGGGTCGCCGTAGATAAAGGCGTGCTCCTCCTGCTGGATCTGCTTCGCCTTTTTCTTGGAGATGGCCCGGCGCACCATGTCGGCGCCGCCCAGCGAGTACCCCGCAAGCTGCTGGAAAATCATCATCACCTGCTCCTGATAGACGATGCAGCCGTAGGTGACGGAGAGGATCGGCTCCAGCATGGGGTGCTTATAGCGGATCTTGGACGGGTCAGTCTTGCACTGGACGAACCGGGGAATGGACTCCATGGGGCCGGGACGATAGAGGGCGACGATGGCCGTCAGATCCTCGATGCTGGAAGCCTTCATCTGGACGCAGACGCCGGTCATGCCCGCAGATTCCATCTGAAATACGCCGGAGGTCTGCCCCTGCTGGAGCATGTGGAACGTCTCAGGGTCGTCGTCGGGAATGTCCTTGAAATCAAAATCAGGCACCTTTTGCCGGATCATCTTCTGGGCATCGTCCAGAACCGTCAGGTTCCGCAGACCCAGAAAATCCATCTTGAGAAGACCCAGCTCCTCCAGCGTGGTCATAATATACTGAGTGACGATACTCTCGTCATTTCTCGCAAGCGGCACGTATTCATAAACCGGCCGTTTTGTGATGACCACGCCGGCGGCATGCTTGGAGGCGTGGCGGGGCATGCCTTCGATTTTCTTGGAGGTGTCAATGAGCAGACGCACCTGTTCTTCCCTATCGTACCGCTCTTTCAGGGGCTTTGATACCTTCAATGCCTCGTCCAGCGTGATATGCAGCGGTGTGGTGGGTACCAGCTTGGCAATCTGATCCACATCGCCATAGGGCATATTCAGCACCCTGCCCACATCCCGGAGCACGCCCCTGGCAGCCATGGTGCCGAAGGTGACGATCTGAGCCACGTGATCCTCGCCGTAGGTTCTGTTGACATAATCAATCACCTCGCCACGGCGGCGATAGCAGAAATCCATGTCGATATCCGGCATCGTGACCCGCTCCGGGTTGAGGAACCGCTCGAAATAGAGGGCGTATTTCATGGGGTCTACGTCGGTGATGTCCAGGCAGTAGGCCACCATGGAGCCGGCTGCGCTGCCTCTGCCGGGGCCGACCGGAATATCGTTGCGCTTGGCGTAGCCCACAAAGTCCGCCACAATGAGGAAGTAGTCCACAAAGCCCATGGTGCGGATCATATTCAGCTCGTAGTTTAATCTCTCCCGATAGCCCGCGGGATCATCGGGATAGCGGCGCTCATACCCCTCCCGGCACAGCTTGAGCAGCAGGCTCTCCCCGTCATAACCCTCCGGGTAGCGGAATTCCGGCAGATGATAAGTGCCGAATTGGAACTCCACCTGACACTGCTCTGCAATTTTGGCGGTGTTCTCAATGGCCTCCGGATATTCAGAGAAAAGCTGACGCATCTCCTCCTCTGACTTGAGATAGAACTCGTCGGTCTCGAACTTCATCCGATTGGGGTCGTCCGCCGTCTTACCCGTCTGAATGCACATGAGGACGTCCTGTGCCTGAGCGTCCTCTCTGGTCAGATAGTGGGCGTCGTTGGTGGCCACCAGGGGGAGATGCAACTCCCGGGCAAGGCGCACCAGATCGGGCAGGATCTCCCGCTGCTCGGCGATACCGTGATCCTGAAGCTCAATATAGTAATTCCCTTCGCCCATCATTTCTTGCATCATTTGAGCGTGTTTTTTCGCTCCGTCAAAGTCGCCGTTTCTCAGGCGGCGGGGAATTTCCCCCGCAAGGCAGGCAGAGAGGGCAATGAGACCCTCATGGTGCTGCCGCAGCAGGTCCAGGTCGATGCGGGGCTTCATATAAAAGCCCTCAATATTCGCCTGGCTCACCACGTAGGAGAGATTGCGGTAGCCCGTCTCATTTTTGCACAGCAATATGAGATGGCGTGCCCCCAGATCCAGGTCATGACTCTTGTCAAACCGTGTTCTGGGGGCCACATAGACCTCGCATCCGATGACGGGATGGATGCCCTCTTTTTTGCAGGCTTTGTAGAAGTCCACCACACCGTACATATTGCCGTGGTCGGTAATGGCAACCGCCGTCTGGCCCAGCGTCTTGACCCGCTGAACCAGTCCCTGAATACGGCAGGCGCCGTCCAGCAGGGAAAACTCGGTGTGGACGTGTAAATGGACAAAGGACATAAGGACTCCTTTTCGATATGGGACGGAAGTTAGTCACACGAACCGGCCAATTCCGTCAATTTGCGCAGTCGGTGGTTGAGGCAGGATTTGGAAATGCCACCCAGCTCTGCCAACTGGCTCAGGGGCAGCTCGGGATTTTCCACCCGCAGGACCGCCGTCAACCTCAGTGTATCCGGCAGAGTGTCCCATAGACTGGACTGCCGCAGCCGCTGGATGGTGGAGATCTGCTTCTGTGCGGCAGCCACCGCCTTGTCCAGATTGGCCATATCGCAGTTGGAGCGGCGGTTGACCTTGTTGTAGATATTTTTCTCCAGCTTGGTGTTCATGATCTCCATGGCCGCCAGGGGAGCACCAATGGTGGTGAGAAAGTCAGAGATGGCCTCGCTCTGCTTAAAATAGGTCACATAGCTTGCGCCCCGCACGACGGTTTTAGGCGCAAGCTCCAGCTCCGCCATCAGTGGCTGGATCTCCCTTGCCACATGGTAGTGAGAGGTGGCAAATTCCAGATGATAGCGCTTCTGCGGGTCCAAAATGGAGCCGCCTGCCAGGAAAGCCCCCCGAAAGAAGGCAGCCTGACAGCAGCTGTCCTCCAAAACGGCATAGTTGACGTGATGGGACAGCTGATCCTTCCCATATCCGTAGGTGTCCAGAATCGTGCTCAGCTTGTCCGGGTCGATGATGGAAAAGACGTATTTCCCACCCTGCAACATCTCCTTCGGTCGCTGATCGAAGGAGATCTGAAAGGCACGGCGGAACAGCCGCTGAAGCCGCTTTGCCACCGGTTCTGAGGTGGTGACAATCCGGATCTCGGAGGGCAGGAAGGTATTGCAGAACAGCAGCACGCCGTAGGCCTCTGCTCTGGCGCAGCAGGTACGGCTGATCTTGTCCCGGCACAGTTCCGCCTTGGCGACACTGGAAAAGCTCTCTCTCGGCACCATGCTCCCTCCCTGTTGAGTGCCTTGTTAATGCTCTCTGATGTATCGAATGCCCTGATCCGTCCAAGTTCGGACGCAGCGATCCTCCACCACCTGCAAAATAGCCTCTGCCAGCTTTTGCGGGTCATGGCGGGCATGGTTATGTCTGCTGATGTCGGACAGCGGCTCGCAGACCAGCTCGACACCCATAGAGCGAACCGTCTTGCCGTCGATCATCAGAGGAAACGCGTTTTCCGTCTGATACCGCTCCCGGATATAGGCAGGGATCAGGGCGGAGTTTGCAAGGACCAGATCTATCATGCCGGGTCTGCCGTGGTCGGCCAGTGCCTGCAGATGCTCGGAGAGGGTATAGCCCTCCGTCTCGCCCTCCTGGGTCATAATGTTGGCAATATAAATGCGCAGCGCCTCGGAATTTGCGACAGCGTCCGCAATCCCCGGCACCAGCAGATTGGGAATGATGCTGGTATACAGGCTCCCTGGCCCCAGCAGGATGACGTCCGCCCTTTCAATGGCCTCCAGAGCGGCCGCCAAAGGCTTGGGCTGCTCCGGCTCCATCCGCACCCGGCGGATGCGGCAGTGCTGACTGCGCTTAAAGTCGGAGATTTTGCTCTCTCCCCGGACAGAGGTGCCGTTTTCAAATTCCGCAACGATGTCCACGGTGTCTGCCGTCACCGGCAGCACCTTTCCCTTGACGGCAAGGATCTGGTTCATCCGTTCCACCGCCGATTCAAAGGAGGGGGAAATACCGTTCATCGCCGCCAGAAAGAGGTTCCCAAAGCTCTGTCCCGCAAGAGAGCCGTCGTGAAATCGGTAGCCCAACAGCTCCTCCAAAATCGGCTCCACGTTTGCCAACGCTTGCAGACAGTTGCGCAGGTCGCCGGGTGGCGGGATGCCCAAATCGTGGCGCAGCACACCGGAGCCGCCGCCGTCGTCCGCCATGGTCACCACAGCGGTGAGGTTGCGGGTGTAATATTTCAATCCCCGCAGCATCGTGGAAAGTCCCGTACCGCCGCCAATGGCGACAATATGGGGGCCACCGCCGGATGGAATTCGATTTAGTTCCTCGTCCATTTCACTTGCGCTCCCGATTGATGTCCCGATGCTGCTCAGAGACAGAGTAGCCCAAATGCGCTACCATCTGCGCTACGGCATGAGCCATAGCCACAGAACGGTGCTGTCCTCCGGTACAGCCCATGCAGATGACCAGATTGCTCTTTCCCTCCTCCTCATACAGCGGCAGCAGGAAAGCCAGCATTTTTTCCATTTTATCCCGGAACTCGTGGGTAGCGGGATACTGATCCAGAAAGTCCACGACCTCCTGATCCAACCCCGTCTTGCGGCGCAGCTCCTTGACATAGAAGGGATTGGGCAGGAAACGCACGTCCATCACCCAGTCCGCCTCCATGGGAATACCATATTTAAAGCCAAAGGACTGGACGCTCACGCTAAAGCTGGGTCGGCTGGATACGGTGCCTCCGAACATCTCCAGAAGCGCCGCGCGCAGCTTGGCAATCGTGTTAAAGTTTGTGGAGTCGAGAATGAAGTCCGCTCTCGCCCGCACGGGAGCCAGCAGCTGCTTTTCCCGTCCGATGGCGGACTCCAGGCTCTCCCCCGGCTCTGCCAGAGGATGCATTCGACGGGTCTCTTTATACCGGGCGATGACCGCCTGGGTGGAGGCCTCCAAAAACAGGAGCTTGCAGTCACATCCCATGGCCTTCATCTCATCCAGCGCCTGAAACAGCGGCTCAAAATTATGGCCGCCCCGGACGTCGCTGACCAGCGCCACCCGCTCATAGGTACCGCTGGCGCCGCTGAGAGCCAATTCGGCAAAGCGGGGCATCAGGGGTGCCGGCATATTGTCCACGGTGTAGAAGCCCGCATCCTCCAAAAATTCGCCTGCCCTGCTCTTCCCTGCCCCGGAAAGGCCGGAAATAATGACAAACTGCATGTTGCATCCTCCTTCCACGTTTCTCGATAGGGAAACTGTTACAGCATCGTAATGATCTCCAGCTCCAGCCGGAAGCCGGTCTGTTGGAAAACCACTTCCTTCACATGGTCCACCAGCGTCAGTACATCCCGGCAGGTAGCGCCGCCCTTGTTGACGACAAAGCCTGCGTGCTTTTCCGACACCTGAGCCGCTCCCACCTGATAGCCCTTGAGACCGCACTGGTCGATGAGCGCTGCCGCATAGGCCCCCTGAGGACGTTTAAAGGTAGAGCCGCCGCTGGCGTATTCCAAAGGCTGGGTGTGTTTCCTGCGGCGCAGCAGATCGTCCATCCGCTCCTGGATCGCCGTCGGATCTCCCTTCATCAGTTGTACCCGTGCCTCAAGCACCAGAAGATGCTCCTCCATAAAGACGCTGTGGCGGTAGCCGAACCGTTGTGCCTCACCCCGAAGTGTGATGATCTCTCCCTCTTCGTTGAGTGCAGTCGTCTGAACCACTACATTGGCAAGCTCTCCTCCGTAGGCACCGGCATTCATCACCACGCCGCCGCCCATAGAGCCGGGAATTCCATGGGCAAATTCAAAGCCGGTGAGACTGTTCTGCTGTGCAAAGCAGGCCACCTGGCGCATGGGCACACCCGCACCGCAGCGGATGGCGGTCTCCCCCACCAGCTCCAGCTGCCTCAGCCCTGGATTTGTTTTGACCACAAAATGCTCCAGCAGACCGTCCCCGCAGAGGAGGTTGCTGCCTCTGCCCAGCAGAAAGGGATAGATCCCCAGGCTGCGGGCAGCCTTGATGCAGGCGATGGTCTCCTCGGTGGTCTGGGGCAGCGCCATCAGCGCCACCGGCCCGCCAATGCGGAAGGAGGTGTGGTCGCGCATGGGTTCCTGTTCTTTTATCAAAAGCCCCGGGCAGACCCGGTGCAGTTCAAGCTTTAACTGATCGAATGAAGTCATCCTGATCCTCCTGTCAACTTGCTGCAGTTGGGATAATATGATCCTGAATTATATTATAACACGAAAGGCTGTGGTGTCCAACACAAAAAATGTGCTGCATCATCGTTCGTAGACGGGATGCTCCACCTTCCGAATCTCCATCCTGCGGATTAGACCGTCCTCAATCTCCAAAACGGCGTAGGTGGGAGAGAAATAATTGCCCACGGAACCGGGGTTGATGAGTACAACGCCCCGATCCTCCCAGATACAGGGGGTATGGGTATGTCCTGCAAGGAGCACCTGCATCCCCCGTTTCATGCCATAGATGAGGTAGCTCTCATAGCCGTATTTGACGTTATGGGTATGTCCGTGGGCGAGCAGCATGGGAATATTCTGCACGATGACCAGCTCCTCGGTGGGGACATGGCTGCGCAGGTCGCAGTTGCCCGCAACGCAGTGCAGCGCAATGTCCGGAAACTCCTCCATCACCCGCTCAATGTCCCTGAGCCCGTCACCCAGATAAAACACCATTCGGGGTTTTTCTGTTTTCAGCGTCTCCCGCATATTGGTTCGGTTGCCATGGGAGTCGGAAAAGATCACGATCTTCAAGAGGGACACATCTCCTTTTTCTATCGCATATACTAAAGCAAAACCAGTTCCACAGGAGGTTTTCCCATGAAAAACAAGTCTGCATCCCCATTGGACAGTCCCGAGGCCGCCGCCCTGCTCCGTGACCCCACCGCCCTGCGGGGACTTTTGCAGTCACCGGAGACAAAGCAGCTCCTCTCGCTGCTCCAGAAACAAGGAGATCTGAACACAGCAGCAAAAGAGGCCAAGGGCGGCGATATCAGCCGGCTGAAGGCCATGCTGAATCAGGTGAGTCAGAGCGCGCAGGGCGGTCAGGTGCTGTCCGATCTGGAACAACGGTTAGGCAAGTAAGTCTGCCGTATGAAAGGATGGCTCTATGGCTGAATTTGAGGAAAAACTGAATCAGATTCTCTCCTCCCCGGAGGCCATGGAGCAGATCATGTCGCTGGCAAACTCCCTCTCCGACGGATCAGAAAATGGCCGGGAGGAGGACTCATTCGGCGGCAGCTCAAAGCTGCCGGCAGCGCCCTCCGCTCCGGGCGGACTGGGCGGGCTGAGCAATATGCTGGGTTCTCTGGATCCCGCCATGCTCTCCAAGCTGATGACGCTGTTCTCCACCTATCAGGACGGCTCTGACGAAAAGACCCGGCTGCTGGAGGCGATGAAGCCCTTTCTCCGTCCGGAGCGGCAGTCGAAGCTGGATCGTGCGGTACAGATCGCCCGGCTGAGCCGGGTCATCCGCTCGGCCATGTCCATGTTTGGAGGGGATGGGGATGTATAACCGCTTTGGCCCTCAGGAGGGGTTTCAGCCGCTGGAGGGCGCTCCCGGCGACTCCGGCGGCACAGCGTCCGGCGGCGGCAGTCCCTTCTCTCTGCTTCGCAGCCTGCTCGGAGGAGCAAAAAATGCCGGCGAAACCGGCATTTTGGAGAAGCTTGGGCTGGGTCAACTGGACAAGGGGGATATCCTCCTGCTGCTGGTGCTCATTTATCTGTTTCGGGAAAGCGGGGACGACGAGTGGCTCATCATTCTCGCACTTGTACTGCTCATGGGATCGGGATGATCCTATGAGCAGTCATTTTTGTCCATCGTCCTTCTGACTCAGGCGCACATCGACCTTGACCTCCCGTCTTTTGTGGCCTTCTCCCCGTGTGACCGCTCTGCGATGGCGATAAAACCGGTAAGCCGCAAAGCCGAATACGATGACCGCAACCACCAGCGGAAGCCAGCGAACGCCGTCCGTTGTGCTGAGCAGCACCGCCACCAGGCCAAGGATGCCGGAGATGATATAGAGCACTGCCACCGTCTGCTGTTTGGTAAGGCCCATGTCCAGCAGGCGGTAGTGGACGTGCTTCCGATCCGCCTTCATGGGGCTTTCACCATGGCTGACCCGGGAGATGACGGCAAAGCAGACGTCAAAAATAGGCAACCCCAGCATGCAAAACGGCACAGCGAAGGAGATAAGAGCATAGATCTTAAACAGGCCCTGAATGGACGCCACCGCCAGAATAAAACCGATGAAGGTGGAGCCGGTATCTCCCATAAAAATGCGGGCAGGACTGATATTATAGGGCAGAAACCCGATGCAGCTCCCGGCCAGAGCGCTGCAAATCACCGCCACCGTCATATCTGAGTAGCCCAGCGCCACCACCAGAAGGCACACGGAGGAAATGGCAGAGACGCCCGCCGCCAGACCGTCCAGACCGTCGATCAGGTTCACCGCATTGGTGATAAGGACGATCCAAAGTACCGTCGCCGGCACGGAGAAGACGCCCAGATTCAGGTGTCCGCTCTCTGCGATCCAGGCCGGTGCGCTAAGATAACGGATAATGCTGCCGCCGGACACTGCCACCACTGCGGCCACGATCTGAAAAAACAGCTTTACCCCGGCCGGCAGGTTTCGGACATCATCCACCATCCCGAGGACAACAATGATGAGTGCTCCGGCCAGCATGGTGGTGAGCTGGGAATTGAATTGTACAAAGATGGCCATGGAGACGCAGAAACCCAGGAAAATCGCCAGACCGCCCATACGAGGGGTGGGCTGGGTGTGAAGATGCCGCTCGCTGTCGGTTCCAGCCTTGCCGGGCATATCGATTGCGCCCAGTCGAATGGCCAGCCGACGCACCAGAGGCATGACCACCATCGTCACAAGCAGCGCCGTAATCAGCGCCGCCACCACGATCGCCAGAGATTGGTAATTGATCAGCTTCATGTTATGAGATCATACTCCCTTTTGTCAGAGACCTGACGATCAGCGGGGGATAAAGCCCACCTTCTTGTAGACCTTACGCAGGGTCTTGGAGGCGATATAGCTGGCCTTCTCGGCGCCGGAACGATAGACCTGCTCCAGATATGCCTTGTCTTTTAAGAGACGGTCTGTCTCCTCCCGGATGGGGCGGCACATCTCGATGACGGCGTCACCCACCGCCTTTTTGAACACGCCATAGCCCTGTCCGGAAAACTCCGCCTCGATCTCCCCGTAGCTCTGGCCGGTGGAGCAGGAATAGATCTGCATCAGGTTGGAGATGCCCGGCTTCTGCTCCGGGTCAAACCGAACGCTCATCTCACTATCGGTGACCGCCCGCTTAAACTTCCGGGCAACGTCCTCCGGCTTTTCCAACAGATAGACGCAGCCGTTGGGATCCTGATCGGACTTGGACATCTTGTTCTCGGGACTCGACAGGCTCATGACCCGGGCACCCACCTTGGGAATGTAAGGCTGGGGTACCTTAAACACATCACCGTAAATGCCGTTAAAACGCTCGGCAATGTCCCGGCACAGCTCTACGTGCTGCTTCTGGTCGTCGCCCACCGGCACAAAGTCGGGCTGATAGATCAGAATATCCGCCGCCATCAGCACCGGGTAGTCAAAGAGTCCGGCGTTGATGTTCTCGGCGTGCTGGGCGCTCTTGGCCTTGAACTGGGTCATGCGGGTCAGCTCGCCGTACATGGTGTAGCAGTTGAGCACCCAACTGAGCTGGGCGTGCTCCGGCACATGACTCTGGATAAACAGGGTGTTTTTCTCCGGGTCGAGGCCGCAGGCGATATAGGCCGCCAGCTGGGTCAGCGTCCGCCGGCGAAGGTCAGCCGGGTTCTGCCGGACGGTGATGGTGTGCATATCGGCCATAAAATAATAGCAATCAAACTGCTCTGCCCGTTCCGCCCAGTTGCGGATGGCACCCAAATAAGAGCCGAGAGTCAGCTCGCCGCTGGGCTGGATGCCGGAGAGCATCACTTGCTTCTGTTCCATGTAAGACACGTCCTTTTCACACGAGCACAGTGCGTCCCGTAACAAATATCAATTCAGGCTGAATTATACCACAAGATTTCGTCTTTCGCAATCAGGCCGATGACAAAATATAGTAAAACCTGTCCAAAAAAGCGCCCCGCCTGTCAATGTCAATTTTACCCAAATCCTACGCCTCTTTAGACGGCGAATTCTGCCCATTCCGACGACGTAGAAAATAGACCATCGTACTTGACAAAGGCGCCGTTTTCTGCCTCATAACAATCCCCCGCAACTGAGGTTGACAACAGAGTTATCCACATTGTCCACAGGGTTTTGCACAGGCTGAGTCCAGTATTTACAACGGGTTTGCGCCGAATCCGACGTTGTCATTTTCTGTTATCATTGAAACAATTATGTAAATCTTCTGTTGACATAATCGTCACTTGTCGATTTTACGGCTGGCATAACCGTTGAGAGAGGCGTCCGCGGTGTTGCCCGCCAGAAATTCGTAGTAGGCCTGGGAGCCGATCATAGCTCCGTTGTCGCCGCAGAGTTTTAGTTCGGGCAGATAGAGCTGATACCCTGCTTCCCGGCAGGCTTTCTCCAAGTCTCCCCGGATGCGGCTGTTGGCGGAGACGCCCCCCGCGGCGGCAATTTTCGTGCGGCCGGTCTGCTTAGCGGCCTCCATCACTCTCGGCACCAGCTCGTCGCTGACCGCCTGCCCGAAGGAGGCAGCAAAGGCGGGCAAGTCAAGCGTCTCCCCTTTCTGCTCGGCATTGTGAATGGTGTTCAGCGCCGCCGTTTTCAGGCCGGAGAAGGACATGTCCAGCGGTGCGCCGTCCACCTTGGAGCGGGGCAAGGGGTACTTTGTGGCGTCTCCCCCCTGTGCCAGCCGATCCATCGGCCCGCCGCCGGGATAGCCGATGCCCAGCACACGGGCAACTTTATCAAAGCACTCCCCCGCCGCATCGTCTCTGGTCGCACCCAACAACTCCATCTCCGTATAGTCTTTCACGTCCACGATCATGGTGTTGCCGCCGGAGACGCAGAGGCAGAGGAAGGGCGGTTCTAAATCGGGGTGGGTGATATAATTTGCCGCAATATGCCCCCGGATGTGGTGGACGGGAATGAGGGGGACGTTTAAGCCGTAGGCCACGCTCTTGGCGAAGTTGACGCCCACCAGTACCGCCCCGATGAGGCCGGGAGCGTAGGTACAGGCCACGGCGTCGATGTCAGAACGGGTCAGTCCCGCCTGCTCCAATGCCTGATCCGCCATGAGGGCGATGGCCTCCAGATGCTTGCGGGAGGCAATCTCCGGCACAACGCCGCCGTAGATGGTGTGCATCTCAATCTGGGAGGCGATGGCGTCAGCCAAAACCTCCCGGCCGTCCCGGACAAGGGCGACGGCGGTCTCGTCACAGGAGGATTCGACGGAAAGGATAATCATTGGGCGTTCCCCTCTTTACGGATTTTCCGGCGTCCCACTTCCTCGAAGCCGAATTTGTGATAGAGCGCACGGGCGGCGAGGTTGGTGTCCCGCACTTCTAAGGTCAGGAAGGCCAGATTTTGCGCCTTGGCAAAACGGAGAAAGACACCCAAAAGGTCGGAGCCTAAGCCCATCCGGCGGTATTTTCGGGCAACGGCAATATTGTTGATGTAGCCCTCGTCCAGCACCACGGTGATGCCGGCGTAGCCCAGCACCTCCCGGTCTTCCGTGACCGCCACGATGCAGGTGGAGTTCATGCTCTCCAGCTCCTCGGTGAGCATCTCCTCCGTCCACGGGACGGAGAAGCAGGCACGCTCCAGGGCGGCGATCTGGGGGATGAGGCCCCGATCCATGGGGGCGAGCTTATAGGGGATCGGCTGGGTGGGCTGGGCCGGGACGGAGCCGATGGTGGGGGTGAAGTTGGTCATGGTGGTTTTCTCCTTACCAGCAAAGTGATAAACTATTCGTCATTTTTCTTTGTGGGCTTCTTCATATCAACAAACGCCTTGCAAAGCCATCCGATACCTACACAAAGAAAGATCATCCCCAAATACATTTTACCTCCGATCAAATTGGCGATTGCAATGAGACAATTTGCAACCGCTACAACCAGGTAGCCAATGAAATAGGTTTTATTGCTATTTTTATTCTGGTTCATAATTAGACTTCCTTTTCTCTGTTCATCTCAATACATATCCGCCCAGCTATGCCCCACTTTTGCCTCCGGTAGTGGGATCACCTGAACTCAATCGCTGAACCCGCCCCGGAGCACCTTTCCCGTATTCCAGAGCTCCGCCACCTTGCGGGCGGCCTCGGGGCGTTCCTCCTGGGTTCTGTATTCCAGAGAGGCCGTCTGTGCGCCGCAGTCGGCGCAGACCACATACCAGCACCAGCCGTTCTCCTCCTCCAGCATGGCGGCTCCCCCGCAGCAGGGGCAGTCCTGCAATTCGATCTCTTCGTGGATGTTCATCGTTTCATTTCTCCAATCAATGATGTGACTTTTAATGCGCATCCGCCCAAGCTTTTCCTGCTTTCGCCTCTGCCAGCAGGGGGACGGTGAGGGAGACGACATGCTCCATCTCCTCCTCCAGCAGCTTGGCAATCTGTTCGCCCTCGGCCTCGGGGCACTCCACGATCAACTCGTCATGGACTTGCAGGACAAGCCGACCCTGTAAGCCCTCCGTCTTAAGCCGGTTCTGGACTTTGATCATGGCCAGCTTGATGATGTCGGCGGCGGTACCCTGAATGGGCATATTCAGCGCCACCCGCTCGCCGAAGGAGCGGAGGTTGAAGTTGCTGCTTTTCAGCTCCGGGAGCCACCGGCGGCGGCCGAACTCGGTGGACACATACCCGTCCTCCTTGGCCTTGGCCACCACGTTCTTCTGATAGTCCCGGATGCCGGAGTACTTGGCGAAGTACCGTTCCATATACTCCTTGGCCTCCCAGTTGGCCACACCGATGTCCTGCGCCAGCGAGAAGGCGGAGATGCCGTAGACGATGCCGAAGTTCACCGCCTTGGCAGAGGAGCGCATCTGTTTGGTCACTTCCTCCTGAGGCACGCCAAAGACCTGCGCCGCCGTGGCGGCGTGGATGTCCGCCCCGGTTTTGAAGCCTTCGGTCATCGCCTCATCGTGGGCGATGTGGGCGAGGAGCCGCAATTCGATCTGGGAGTAGTCGGCGTCTACCAGCACGTTGCCGGGGGCTGCCATGAACATCTTCCGCATCTCGGCTCCAAGCGGGGTGCGGACGGGGATGTTCTGCAAGTTCGGCTCCACGGAGGAGAGCCGTCCCGTGGCGGTGACGGTGTTCTGAAAGCTGGTGTGGATCCTGCCGTCCGCCCCGATCACCTTGGTCAGCCCGTCCACATAGGTGGATTTCAGCTTTGTCAGTTGGCGGTAATCCAGAATCTGCCCGATGATGGGGTGATAGGGCTTCAATTTCTCCAGCACCTCGGCATTCGTGGAATAGCCCCGTTTGGTCTTTTTCAGGATCGGTAGGTTCAAGTCCTCAAAGAGGACGACCCCCAACTGCTGGGTGGAGTTGATGTTAAATTCCTTCCCCGCCAGCTCGTAAATGGCCTTCTGCGCCCTGTCGATGTTCTCCGAGAGCATCTCACCGAAGGACACCAGCGCCTTTTTGTCCACCAGCACCCCCGCCTGCTCCATCTCCGCCAGCACCGGGCAGAGGGGCAGGTCAATATCCGTCAGCACGTTTAACAGGCCGTACTGCTCCAAAAGGGGCTTGAAATGCTCATAAAGCGCCTCGATCCATGCGTTGTCCTCGTACCACGCCGTCTGCGCCTTTAGATCGTCGGAGAGGGCAGTAAAGGCATCCTCCGCCTTGTAGTCGGCGCTCTGCTCCCGCTCCGCTTTGAAGTAGCGGAGGGTCAGCTTATCCAACTCATAGCTGCCCGCCGTGGGGTCGAGGAGGTAAGCGGCAAGCTCGGTGTCGAAGACAAATCCCTCCATCGGCAGTCCCTCGGCGACCAGCGCCTCGCAGATCGTCTTGACGCCGTGGGCGACCTTCTTCACGCCGCCGGAGAACAGCCGCCGCAAAAAGGCGTTATAGTCCCCGTCATAGTGGCTCTGGCGCACGTCATAGAGCCAGCCCTGCCCGTCCGCATCCAGACTGACGGTGACACCGTCCAAGCTGGGGAGCGGCAAAATCGTCACATAGTCAGCCTTTTCCCACTTCGACCAGATGTCCGCCATCTGATTTTCCGAAAGCACGCTTACGCCTTCTACCCGGAACTCCACCTCTTCCGTCTCTGCTGCGTCCCGCTGAGGCGGGGTCAGCCCAAAACGCTGGATCAGCTTGGCAAATTCCAGCTTAATAAAGAGGGCGTAGAGGGCATCGTTGTCCACCGGGCGGCGCAGGGCGTCCTCCGGCTGAAATTCAATGGGGGCGTCACAGCGGATGGTGGCAAGGTCATAGGACAGCTTTGCCATCTCCCGCCCTTCCTCCATCTTCTTTCGCATGGCGGGCTTTAATTCCACATTCTCAAAGTCGGCGTAAATCGCCTCCATAGAGCCGTACTGCTGAATGAGCCCCATGGCGGTCTTTTCGCCCACGCCCTTGACGCCGGGGATATTGTCAGAGCTGTCCCCCATCAGACTTTTCAGGTCGATCATGTGGATGGGATCAAAGCCGTAGGCCTCCCGGAAGGAGTCCGGAGTCATATCCTTGGTGGTGGTCTGCCCCATCCGGGTGGAGACCAGCTTCACCTTGGTGTGGTCGGTGATGAGCTGCAAAGAGTCCTTATCTCCGGTGACGATGGCGCAGTCCCAGCCCGCCTCCTCGCACTTGCGGGAGATGGTGCCTAAAAGGTCGTCCGCCTCCCAGCCCTCCAGTTCATAGCGGGGGATATTCATAGCGTCCAGCACCTCTTTGAGGACAGGCATCTGCACCGCCAGTTCTTCCGGCATACGGTGGCGGGTGGCCTTATAGCCGTCGTAGGCCTGATGGCGGAAGGTGGGGGCTTTCAGGTCAAACGTGACACAAAGGGCGTCCGGCTGCTCCTCGTCTGTAAGCCGCTGGAGAATGGTCAAAAAGCCGTAAACAGCATTGGTATAAAGCCCATCCTGCGTACTGAGCAGTCGAATGCCGTAAAAGGCACGGTTGACAATCGAGTTGCCGTCCAGAACCATCAATTTCATGGTGGTATCCCCTTTTCTTTGAGAGATATACAGATAGATTCATTATACCACTCTTTGCCGGAAAAGGCCACTCCTTACTGTGATTTCACTTGTCTCTCCAGACAATCCCACAAACCCAAAATATACCTTGACAACCTGAATACAATGTGTTACAATTCGGTAACAGTTAGTTTTTAGGAGGTAACAAAATGGCTGAACAGACAAAGCTCCCTCTGGAATACAAGGGCTACCCTCTCATCCGCAAGGACAATGTGATCTACTACGGCAACATGTCCGATCCCTATATCATCCTGCTCCAGGTGACAAGCAGCATCCCCGTTGACACCGACATTACCATGGCGACCAAGGTCTCCATCCAGCTTCAGAACACCGATCCCAATCTGCGGAACCGTGACAAGGTGGTACGCAGCAGCGAGAAGAACAGCCTGTATGCCGCCATGGACCTGGCCAACGTCTGGCTGACAAGGGCGTTGTCATCCCGTTAACGATTTCCCGTTATTCCGCTTAACACTTTACGGAGGTCTTATGTTTCCTGTACGAAAGCTCTTCACGCGACTTCTGCTGACCGCCGGTACCGTGGCGCTCTGTGCCACTGCCGCCTTTGCAGTTGAAGATTCCTCTGTCCCCTATCGGGCCATCGTTATGACAGATTCCGCCGTGCTGCTGGAGTCCGCTGATGCTGGGGCAGAGACCGTCGCCACGTTGGTGCAGGGCGATACGCTGGTGCTGCTCTCCAACGAGAGCGCCGGTCTGCAGCCTGCCGCCTGGGAGGACGGAGAAGAAGTCTATACCGGCTATGTGGACATGAGCACAGTTAAGGCTCAGTCTCTGGGCACGGCCGCCGTCCTGTCCGACGATGCCGATCTTCTCCGTGCAGCCGACAGTGATTCCTCCGTTCTTACCACGCTGAGTCAGGGAGACAGCTTCCAGATTCTGGGCTACGACGACAGCTGGTATTTTGTTCGCGCAAACGGCAAGGAGGGCTTTCTCTCTATTGGTGCGGTAGACGCCGATGTGACCACCACCAGCAAACTGAACCTGCGCTCCGAGCCTACTAAGGAGGGCGAGATTTTGGATGTGGTGCCCAAAGATACCGACCTCTCCCCCGACGGCTCTGACGGCGAGTGGCTGGAGGTGTCCTACGAGGGACAGACAGGCTACGTTTCCGGCGACTACGTAAAAGCCCAGGAACAGTACATCGTGGACGCCCCTTCTATGTCGGATGGCGAAGCGGTCGTCGCCTATGCAGAGCAGTTTTTGGGCAACCGTTACGTCTGGGGCGGCACCAGCCTGACCAACGGCTGTGACTGCTCCGGCTACGTGATGCAGGTCTATGCCAACTTCGGCGTCAGCCTGCCTCACAGCTCTGCCAGTATCCGCAGCTACGGCACCAAGGTATCCTATGACGAGATGCAGCCCGGCGACGTGGTCTGTTACAGCGGCCACGTGGGAATTTACGCCGGCGACGGCCAGATCATCAACGCACTGAACACACGCAAGGGAATTTGCTATACCAGTGTCAATTTTGCACCAATCGTGTCGATTCGCCGCCTGGTGTGACGGAGAAATAAAACAAAAAACGCCTGCGCCTTGGAATTTCAACCTTGGCGCAGGCTTGTTTTCGCACTTGCCCTCAGGACAGCGCAGTCTCCAGCCGACTGCGGATGGCCTTGAGGAATTCCAGTGAGTTCACCTTCTGAGCGGGAGTCTCTCCCTCCCACATGCTGCTGAGGTCACCGGTCATAACGCCGGACTCAATGGTTTCGATTGTGGCTTTCTCCAGTGCATCGGCGTAGGCGGCAAGCTCTGTAAGGCCGTCCAGCTCACCGCGCTTGCGGAGAGCGCCGGACCATGCAAACAGGGTGGCCACCGGATTGGTGGAGGTCTCCTCCCCCTTCAGGTACTTGTAATAGTGGCGGGTGACGGTGCCGTGGGCGGCCTCGTACTCATAGTTGCCGTCGGGAGAGACGAGAACGGAGGTCATCATGGCGAGAGAGCCGAAAGCGGTGGACACCATATCGCTCATCACGTCGCCGTCATAGTTTTTACACGCCCAGATAAAGCCTCCCTTGGAACGAATGACCCGAGCCACAGCGTCATCAATGAGGGTGTAGAAATAAGTAATGCCCAGTTCCTCAAATCTGGCCTTGTAGTCCTGATCGTAGATCTCCTGAAAAATATCCTTGAAGGTGTGGTCATACTGCTTGGAGATCGTGTCCTTGGTGGAAAACCACAGATCCTGCTTTGTGCTGAGGGCAAACTGGAAACAGGAGTGGGCAAAGGAACGGATGGAGGAGTCCTTGTTGAACTGGCCCTGAATGACGCCGGGACACTCAAAGTCGTAAATCGTCTGGTTCATCTGGACAGCGCCGTCCTCAGAGACAAAGCTCAGTGTGGCCTTGCCCTTGCAGGGGACACGATATTCCGAAGCCTTATACACGTCGCCAAAGGCATGACGGGCAATGGTGATCGGTTCCTGCCATGTCTTGACTACCGGTGAGATGCCCTTCACCATGATGGGGGCGCGGAAGACGGTGCCGTCCAGAATGGCACGGATGGTGCCGTTGGGGCTTTTCCACATCTGAGAGAGGTGATATTCCTCCATCCGCTGAGCGTTGGGCGTGATCGTGGCGCACTTGACCGCCACGCCGTATTTTTTGTTGGCATTGGCAGCGTCTATCGTCACCTGATCCCCGGTCTCCTCTCGATGCGCCAGACCCAGGTCATAGTATTCCGTCTTGAGATCCACAAAAGGCAGGATCAGCTCGTCCTTGATCTGTCCCCACAGGATGCGGGTCATCTCGTCGCCGTCCATCTCCACCAGGGGGGTGGTCATTTTAATTTTTTGCATGGTCTTTGCCTCATTTCATGCGGGCATCCCGGCTTTCGTCCGGCCTTGTCCCGTTTTTCTGCAATTAGTATAATCTAAAATTGCATTTTTTGCAATAGTCAACTGCTACCTTTACACCCGAATCTTCGAGAACACTCCGCCGATCTTCTCATTGATGGTGAGATCGGCGTATCGATCATAGGCGGTGGACTGAAGGTTGATGAGCACCAGCCTGTCTCCCTTATAATAGTTGATCAGCCCTGCCGCGGGATAGACCACAAGCGACGTGCCGCCGACAATGAGCAGATCCGCCTTCCTGATATGCTCCACCGCACGGTACATGACGGAGTCGTCCAGCGCCTCCTCATAGAGCACTACGTCCGGCTTGATGATACCGCCGCAGGCGCAGCGGGGAACGCCTTCACTCTGGGCAACTGCCTCCACACCGTAGAATTTGCCGCAGTCCTCACAGTAATTGCGCAGCACCGAGCCGTGCAGCTCCAGCACCTCACGGCTTCCCGCCTTCTGATGCAAGCCGTCGATGTTTTGGGTGACCACCGCCTTTAATTTCCCCGCCTGCTCCAATTCCGCCAGCTTTCTGTGGGCCTCGTTGGGCCGGGCGTCCAGGGGCAGCATCTTGTCCCGGTAGAAGCGGAAAAATCTCTCCGTCTTTCGCATAAAGTAGGTGTGGCTCAAAATCGTCTCCGGCGGCTCGCTGTACTTTTGGTTATAAAGGCCGTCCACACTGCGGAAGTCCGGCACGCCGCTTTCGGTGGAAACTCCTGCCCCGCCGAAAAAGACGATATACCCGCTCTCGTCGATCCACTGCTGTAATTGGCTGATTTTCTGCTCCGTTGCGTCCATGATACCTGCTCCTTTCCCGAATCTTTACATTTTTCTAAATATTGTACTAATTGGATTGACAAAAGTTCGTTCTGTCGCTAAGATTATTATGAATCATTTTTCGACCACATTCAACCATTGATTTCAGGAATGGAGATAAAATGCTATGAAAAAATGTCCTGTCTGTGGTGTCGAGCACTCTGACATCATCACCGTCTGTTCCATCTGCGGCAGTCCTCTGACCGGCGCAGCGCCCGCTGAGAGCGCCGCTCCGGCAGATCCTGCCCCCTCCGTCCCCTCTTCTGCGTCGTCCGATTTTTCCGCTGACGACATTCAGGCCGCCGTTTCCTCTGTGGTGAGCGCCACCGTGGACGAGCACAAGTCTGCTGCCTCCGTCGAGCCAGAGGATTTTGACGACGACTCCCCCTTTGTGGTCAACGCCATGCGGGACGCCGAGAGCAAAAAGCCCTCTGCCGCCGCCCGGGAGGTCAAGACGCCCTCCCGCAGCAGCGCGCCGAAGAAGGCCTATTACAGTAAGAAGGTGACGCCGGACAAGCCCAAGGCAAGCGAGCCTGCCAAGCGTCAGCCCCAGCCCGAGAAAAACAAGGCCGTTGACCCCGCCGTGGATACCACAGCGGTGGCCGCTGTCTCCGCCCAGAAAGTGTATGAGGCCACCCAGAACGCCATCAATGCCCGCAATGCGCAGGCCGCCGCCAGCGCCAAGAAGCCGGAGGCGCAGGATGCCGAACAGATCGAGTGGAGCCAGCGCAAGCACAAGCGCAAAGATGGCTCCAACGGCGCCATCATCGCAGCCTGCGCTCTTGTACTGTTGCTTATCATTGCCATTCTCATCTTCGTGTTCAAGATGGTCTTTGGCGGGGACAGCAACACCAAGCCGGCCGATGACAGCAACAACACTGTCTCTGACGACAGCAACCCCGGCGGCGATGACTCTACCGAGGGTGAGCAGGGCGACACCACCATTCTCCCCGAACAGGATGCCGACGGCGAGGGCGGCAACACGGAAGAACCCGCCGATACGGAAGATCCTGACGCAAACACACCGGATGACGATAACAACACAGAAGATCCTGACGCCAGCGTGATTGACAGCGACGGAGACGCCGATGCCCCCGCCAACCAGCCTGATGACAGTCAGGCAGCAGACGGCAGCGACACCGAGGAGCCTGTTGAGGACGACAATCAGCCCGTCGTGGTGCCCACCGAGCTGCCTGCCATCACGGAGGCAAACGATACGGTCTACGCCACTGCCGCCGTCAACGTCCGGGATTATCCCAGCGCTCAAACCAGCAATGTCATTAACGTCCTTTCCGCCGGTCAGGCCGTGAAGCGCACCGGAACCACCGCCAACGGCTGGAGCCGTGTGGATCTGGGCAACGGCACCGTGGGCTATGTCTCCAACAGCTATCTCTCCGCCTCCAAGGACGGGGCGCAGAACAACAATAACAACAGCAGCGACAACTCCGTCGCCTATGCCGGCACGGACGTCAATGTTCGCAGCACCCCCGGCGGCGACGTCATCGCCGCCCTGTCCAAGGGAACCGAGGTCAAGCTGACCGGCACCGTCTCCGGTAACTGGACGCAGATCACCGCTGGCAATATCACCGGATATGTCTACACCAGCTACCTGAACGGCTCCAAAAACAGCTCCGATCACAATAACACCGACCAGCCCAAGGTCACCGTCAAGGAGACGGGCGACACGGTCTACGCCACCAGCGGGGTCAACGTCCGGGATTATCCCAGCTCCTCCACCGGTAACGTAGTTGCCACCCTCACCAAGGGGCAAGAGGTCAAGCGCATCGGCACCACTGCCAGCGGCTGGAGCCAGGTCAAGGTTGGAGACATCACCGGCTACGTCTACTCCGGCTATCTCTCCACCTCCAAGGACGGCGGCAGCGACAACAGCAATCACAACAACAGCGGCAACAGCAAGAGCAGCGGCTACATCCTTCCCGACAGCGGCAACCGCAACTACACCAAGGACGAGTTGAGCAAGCTCTCCAAGTCCGATCTGCGTCTGGCTCGGAACGAAATCTATGCCCGCCACGGCAGAAAGTTTAACGACGAGTCTCTGCGCAAGTATTTCGAGGGCAAGAGCTGGTACTCCGGAACCGTGGATGCCGCCACCTTCGATGCCAACATCTCCAGCTACCTCAACAGCTACGAGCTGGCGAACCTGAAGCTGATTCAAGAAGTGGAAAACAGCTGATTGCCACAAAATTCCATATGATACATCAACCGCCCGGAAGCATTGCTTCCGGGCGGAGTTTTTTCCTGTAATATTACTGCTCTTCTTTGACAAACCCAATGGGGATCTGCGGGGCTCGCTGCTGCAGCAGCTCCAGCACCCGCTTTGCCTCTTCCCTGCGCTCTACTTCCAGCTTCTTCTGCCTGCCGTCAGGAAGGAT
The DNA here is from genome assembly GCA_902775105.1 of Oscillospiraceae bacterium. Classification (GTDB taxonomy): domain Bacteria; phylum Bacillota; class Clostridia; order Oscillospirales; family Oscillospiraceae; genus Onthomonas. Next base: position 32,405 of record CACYLC010000003.1, read on the forward strand.
GAAGATCAGCGAATGTACCGCAAAGGACTGACGGCAGCAACCCATGATGGAGGAGCAGTCCTCCTCTCGGCGGTAGGCACGCTGAATGCTGTCAAAAGGCAGATATTCCACAGCTCCCAGCAGCTTGGGGAAAAAGACGCAATCCTCTCCTACCGACACCTTACCCATATGCTCCGCCTTTTCGAACCCCAGCTCCAATCGTTTTCGGGGCACTTCGCCTGCGATTGCCTTCCACTTGCGCTCCATCTCATTCACCTCTCACTTAAATTTTCCAAAAATATCCGCAAAGGTTCTCGCCACACGGTACACCGGATTTTCCATGGTCTTTACCACGTTTTCCAGTTCCTTCCGAATGGGGATCTGCTGGGGGCAGTGACGCTCACATTTGCCGCACCCCACGCAGAGGCTGGCGTTGCTCCGCTTCCCCCGGAGAGTGGTGCACATGAAGTACTCCTTCATGCCAGTATAAAAGCCCTCGGTGTATCGGGCGTTGTAGCCTCGGAAGCAGCCGGGGATGTCCACCCCGTTGGGGCAAGGCATACAGTAGCTGCAACCGGTGCAGCCCACTTTGATCTTCTCGTTGATGGCGTTCTTCACGTCCTCATACATCTGGAAGTCGGCCTCGGTCAGCTCCCCCACCCCGGCGTCTGCGGCGATGCGGCAGTTCTCCTCCACCATCTCCAGACTGTTCATGCCGGAGAGGACGACGGTGACGCCGGGCTGATTCCACAGCCATCGAAGTCCCCACTCGGCAGGGCTTCGCTTCGGCTCGGCAGCGGCAAAGCGTTTCACCGCCTTGTCCGGAAGCTGGTTCACCAGCCTCCCGCCCCGGAGGGGCTCCATAATAATGACGGGAATTCCCTTTTCCGCCGCCCGCTCCAGACCCTTTCGGCCAGCTTGGGTGTGCTCGTCGATATAGTTGTACTGGATCTGGCAGAAGTCCCAATCGTAGTCCTCCAGCAGCTCCAAAAAGGTGCCGGTATTGCCGTGGTAGGAAAAGCCGATGTTCCGAATGGCGCCGGATGCCTTTTTCTCTGCAATCCACTCCGTAATGCCCAGCCCTTTCAGCCGGTTCCAGGTGGTGACGTCGGGCAGCATATGCATGAGGTAGTAGTCCACACAGTCGGTCTGAAGCCGCCGGAGCTGCTCAGTGAAGTAGCGCTCCATGTCCTCAGACCTTTTGATGAGGTACTGAGGCAGCTTGGTGGCAATGTGAACGCTCTGCCGCAAGCCGTGCTTTGCCAGAAGTTCGCCCAGCGCCCGCTCGCTGTCAGGGTAGATATAGGCGGTGTCGAAGTAGTTGACCCCCGCCCGGATGGCAGAGAGGAGCTGCTCTTCTGTGGCAGCCATGTCCGTCCTGCCCCGGCTTTTCTGAAAGCGCATACAGCCAAAACCCAGCTGGGAGAGTTCTTCCCCATGCCTGTCCCTGCGGTATTTCATTCCTCAGTCCTCCAGCCCCTTGATATGGGAAACCGGCCAGAAGCAAAAGACCGCCTTCCCGATGACATATCCCTCGTCCACCAGACCCAGCGCATAGGAAAATCTGCTGTCGGTGGAGTGGTTCCGGTTGTCGCCCATGACGAAGATACTCCCCTCCGGCACTGTGATGCGGGCGATGTCTCCCTTTGGCAGCATGGGGTCTCCCTCGTCCTCCGGCGGCAGGTCATTCAAATTGATATAGGGCTCAGTCAGACGCACGCCGTCCACATAGACGGTGTTGTTATCGTAATCCAGCTCCACCGTCTGCCCTCCGGTGGCAATGACCCGCTTGATGATGGTCTCCTGGATCAGATCAGTCTCCTTGTGGACAACGACGATATCGCCGGTCTCCAGTTCCCCGTAAATCCGCACTGCCATCAGCAGGTCGCCGTCGTGAAGGGTGGGGTACATGGAGCTTCCCACTACGACGATTAGCTGGGCCGCAAACTGAAAGACTAAAATCACAACAGCCAGCACCGCCACCAGCAGCTTCAGCTCATGGTAGATCTCCTGCTGCCAGGTGCCGGCCCAGCGGCTCTCCGACTGCTGTTCTGTTTTCTTTTCTTCTTGTTCCATAGTTTGATTCTCCAATGTAAAGTCAGAGCAGCATCTGCCGCACGCTCAGGCAGCGTTTCTGTTTGGTATCGACGGCAAAGACTGCCGCCTCCAGCTTGCAGGGGCCTTCCGCCGCCTCGTAGCGCCGGGGCAGGCCGCCCAGAAATTTGTTGATGGATAGCTCGGGGCGGATGCCCAGAATGGACCGGGCCGGGCCGGTCATGCCCAGATCGGTGATGTAGCCCGTCCCCTTTGGGAGCACCTGTCCATCTGCCGTTGGCACATGGGTGTGGGTCCCCCAGACTGCCGATGCACGACCGTCCAGATACCATCCCATAGCCAGTTTCTCACTGGTGGCCTCGGCGTGGAAGTCTACCAGAATGACGTCCGCCTCTATCTTGCGAAAGACCTCGTCCGCCACGGTAAAGGGGTTGTCAGGGGTGGGATCCATGGACACCCGTCCGATCAGATTGACCACGCCGATCCGCAGCCCCTGAGGTCCGTCATAGACGCCCCAGCCCCGTCCGGGCACCCGCTTGGAAAAATTAGCGGGGCGAAGGAGATAAGGGCTGGAATCCAGCATATCCGTAATCCGGATCTTGCCCCAGGTGTGGTTGCCCAGCGTGATGACGTCCGCTCCGGCGTCCAGCATTCTTTGTGCCTGTTCCTCCGTCACGCCAATGCCCGAGGCGTTTTCTCCGTTGACCACCGTAAAGTCAATCTTCTCTTCCCGGCGGATTTGACGAAGTCTGCGTTCCAGATACTCCAGTCCCGCCTCGGAGACCACGTCGCCGACGGCCAGTATGTTTATGATCATAGCTCTGCCCGCTTTCCAGGATAAACCAGTTTCATATAGTATACCCTCTTCTGCAGCTTTGTGCAATCTCTTTTCGCAGGCGGCACGAAGGCGTATTTGTTCATTTTTCCAAATTTTCCCTGCATCTCGACCGGGTTCGACATTTTCTGATTCCGCCCCAGGCTATAATTACGCAAAGAGCAGTCGTACTGCCCACGCCGCCGCCAGAAAGCCCGCCAGATCGGCACAGAGCGCCGCCGGAATGGCATATCGGGTCTTGTGAATGCCTACTGCGCCGAAATAGACGCTGACCGTGTAAAAGGTGGTCTCGGTAGAGCCCAGCATCACTGCCGCCGTCCGTCCGATTTCCGAGTCCGGACCGTAGGTCCGCATCAGCTCCGCTCCCAGCCCCAGGGCTCCGCTGCCGCTCATGGGTCGGATCAGGAGCAGTCCCACCGTCTCCGGCGGAATCCCCAGAAAGGCCAGCCCAGGGCCCAGCGCCTCCGCCGCCCAGTCCAGAAAACCGGAGGCCCGGAGCATGGAGATGGCCGTCATCAGACCGATCAGCGGCGGCAGGATGCGCAGGAGGATGTGCAGTCCCTCCTTTGCCCCCTCCCCCAGCGTCTGATAGACGTCCACCCGCTTCCAAAGCCCCGCACCGGCAGCCAGGAGCAGGATGGCCGGGAGCAGCAATGCAGTCAGCAGCCTCATCTCTCCCTCCAAATGCCCGCAAAGAACCGGGCGGCCAAAATACCCGCTGTCACGGAACAGGCGGAGGCCAGCCAGACGGCAGGCAGAATGTCAAAGGGCGTCCGGCAGCCCGCCCAGCTCCGCACCGCAGCGATGGTCGTAGGAATGAGCTGGATGGAGGCGGTATTGCAAACCACCAGCATGCAAAGGGCGTCCGACGCCGTGCCGGGCGACCGCTCCGCCATCCCTTTCGCCGCCCGAATGCCCAGCGGCGTCGCCGCATTGCCCAGCCCCAGAAGATTAGCGGAGACATTGGCGGAGACCGCCTCCATCACCTCGCCATCTCTCCGAAAATCGGGGTAGAGCCGCCCCAGTACCGGACGCAGCAGTCTGCTCAGCCGTTCCAAGCCCCCGCAGGCACGCAGCACCGCCATGACGCCACTCCACAGACACAGGGGGCCTGCCATGGAGATGCACAACGCTACGGCGCTCTGGGCGCCTGCTCCTGCAGCGGAGGAGACCTCCTCCAACGTCCCGTTTTGCCAGCCAAAAAACAGACTCAATCCCACCATGGCCAGCCAGATCCAACTCATTGCCACACGCATCCCTCCCTCCCCTCACTTTATGAACCATGCTATTAAAGAATTCTTTTAATTTCTTAAAAACCCGTTGACGGAATCCCTCCCAGTGGTAAAATAGGGGCATCCTATTTTCGACACAGCTTTTCTGCCGAATCCTGTCGATTCGGATTGAGATAAATGAGGGAATCTGAATAACATGGAACGAGACGAACTGGAGTGGCGGCGGAAACGGCGCAGACGGAGACGGCGAAGGAGCAGCGCTTTACGTGGCTTGACCACCCTCCTTCTGGCGGTCTGCTGTTTTTTTGCCGGCGTATTTGCCGTCCGATATTATACCCATCCCCCCGCATCTGCCCCCACATCCCGTCTTCCTATCAAGGCGGTCATCAATATCTCCGCCGTCAGGCTTGCGGCAGAGCTTGAGGCGCAGGAACCGGAACCAGAGCCGGAACCGGTTGTGGAGGTAGACCCCAACAGCATCATTTATTTCACCTTTGACGACGGTCCCAGCAGCCAGGTCACGCCGGCAATTTTGGATATACTGGAACAAAACGAGATTCCGGCTACCTTCTTCATCATGGATTATAGTGAGGAAATGCTGCCCATAATTCAGCGCACCCTCAACAACGGCAACACCATTGGCATCCACGGCAAGAGTCACGACTATGAAAAATGCTACGCCGAGGAGAACGCCTATCTGGACGGCGTGGAGGAGGTTCGGCAGAAGCTGTATGAGGATACCGGCTACCGCGCCTTCTGCATCCGCTTCCCCGGCGGCAGCTCCAACACCATCAGCCGGCGCTATAATGAGGGCATTATGACCCGACTGGTGGCACGGGTCAACGACTCTGATCTGGAGTATTTTGACTGGAACGTGGACTCCGAGGACGCAACGGGCAACGGTATCCCTGCCGAGACGCTGGCAGCAAATGTCACAGGCAGCCTGGTCAAAGGCCGGGGCAATGTGATTTTAATGCATGACGCCAGCAGCAAGTCCACTACGGCGGAAGCGCTTGAGACCATCATTGACTACGGCAGAGCCAACGGTTACTGCTTCAAGGCCATCACTCAGGACACCCCTCCTGTCCACCACGGAATAAACAACTGACATCCATCATCCAAATTACATAGAAAGGAGCACCGCCATGAAAGCCACAGGAATTGTACGCCGGGTCGATGAGTTGGGACGTATCGTTCTCCCCATCGAGCTGCGCCGCACGCTGGAGATCGAGGAGCGAGATGCACTCGAGGTATATGTAGACGGCTCCTCCATCGTTCTAAAGAAGTATCAGCCTGCCTGTATCTTCTGCGGCAATGCGAAGAACATGACCACCTACAAGGGCAAGAATATCTGCCCCGCCTGCTTGCGGCAGCTGAAAGCACTGTAAAACAAGAAAATCACCGCCTGTCTGCTTCTTTGTGTCAGACAGGCGGTGGTCATTTTATGTTGGATGATTCTTCTGTGACGACCAGCTGATACAGCTCGTTTTTTGGCAGTCCCGTCTCCCTGGCCACCTGTTTGACGGCGTCCTTCATTCGAATGCCCTGGCTGTACAGTTCCTTTGCCCGGCGAACGCCCTCCTCTATGGAGACAGGCTCTTCCCGAGCCGATTCGGCGCCCTCCACGACGAGAACAAATTCGCCTTTCGGCGGGTTCTCCCCGTACCAGTCCGCCGCCTCTCCCAGCGTTGTCCTGCGTACTTCCTCATGGAGCTTGGTCAGCTCCCGGCAGAGGGAGATACGGCGCTCAGCGCCGAAGGTGTCCCGCAAATCGTTCAGCGTGGAAAGCAGCTTGTGAGGCGCCTCGTAAAAGATCATCGTCCGCTCTTCCGAGACGAGGGAGTCCAGATGCCGCTTTCGGTTCTTCTTATTCATGGCGAGAAAACCCTCAAAGGTGAAGCGCCCGGTGGGAAGGCCGGAAACCGCCAGTGCCGTCACCAGTGCGCAGGGGCCGGGAATGGCCACCACGTCTACCCCCGCCTCGGCGCAGAGGGCAACCAGCTCCTCTCCGGGATCGCTGATAGCCGGGGTTCCGGCGTCGGTGACGAGGGCGCAACTCTCCCCCGCCAAAAGCCGGGTCAGAATGGCGGGACCGCTGGTCTCGGTGTTGTGGCGGTAATAGCTCACCATGGGCTTTTTCATAGAGAGATGGTTCAAAATTTTCAGGGAGACACGGGTGTCCTCCGCCGCTATAAAGTCCACTCCCTTCAGCGTCTCAATGATGCGCTGGGAGAGGTCGCCCAGATTGCCGATGGGCGTCGGCACCAGATAGAGAATTCCGGCCATGTTATAATCACCTCATAATGACAGCAGGCAGCAGCTCCAGCCCGGGTTTTCCCTGGGCGACTGCCTCCACCAGGATCAGATTTGCCCTTTGTTCCGTTCCGGACTGGACTGCCTGCATCCTCTTTGGTTCCAGTCCACAGGAAGTCAGGTGATGGAAAAGGGCATTCATATCCCACGGACGGCAACAGAGGGCGAAGCGGCCGCCGTTTCGCAGCAGCCGCCGAGCCGTCTCGCACCATGGGAGAAGTCCGTTTTCATCCCCCGTCCGGGCAATGCCCCGGCTGCCCCCGGCGGTCTTGCCCCGCCCCGGCTGAAAGTAGGGCGGGTTGGAGATCACCAGATCGTACCGACGGTTGGGGAGGGTCGGGCGAAATGCCGTCACGTCTCCCTGCCAAATCTCTCCCATCAGGCCGTTTCGCACCAGATTCTCCTGCGCCAGCGACACGCATGACGGCTGGATGTCCAATCCGTCCAGTGTCAAATCCTCCGCCTGCTCCGCCAGACACAGCCCCAACACCCCCACGCCGCAGCCCAGGTCAAAGACCCGGTCGCCCTTTCGCACCGTGGCAAAGCGCCCCAGCAGCAGAGAATCTCGGTCGATTTTCGGCAGACCGTCCTGCTGGATCAGCGTATAGGGGCCAAGCTGCTCTGTGGTTCTCATGGTTCAACCGCTTTCCGATGGATTTTTTTCATTATACCAAATCCTCCCCGAACAGGTCAACTCCCGCACAGCGTTCCTGCCGCTGTGCGGGAGTGATCTCAATGCTTCACAAAGATACCAATGCCAACGCCTGCCAGCAGCACCAGCGTGGATGCCGCCACGAGGATCCATACGCCGCCGTCTGTCCAATCGACAGCGGACTGGTCAGCTTCCTCTTCCGTCTGAGCTTCCGGCGTCCCGGTCTGCATCTGCTGCCCGAAGTCGCCGCCCCGCTGGGGCCGCTGACCGTCGGATTCCCCGCCAAAGCCGTGACCACCGCGGCCTCCGCCCCCAAAGGTTCCGTCAGGAGGCGTGCCCATCTCGCTCTGATCCGGCTGCTCCCCATCCGGCAGAGCAGGCTGTTCCCCGTCAAAGCTGCCCATATCCGGCAGTGTTCCCATCCCGCTCATGTCGGGCATCTCGCCGTCAGGCTGCTCGCCCGTCTCGCTCTGATCCGGTCTTCCGCCGCCCATCTTCATGCCCCCGCCGAACATGCCCGCCTGTACGCTGCCGAGAGAGGTTGCCACATCTTCCAGTGTGACTTCCTCTGAGCTATCTCCGGTGATGATTTGATAGGTCTCGCCTAACTGCATTGCCGGGCAACTGATGACCACAGAGGAAAAGCTGCAGGGCACATCCCACGTGAGCAGTATCGTTCCGTCCCCATCCGTGAGAGATACCGTGGTACCTGCTTCACAGCCATTCGTCAGGTTATAGAGAATGGAACATTGGCTGGAAGTGGAGTCGAAGGTCTCCGCCATGGAACTGCCGCCGCAGGCGATGATGGTGCCGCCGCTGATCTCGCAGACGCCGCCGTTTTCGCTGCCGTAGTCCAAGGCGCTGTTGCTGCCGTCGCCAAGCAAGCTGACCCAAATCGTTCCACCGGTAATGTAGAGATCGCCGTTGGAGTCCAGACCGTCAGCGTCCCGGCCTGTCTCGTTGATCACGGTGATGGTGCCGCCGCTGATGCGGATGTAGGTCAGCTCCTCCCCGTCCTCGGAGGCGGTCTCCTCCGTCTCCGAGGTGGTCTCCGTCTCGCTCCGTCCCCCGCCGGGGCCGCCCATACCGCCGAAGCCGAAGCCATTGGAACTGCTGCCGTTGGCATTCAGGCCGTCGTCACTGGGATAGATGGTGATATCGCCGCCAGTAATGTCAATATAAATAGCCTCGATGCCCTCATAGCACTCTGTAATCAAAATCCTGCCGTCAGAGATATCAATGGCGGTGTCGGAGTGGATACCGTCGTCCCCAGCGGTGATGGTAAAGCTGCCTCCGATGATGGTAATGTCTCCTGCAGTATGGATACCGTCGTCTGCGCTGGTGATGTCAATGGTGCCGGACTCGATGTAGAGATAGCTGTCCTCTTTGGCCACGACGATGCCGTCATCTCCCGCTGTGACGGTGATGCTGGCGTCCTTGATGCGCAGACTGTCGTTTGCGTGAATGGCATCCGCGGCTGCATCCACCGTGATGGTCCCGCCTGTGATCACCAGATCGTCGTTGGCAGCGATGCCATGTTTCCAGCCGCCGGTGACGGTGAGACTGCCGCTGCCATTGATGGTCAGATCCTCGTGGGCGAAGATAACGCCGTCTGTCCCGTCCGCCAAGGCTGCCTCGGAATACTCCGTGCCGCTTTCGAGGGTATTCTCTGTCCCCTCCGCCAGGGTCAGGAACACCTTGTCCGCCTCGTCAATGCGGATGCAGGCATTGTCCGAACAGGTGATGTCCACGCCGTTTAAGAGAATCCAAACCTTTGAGGCGCTGTAAGCGTCCACGATGATACTACCGTCGGTGAGGGTGCCGGAGACGACATAGGTTCCGCCCCCTGTAATGTAGAGGCTGCCATCATAGAAGTAGGCTCCGTTTCCCGAGACAGTACCGCTCTCGCCGTTTAGCGTGATGGCGGTGGCATCTGCACTGTCCCAATCCCCGTCCTGATCGTTTGCGGTAAAGTAGACGGAGTCGGAGTTTCGCTCTGCGTCTTCATCTACGATGACCTCAAGGCCAAGGCTGGCGCCGTGCATGAAGAGTGCGGTGAGTAGGAGGGTGAGCACGATGACAACGGCGCAAATCCGATCGATATGCTTGTGCGTTGACATAAGGCGTCCTCCTTATCCCATGTAGTCGCCGTTATAGCTGACCAGAACAGCGCTCTGGACGCCGTCCAGCTCTGCCACTTCGTTGATGAAATCGGTGTTGTCGTCCTGCAACCGGACTTCCAGATTCAGCTCCACGGCATCCTTCTGGGCGGACTTGCTCTTGACCACGCAGCGCTTGGTGTGCCCGTCTAAGTAGGACTTGACGGCAGTCTCGCTGTCATGGCCGTCACACTGGACAACGACGATGTAGGGGTTGGAGTGGCTCTTACGGTTGACAAAGACCAGCAGGATGACGCCGATGATGACGCTGCCGATGACGGCCAGCGGGATCATGCCTGCTGCCAGAACAATGCCCACCGCAATCGACCAGAAGAGGAAGGCGATGTCCAGCGGCTCCTTAATGGCCGTGCGGAACCGGACGATAGACAGCGCGCCCACCATGCCGAGGGACAGCACCACGTTGGAGGTGACGGCCAGAATGACCAAAGTGGTGATGAGGGTCAGCGCCACTAAGGTGACGCCAAAGCTGGAGGAGTACATGACGCCGGTATAGGTCTTTTTGTAGACGAGGAAGATGAACATGCCCACGCCGAAAGCCAGAACCAGGGCGATCACCATATCCAAAATACTGACACTGGTGACGTTTTCCAGAAAGCTGGATTTGAAGATGTCGTTGAAAGTCATTTTAATTCGCTCCTTTTTGCAATTTGTTGGATACATTGACATTTCGCAGGGGCGATTCATGAATCGCCCCTGATGATACTCATTTTCAATGAAATGCTTTCATTGAAAATCCGCATATTTCGTATGTTGGGTTTGCTGAGCACGCTCTACCCATACACCCTGCACTGTGCGTACTTGGAAAATGCGCTGCTCCGCCTGCTCTCCAGGCCAACAGCAGCTCGGATGGGATCGGGGAGGTAGGCATCCCATTTGACTTCCAGCAGGATGGGGGCGTCCCCCGCCGGAACAGTGACGCAGTCGGGATTGAGGAAATCCGTGCTGTGCAGCCCGGTTCGAATGTCGTAATCCAGCGTCACCCGGACATTCCCTGGGGGATAGTAAAACGGTTCTCTGGTGTAGTCCACGATGGTCTTTGGCCGCAGCCCCTGCCCTCGCATTTTGCTGTATAGCTCCTGTATCAGTGGCCGGCCGCTGCATTTTATCATCCAGTCCAAATCGCCGTCTGCAATGGCCTGGGCTTCCTCTTTTGTGAGGGTGGCGGCGGCTTTTGTTCCGAGATTGTTGAGTTTTGCTTTCTTTTCCAGATGAATCACCGAAGTGTCTCCATTATAGTATCGAATACGGAACTTCTCCCGTCGATTGACGCCGTCCAGCTTCTCCCGAAGCGCCCTATCCGTTGGGGTGTCAAAGTAGAGACTGCGTATCTTGTACCGCCCGTCAATGGTGTGGGGGTCGATCTGCGCCACTGCCCGGAGGCGCTGACGGAGGGTGATGAGGTCGGATCGATTGATCTCATGCTTCCACTCGTGACGATATTGCATCGTCTGTCACTTCCTTTCTGTCTCTTGCTGGTTTTATTGTAATAGCCGAACCTGAAGTGATGCTGAAAAAAAGATGAAAAACTTTCAGGAAGAAAATCTTTTTCTTCCTTTCACTGAGGAGGAATAGTATAATATCCATAGATAATGGTTGGAACAGGAGCATGAATATGAAAATTCTGGTGGTAGAGGATGAAAAGCTGCTGGCGGATTCTCTGAAATCCCTGTTGGAGAAAAACGGCTTTGAGGTGGAAGTGGCCTACGACGGGGAGACGGGCGAGGAATACGCCGAATTGGGCGTCTATGATCTGCTCATTCTCGATGTGATGATGCCGGGGCTGAACGGCTATCAGGTTGCAAGGCAGGTACGCTCCAAACATCTTGCCACCCCCATTCTCATGCTCACCGCCAAATCCGGTCTGGAGGATCGCATTGAGGGGCTGAACTCCGGGGCGGACTACTACCTGACCAAGCCCTTCAACAGCCGGGAGCTGCTCGCCTGTATCAACGCCCTTCTGCGGCGGCAGGGCAATCAGGTGGACGAGCTGGTCTACGGCAACACGTCCCTCGACCTCTCCTCCGGCATTCTGGTCTGCGGGGAAAAGAGTGTCCGGCTGTCAGCACGGGAATTTGACGTCATGCGCTTTCTCCTGCAATCAAAAGAGCGAAACCTGTCCAAGGAGACCATTCTCTCCCGGGTGTGGGGGTATGACTCCAACGCTGTGGAAAATCATGTGGAGGTCTATGTGGGCTTTCTGCGCAAGAAGCTGAAAAGCATCGGTTCCAACGTCAAAATCGAGTCCATCCGGCGGCTGGGCTATCATTTGGAGGTGGACGAGACATGCTGAAACAGCTCCGTATCAAGTTTATCTGCATCAATATGGCCATTGTGACGGTCATACTGGCAGTGATCTTCGGGCTGGTGATCTTCTCCACCCGGCAAAATCTGGCCGAGCAGAGCATCCGCATGATGCAGTCCGTCATGGTGGGGCCGGAGCAGATGACACCTCCCGGCCAGTTCGACCAACGGGATTTTCCGGAACGTCGGCGGAATGAGGTGCTGCTCCCCTACTTCACCTTGCAGGAGGAGCAGGACGGAACCCTGACCGCCTCCGGCAACACCTACTATGACCTGACAGACGAAGACTTTCTGGCGGAGCTGAAGTCCGCCGTCTCGACTGCCGACAGCGAGACCGGCGTATTGGAGGAATATGATCTCCGGTTCTACCGTCACTCCGACCTGCTGGGGGAGTTCATCGTCTTTGCCGACACCTCCAGTGAGCAGGCAACGGTGAACAGCCTGCTGAGGACCTGCGCCGTCGTCGGTGTTGTCAGCTTTCTCGTCTTTCTGGGCATCAGTTTTGCGCTGGCTCGCTGGGCGGTGCGTCCGGTGGAGCGGGCGTGGGAGCAGCAGCGGCAGTTCGTGGCGGACGCCTCCCACGAGCTGAAAACGCCGCTGACAGTCATCACCACCAACGCCGAGCTGCTGAAAGCACCGGACTGCTCGGATACAGAGCGGGAGCGGTTTGCCGGCAGCATCCTCACCATGTCCGGCCAGATGCGGGGACTGGTGGAGGGGCTTTTAGAGCTTGCCCGGGTGGACAACGGGACGGCAAAGATGCACTTCTCTGATTTGGACTTCAGCGCGCTTGTCTCTGACGCTCTGCTCCCCTTTGAGCCGGTGTTCTTTGAGAAAGGGCTGACGCTGGAGAGCAACATTGAGGAGGGTATCTCCCTCACGGGCAGTGAAAGCCATCTGCGGCAGGTGGTGGATATTCTGCTGGACAACGCCCAAAAGTACGCATCAGACGGGGCGAATATCACGGTCTCTCTCAAAAAAACGGACAAAAGCCGCTGTCTGCTGACCGTGGCCAATGAGGGCGAGCCTATTTCCGCGGCAGATCTGAAGAACATCTTTCAGCGGTTCTACCGTATTGACAAAGCTCGGAGCATGAATCACAGCTACGGGCTGGGGCTGTCCATCGCCCAGGGCATTGTGGAGCAGCATCAGGGGAAGATCTGGGCGGAGAGCGGCGGAGGTTGGAATTTGTTTTTGGTGCGACTGGGGACATTGAGTTGAGCCGAGGAATCATGGATACATCTGTCTATGAATCATCTGATCCCCCATACCCTCAGTCGTTCATTTTTTAACCTGCTAAGCTGACAGGAGAACAAGGGAAATACGTACGGGGCGCTGCTCCCCGGCGGATCGAGTATCCCTTTGCACAAGAGGGGCAGCAAAGACATGAATCGCCGACAACCAGACACCACTTTGTAGATGCAACAATCCCCCGAAAAGCCTGATTTACAAGGTTTTTCGGGGGATTGTTTTCCTATTTGCTTAACGCAAATGCGCCCTGACCCGGTTTTCGATCATCTCCATAGCCACCAGATTGTGTCCACCCTCCGGAATAATCACATCCGCAAATTTCTTGCTGGGTTCCACATACATCTCGTGCATGGGCTTGACAGTGGAGACGTATTGCTGAATCACCGAGTCCAGCGTCCTGCCTCGCTGGTTGACGTCCCTCTGGATGCGGCGGAGGATGCGAATGTCGGCGTCGGTATCCACGAAAATCTTCACATCCATAAAGTCCCGGAGCTTCGGTTCCGCCAGCACCAGAATGCCATCGATGACCAGCACTTTGGCGGGAGCGATCCTCTTCACTTCACCCGTCCGGTCGTGGATGCTGTAGTCATACACCGGGCAGTCGATGGAAAAGCCCTGCCGCAGGAGGCTGAGATGCCGGGCCATGAGATCGGTGTCAAAGGCCTCCGGGGCGTCGTAGTTGGTCTTGACCCGCTCCTCAAAGGGCTTTTCGTGCTGCGCCTTGTAGTAATCGTCGTGCTTAATGATGGTCAGGTCATCGCCAAACCTCTTTTTCAGCAGCTGAGAGATGGTGCTCTTTCCGGAGCCCGAGCCGCCGGCGATGCCGATAATGAGGATCTTTTCCATAGGTATCCCCTTTCCAATGACGGCCTTTTATCTGACGATCTCGTAGATCAGGGGTTGTGCTTCGGGGGCAGTATCACCGATTGTGAGGGCGGCCAGATAGTGCTCCGCCGCATCTGCCAGCGCCGCCTCCCGGTTGGTATAGAGCGTACAGAGAATCTCTCCTGCCTCCACCCGCTCCCCCACCTTCTTGCGGAGGATGATACCGGCGCTGTAGTCAATGGTGGCATCCTTGGTTTCTCTGCCCGCCCCCAGCATGACGCTGACGGTGCCGATGCGCTCGGCGTCCATCTTTTGAATGTAGCCGCTTACAGGAGACTTGACTGTATCGGAAAAAGCGGCTGTCGGGAAGAGAAACGGGTCGTCCAGATAGCGGATGTCCCCGCCCTGAGCGCCGATCCACTCTTTCATTTTGGCAAAGGCCGCTCCGCTGTCCAGTGCGTCAACAGCCCGCCGTTGCGCCTCTTCGGCAGTGAGGTCAAAAACCATGCGAATCAGGTTAGAGGCAAGGACAACACAGACCTCACGCAAGTCCCCCCTGCTCTCCCCTTTCAGGACGGCCACCGCCTCCTGCACCTCCAGGGCGTTGCCAATATTGTGTCCCAGCGGTACATCCATATTGGTAAGTACGGCGGTCATATTCCGTCCGCAGAGCTTGCCGATGGAGACCATCTTCTCCGCCAGCGCCTTCCCATCCTCCGGCGTTTTCATAAAGGCGCCCGAGCCGACCTTCACGTCGAGGACAATGTTCTTAGCCCCTGCCGCCAGCTTTTTGGACATGATGCTGGAGGTGATGAGGGGGATGGAATTCACCGTCGCCGTCACGTCCCGGAGGGCGTAGAGCTTTTTATCGGCGGGCGTCAGATTGCCGGACTGTCCCACCAGAGAGATACCGATCTCCTCCACCTGAGAGAGAAACCGCTCGCTCTCCAGTGCGATCTGATAGCCGGGGATGGACTCCAGCTTATCCACCGTACCGCCGGTATGACCCAGCCCCCGTCCAGTCATCTTCGCCACCTTTGCGCCCAGTGCCGCCACGATGGGCATGACGATGAGGGAGGTCTTATCCCCCACGCCGCCGGTGGAGTGCTTGTCGGCGGAGAGCGTTCCGAAACGGGACAGGTCGATCATGTCGCCGGAACGGGCCATGGCGTCGGTTAAAACAGAGATCTCCCGGTCGGTCATGCCCCGGAAGAAAATGGCCATACAGAGGGCGGAAGCCTGATAGTCCGGGATCACACCGTTGGTATATCCGTCAATGAAAAAGCGGATCTCCTCGTCGGAGAGGGCGCAGCCGTCCCGTTTCTTCTCAATGATGTCGTACATTCTCATCGCAGACACCTCCGTTTTCTGCCGTCAGCGCTGGCCGGGATCGTAGGGGATCCCCTCAGCCTTGGGAGCCTTGGACGTCTTGGACGTAAAGGCAAGCACCAGAAGGGAGATAAGATAGGGCATCATATTGTAGACGGTACTGGGAATATTCAGCGCCGCCAGAAAATCAATGCCGATATAGACATTACTGAGCGCCCGGAACAAACCGAAGAGCAGCGCCGCCAGGGCGATTCGCAGAGGCTTCCACTGCCCGAAGATCATGACCGCCAGAGCCAGGAAACCGAAACCTGCCACGCCGTTTTCAAACTTCCACTCGGACACGCCGGCCAGAATATAGCTGATGCCGCCCAGCGCTCCAAAGACGCCGGAGATGAGGACGCCTGCCCAGCGCATCTTGTAGACGTTGATACCCACAGAGGCCGCTGCCTGAGGATGCTCACCACAGGCCATCATCCGCAGGCCAAATCTGGTCTTGTAGAGGACGACATAGGCAATCGCCAGCACAACAATCGTGATAAGCATGAACCAGTTGAATTCAAAGGAGCCGAGATAGACGATAAAGCTCTTTTTCGGCTCTACGTACTGGATGGTGGAGGAGACATCGTCCGGATTGATGGACATATTCATGGCCTTGACCAGAACGGTGGCGAGAGCGGTACCCAGAATGTTCAGCGCCGTGCCCACAATCGTCTGATCTGCCTTGAAGTTGATGCAGGCCACGGCCAGCAGCGCCGAATAGGCAACGCCAAAGACGATTGCCCCCGCCAGAGTCAGCAGCACCATGAGAAAGCCAGGCGTGACCGCCGGCAGATAGCGCATCATGAGCGCTCCGCCCAGAGCGCCGATGACCATAATACCCTCCAGACCCAGATTGATGACACCGGAGTGTTCAGAATAGCATCCGCCGAGGGCGACCAGAAGAAGGACAGAGGCGAAAATCAATGTATATTGTAGCAGCAGCAACATTATTTGCTCTCCCCTTTCTTCTCTTCCCGTTTGGAAAGGCGTTTCTTCATGGCTAGCTTCATAAAGCCCACAAAACCACAGAGATAGATAATGAGTGCAGAGATGAGGTCAGAGATCTGAGCGGAGTACAGGGTCTTGTCCACATAAGCGCCGCCGGAGGTGATGTGCTGAATGAAGTAGGAGGCAAAGATGGTGCCCACCGGGTTCAGACCACCCAGGAAGGCGGCGGCGATGCCGTTAAAGCCCATGCCAGGGACGGAGGACTGGGTGCAGGCCCACTGCTCGTAGTCGGTGAGGTACAGCATCGCTCCGCCCAATGCCGCCAGAGCGCCGCCGATGGCCAGCGTCAGGATAATGTTCCGCTTTTCCGCCATGCCGCTGTATTTGGCGGCATGCTTGTTGTAGCCCGTGGCCTTCAGCTCATAGCCGAACTTGGTCTGATCCAGAACCACCTTGAGCACGACGGCGACAAGGATGGAGAGGGGAATTGCCAATGAGACGTAGGTGTTGCCCGAAAAAAACTGATCCAGTCCCACAGTGGGCAGCACTGCCTGAGGCGCGTAGTCCTTCAGGTGCAGGGTGTAGGGGCTGGCTACGTCTTTGACATTGCTCAGGATCATATTGGTTGTGTAGAGCCCGATCCAGTTGAGCATAATGCCGGAGATGACTTCATTGACGTTACAGTAGGCCTTGAGAAAGCCCACCAGAGCGCCGTAGACTCCGCCGACCACGATGGCGAAGATCATGCACATCCACCACGGCATTCCCCAGCCGAGAGCGGCATAGAGGCTGATACAGGTGCCCACGACGTACTGACCGGCAGCGCCGATGTTAAAAAGCCCCACCTTATAGCAGAACAGGACGGACAGGGCACACATCAGCAGCGGAGCCGTCTTGACCAGCGTATTTCCGAAGTTTTTCAACTGGAGATTCGCCATGGAGTAGTTAAAGAAGTTCTTGATGACTGCCAGAATCGCCTCAGTGGCGCCTGCGGGATTGATAAACAGCAGGACAATGAAGCCCACCAGCAGACCCAGCACGATACAGATGAGGGATGCAATAAACGTCTGGAAGCCTTCGCTTTTCAGCAGATTCTTTTTCATGACTTCACCTCGTCTCTCTTGGCGCCGGCCATGTACAGACCCAATTCCTCCACCGTAGCGGTCCCGGGATCCAACTCGCCCACGATCTCGCCCTCATACATGACCAGAATGCGGTCGGAGACGTCCATAACCTCGTCCAGCTCCAGCGAGATGAGGAGGACTGCCTTCCCTGCGTCCCGGAGGGCGACCAGCTGCTTGTGGATGAATTCAATCGCGCCCACGTCCAGGCCCCGGGTGGGCTGGACGGCGATGAGGAGATCCGGGTTCTTGTCGATCTCACGGCCGACGATGGCCTTTTGCTGGTTTCCGCCGGACATGGAGCGGGCGATGGTGACGGGACCCTGACCGGAGCGGACGTCGTATTCCGCAATCAGCCGCTCAGCATAGGCACGGATGTTCTGCTCCTTGAGGAAACCCGCTTTGGAGGTAAATTCCGGCTCAAAGTACCGCTCCAGTACGATGTTGTTCTCCAGTGAGTAATCCAGCACCAGACCGTGCTTGTGCCGATCCTCCGGAATATGGCTCAGGCCGCTGGTGTTCCGCTTGCGGATGGACATATGGGCGATATCCACGCCATTAAAGAGGATGACCCCCTCCTTCACCGGCTCCAGACCGGAAAGCCCGTAGGCAAGCTCGGTCTGGCCGTTTCCGTCAATACCGGCGATACAGACAATCTCGCCTTTGCGGATTTTGAAGGAAACGCCCTTGACGGCGTTATTGTTGTGGCTCTTGGAGGCAACCACCATGTTCTGCACGTCCAGCACCACTTCCCCAGGCTGGGCAGGCTTCTTCTCCACATGGAAGTTGACATCTCTTCCCACCATCATGGCAGAGAGTCCCTCGGCAGTGGTGTCCTTGATATCCACGGTTCCGATGTACTTGCCCTTGCGGAGGACGGTGCATCGGTCGGCCACCGACATGATCTCGTTGAGCTTGTGGGAGATAAAGAGGATGCTCTTACCCTCTTTCGCCAGATTGCGCATGATCTCCATCAACTCTTCGATCTCCTGAGGTGTCAGGACGGCAGTCGGCTCGTCAAAGATCAGAATCTCATTGTCCCGATAGAGCATCTTTAAAATTTCGGTGCGCTGCTGCATGCCCACGGTGATGTCCTCGATGATTGCGTCCGGGTCTACCCGAAGTCCGTACTTCTCAGACAGCGACAATACCTTTTCCCGAGCCTCCTTCTTCTGCAAGAAGCCCGCCTTGTTGGGCTCCACGCCCAGAATGATGTTGTCCAGCACCGAGAAGCACTCCACCAGCTTAAAGTGCTGGTGCACCATGCCGATGCCAAGATCGTTTGCATCGTTGGGATCATGGATCTCGACCTTGACACCCCTCTTGCGGATCTCCCCCTCCTCCGGCTGATACAGGCCGAATAACACTGACATGAGCGTGGATTTGCCTGCGCCGTTTTCGCCCAAAAGTGCGTGGATTTCGCCTTTTTTCAGCCGGAGGGAAATATCATCGTTGGCGATGATGCCGGGAAACCGCTTGGTAATATGCAGCATCTCAATCTCATATTCAGCCATAAGCATTTCCTCCTTCAATCTGCTTTTGAAAAAAGGGGAGAGCAACTGGGCTCTCCCCGGAGTTTCGCAAAGCGAATTTGATTACTTGATGTTGCCCTGATCGTCCACAGTGATGACGGTGGCAAAGTCAGAGGCGCTCTTCGTAATGTCGTTGGAGACAGTGACCTCGCCGGCATTCATGGCCTTGACCAGATCGTTGTAGTCAGCCTCGGTGAAGCCGTCAGCGAACTGAGTGGAGCCGGCCAGCTGGACATAGTTCTCTTCGGGTACGTCGGAGACCAGACCGAGGGTGTCGATCTTACCGCCGTACTGGTCAAACTTGCCGTCCACAACGACCTGCAGCATGGTGTTAACGGTGGCAGCCAGACCCTTCATGGCGGAAGTCACAGTCATGCCCTCGCCGTAGCTGCCGTCAATGATGCCGGCCTGATCGACGTCAACGCCGATGACCTTGCCGCTCACCTTGGCAGCGGCCTCAGCAGCGGAGGTGAAGATGCCGCCGCCGCAGGCAAAGACGATCTCAGTGCCGTCGGCATACCATGCGTCCATGGCAGCGGTAATGTCAGCGTCGCCATAGAACTGGTTGCCGTAAGCGTACTTCACAGAAACGTCGGAAAGGCCCAGCTCGGCAGCAGCCGCATCAGCCCCCTGAACAAAGCCGTAGCCATAGCGCTGAACAGCGGGAACCGCCATGCCGCCCAGGAAGCCCAGCTTCGTGTAGCCCAGCTTGACAGCGGCGACGCCGGCCATGTAGCCGCACAGCTCTTCCTGATAGACAGCGGAGTAAAGGTTTGCGGGAATGGTGTAACCCTCAGAGAAGTCACCTGCGGAGACGTCCAGGGCGATGAAGGTGATGTCAGGATAGTTCCCGGCAGTGGACTCAATGGCCTTACCGAAGGCGTAGCCGGGCATGACGACTACGTTGTAGCCCTGGTCGATGGCGGACTCGATCATGGAGACGCGATCCTCATCCGAGTCGGAAACGGGCTTGAAGTAGCTAAAGTCGAGACTGTTGGCCTCAGAGAATGCCTTACAGGCCTCATAGGTGGTCTGGTTGAAGGACTGGTCTGTAATGTCGCCGTAGTCGGTGATCATGGCGACCTTGACATCAGCAGCAGCATTATTGGACTTGCTGTTTCCGCCGCAGCTTGTCAGGCAGCCGAGCGCCAGAACGAGCGCCAGCACAAGTGCAATCGTTTTCTTCATAGATTTGATCTCCCCTTTTGTATTTGGTGTGTTCTGCAACACATCTTATGACATTATACCGGATTTAACAGAAAGAATCAACACTCTTTGATAAATTTAGCTAATAAATGTACGCTCCGCTCAATCGTTTGTCTTGACGATCTTCACGATACGGCTGGTTCCCAGCCGGTCAGCACCGAGGGCGATAAAGTCCTCCGCATCCCGCAGCGATGCAATGCCGCCGGCGGCCTTGATCTTCACATGGGGAGCCACGTGGGCGGCAAAGAGCGCCACATCCTCACGGGTAGCGCCACCCGTGGAGAAGCCGGTGGAGGTCTTAATGTACTCAGCGCCGGACAGAGAGACGATCTTGCACAGTTCCACCTTCTCCTCCTCTGTGAGCAGGCACGTCTCGACAATGACCTTGAGCAGTTTCCCGTGGCAGGCGGCCTTCACCGCTTTGATCTCCTCCAACACAGCGTCGTACTTTCCGTCCTTCACCCAGCCGATGTTGATGACCATATCGATCTCATCCGCCCCGTTTTGGACGGCGTCCGCCGTCTCGAAGCACTTTGTGGCCGTGGTGGAATAGCCGTTGGGAAAGCCGATGACGGTGCAGACGCTCAACCGATCGCCCGCATATTCCTTTGCCTGCCTGACGTAGCTTGGCGGGATGCAGACAGAGGCCGTCTCGTAACGCAATCCATCGTCACAGATCGCCTTGATCTCCTCCCACGTCGCGCCCTGCGCCAGCAGAGTGTGGTCAACCTTTGACAGAATTTCCTTGATTTTCATGGTTCCTCCTCCTCAATGGATGATCTTTTTCCCCCGATTCCGGATCATTTCCCGATAGCATTTATAGCACACGCCCTCATAGCGGTCGTTACCGCCGATGCAGACCTGGGCCCCCTCGGTGATAATGACGCCGTTGTCGTCAAAGCGGGCGTTTACCGTCGCCTTGCGCCCGCAGCGGCAGACCGACTTGATCTCGGTGATGCTGTCCGCGATCTCGAATAGCCGCTTGGAGCCTGGAAACAGCCGGGTCTGGAAATCCGCCCGAAGGCCGAAGCATAAGACCGGTACATCGTCCAGATCCGCCAGCTCCTTCATCTGATCCACTTGCGCCCCGGTCAGGAACTGGCACTCATCGCAGATCAGCACATCCAAGGGGGACTCGCCGCTGCGGGCAAGGTACAGCTGCCGCACATCGTCCTCAGGCTCCACTGCAACGGCCTCGGCAAACAGGCCGATGCGGGAGCGGACAATGGTGCAGAGGTTGCCGTGCTCGTCCAGACGATCGTCCCGGTTGTCGGTAGCCGGCTTGATGAGCAGCACCCGCTTGCCCTTCTCCTCATAATTGAACTTGGTCATCAGCGCCTGAGCCGTCTTGGACGAGCCCATTGCACCGAATTTAAAATAAAGCTTCGCCATGGCACAGCCCTCCTTCAACCCTCTGTGAATCTTCCCCGACGTCCGACTCTTTCGGACGCTCCTCAGTTTACCACGACTCTCCCTTTTTGTAAATCAAACGACAGGGTGTTTTGTCAAATTCTCTGTCCGGTCTTGCATCCAATCGGCTTCTCTCAACTTTTCTCCCCCGCCCCATTGGAATGCCGACGATTTTTTGTTATTATAATGTCTACCGATGAAACCGCTTAACAGGCAGGAGTGACGCCCATGCAGAATATTTTACTCGTCGAAGATGAAGCTGCCATTGTTGGCTCGCTCCGGGAGTATCTCTCGGTTGAGGGATTTAAGACAACGGCCGTGTCCGGGCAAGAGGCTGCGGAGATGCTGCTGCGGCAGAGCAGCTTTGATCTGCTGCTGTTGGATGTCTCCCTCGCTGACGGCAACGGCTACGACGTCTGCGCTGCCGCCAAGGGATATCATCTCCCGGTTATCTTTCTCACCGCCTCCGGAGATGAGAACAGCGTGGTGAAGGGACTGGATATGGGGGCTGATGACTATATCGCAAAGCCCTTTCGTCCGAGAGAACTGGTCTCCCGTATCCGCACTGTGCTGCGCCGGTATTCCGGAACCCAGACCGTGACGATCCCCGGTGGTCTGACGGTGGATACGGAGAAATGTGCCGTCACAAAACGAGGCGCGAAGGTCGCTCTCTCCGCTCTGGAGTATCGGCTGCTGATGGTCTTTCTCAACAACCGGGGCAAGCTGCTCTCCCGCTCGAAGCTACTGGAGGACATCTGGGACATTGCAGGAGATTATGTAAATGACAACACCCTCACCGTTTACATCAAGCGGCTGCGGGAGAAAATCGAGGACGACCCCCAGAATCCCGCCCTCATTCAGACAGTACGGGGCATGGGGTATAGGATGGACTGACATGAACATTTACAGAAATCCGGAATTTCGGCGGGAATGTCTGACTTACGGGCTGGGAACGCTGATTTTTGCTGTGATCGGCGTCTTTGTCTCTCCGTTTTGCAGCCTGCTCCTTCTTCTCGCCGGGCTTTTTTCCCATCTGGTTCACCTCCGTTTTGCCAAAAAGCGGTATGACCGAATCGCTCAGCTTAGCCGCAGCATTGACCGCATCCTGCACGGACAGGACTCCCTGCTCATCACCGACAGCGACGAGGGAGAGCTGGCGATTCTGAACAGCGAAATTCGCAAGATGACGGTGCGGCTCAGGGAACAGTCTGACCAGCTTCTGACGGACAAGCTGCGGCTCACCGACGCCATTGCGGACATTTTCCATCAGATGCGGACGCCGCTGACCTCCATGAATCTGGTGGTCTCCCTGCTGGCGGAGGAAGAACTGCCCTTTGATCGCCGCATCCAGCTGACACGGGAGCTGAAAAAGCAGTTGGAACGGACGAAATGGCTGGTGGAGACGCTGCTCAAAATGTCGAAGATCGACACAGGGACAGCGCCGTTTCGCAAGGAACCGGTCTCCGTTGCGAACCTGATCCGGAATGCCGCCCGTCCCTTCCTCATCCCCATGGAGCTACGGGGCATTCGGTTCTCCGTCTCGGTAGCAGAGGAGACCTTTTCGGGCGATCTGGCATGGACAACGGAGGCGCTGGGCAACGTCCTCAAAAACTGCGTAGAGCACACCCCGGAGGACGGGAGCATCTCTGTGCGGGCGAAGGAAAATGCGCTTTACACCGAGATCGTAGTGCTGGACAGCGGTTCCGGCTTTGACGGGGCCGATCTTCCCCACCTCTTTGAGCGGTTTTACAGGGGAAAGACTGCCACGGCGGAGAGCATCGGCATCGGTCTGGCGCTGGCCCGGATGATCGTTGCCGCTCAGGACGGAACCATCACTGCGGAAAATGCCAGAGATGGCGGTGCGCAGTTTACCATTCGCTTCTACAAAAGCGTCATTTAATAAAATCTTAATCCAAGTGACACTTTATGACAGAAAAACTGTCACCGAAGTGTCACTTTCGTCTGTTACAATGGATCCGTAATTCACAAGGAGGCATTTCTCATGGAAATTTTAAAGATCGAACATCTGACCAAAATTTACGGCTCCGGCAACAACGAGGTGCGGGCGCTGAACGATGTATCCTTCTCCGTGGAACAGGGAGAATTCCTTGCCATCATCGGCCCCTCCGGCTCCGGCAAGTCCACCCTGCTGCATATTCTGGGCGGCGTGGATCGGCCCACGGGCGGCAAGGTGTGGATGAACGGACAGGACGTTTACGCTCAGAACGAGGATCAGCTCGCCATTTTCCGCCGCAGACAGGTGGGGCTGATTTATCAGTTCTACAACCTCATTCCCGTGCTCAATGTAGTGGAGAATATGACGCTGCCCGTACTGATGGACGGCAGAAAGGTAAACGAGGACAGGCTCAACGAGCTGCTGGAGACTCTCTCCCTGACAGAGCGGAAGAACAACCTTCCCAACCAGCTCTCCGGCGGTCAGCAGCAGCGGGTGTCGATCGGCCGGGCGCTGATGAACGCTCCCGCCGTGGTGCTGGCGGACGAACCCACGGGCAATCTGGACTCCAAGAACAGTCAGGAGATCGTGGAGCTTTTAAAATTCTCCAACCGCAGGTACAACCAGACACTGGTCGTCATCACCCACGATGAATCCATCGCGCTTCAGGCTGACCGCATCATTGCCATTGAGGACGGACGGATCGTCCGGGATGAGCGGATTCGGAGGGTTAAGTGATGAACGTATTCCATCAGTTTACCCGGAAATCCCTCTTAAAAAACCGCACAAGGACGCTGGTGACGGTCATCGGCATTGTCCTCTCCATGGCGCTCTTTACCGCTGTCATTGAGGGCGCTTACAGCGGCGTCCAGTTTCTCATTCGCTCCGTGGTGGATGGAAACGGTGCCTTTCAGGGCTACTACTACGATCTGACCGAGGCGGAGGCGCAGGAGGCCCAGTCCGCCGAGGGCATCAAAGACAGCGCCACGTGGCAGCAGGTGGGCTGGGCAGAGATCAGCGAAAATGAGGTCTCTCCCTATCTCCTCATCAAGTCGATCAGCGGCAACTTTTCCGATCTAGTGGCCGTCCATCTGGTCAGCGGGCGGATGCCGGAAAACGAGAACGAGATCATCCTCCCCGTCCATCTGGGAACCACCGGAGGCGTGCAATACACCGTCGGTGACACGCTCACTTTGGATGTGGGAAAGCGCACGGCGGACGGCGAGGAGGTGGCGGAGGAATATCCCTACCTGCTCTATGGGCCGGAGGAAATTACGGACACCACAGAGCGCACCTACACCGTCGTCGGCATCTATGAGCGGCTGAACTATTCCATTGAGGCCATCGAGTGCCCCGGCTATACTGCCCTCACCGCAGGCGGCGGCACCGGGTATTACAGTGTTTTTTTCACCCTCAAGCCGTGGCTCAGCTTTTACTCCTACATGGAAGAGCACGCAGTCTCTCCCAACTATCGGCCTCACTCCGGCCTGCTGCAGATCAGCGGCTCCTTCCGCAATGGAAATATGTCCGCTCTGGTCTATGGCTTTGCGGCGGTGCTGGTTTTCCTCATCTCCTTTGGCTCTATCTCCCTGATTTACAACTCCTTTTCCATCTCCGTCAGTGAGCGCACCCGGCAGTTCGGCATTTTAAAGTCGGTGGGCGCAACGAAGAAGCAGATTCGGGGGAGCGTCCTCTACGAGGCGCTGCTGCTCTGCGGCGTGGGGATCCCCATGGGGCTGATCGTAGGCTGTGTGGGCATTGGCATTACGCTCTGGTGTCTGCGGGATGCCTTTACCGGCATGTTCTTTACAGGCAGCGCTGTGCAGATGCGTCTCGTGCTGAATCCTCTCGCCCTGCTGGCGGCAGTGGCGGTCTGCCTCGTAACCACCCTCATCTCGGCGTGGATCCCCGCCCGGCGGGCCATTCGCATCTCCCCCATTGAGTCCATCCGTCAGTCCGGGGATGTGAAGATCAAGGGGAAGGAGGTCCGCACCTCCAAGCTCACGCAAAAACTGTTCGGCTTTGAGGGGATGATGGCCTCCAAGAATTTTAAGCGCAACCGCAAGCGGTACCGCTCCACCGTCATCTCTCTGTTTCTCAGCGTGACGTTGTTCATCTCCGCCTCCTCCTTCTGCTCCTATCTGACCGACGCCGTGGACGGCTTCACTTCCTCTGACATGGATGCTGACATCGTTTACAGTATCTGGCGGGATTCCAATGTTGACCCGGACGAGGTTCTCGCCCTGCTTTCCAGTGTGGAGGGCGTGATGGAGAGCGGCTATCTGTCGGCAAACTATAATGCGCCCTATTTCCATTTGGAGGACGTCTCGGAGGAGTACTGGGCGGCTCCGTTCAACGACCGCTCTTTTTATGAGGAGCAGCATTTGGACGCTGAGGTCAGCGGCAAAGTGGCCTTTATCGACGACGAGGCGTTTCGGCAGCTCTGCCGGGAGAACGGTCTGAACGCCGAGGACTACTTTGACGCCGATGCGCCCAAAGCGGTGGTCTACAATCAGAGCGTGGTGGGCTATTCCGAGGATGACGGACCTGCCAAGTACTATCACTTCACCGTGCTGGACGAGGAACGGCTGCCCATCACCGGTTATGTTGAGATCGTCAGGGAATACGGCGGATATATCAACTACGATGAGGAGATTGACGAAAATGGAAATCTCTGGTATCTCTACTACCCAGAGGAGGACTGGAGCCGACTCTTGCTCTCCTCCGATGACTACGACGAGGTGACGCCGGAGGAGAGCAAGATCATGCGCATCCCTGCAGGGGAGGCGGTGCTGCGGGCAGATTTGACCATCAGCGCTGTGGTTCAGAATCTCCCACTCTCCCTGTCAACAAAGAATATGGCGATCCTCTATCCCTACAGCATGAAGCAGGCCGTACTGGGTGAGGAGTTGGAAGAACAGTATATCTATAGCACCGAATTTGCTTTCACCGCCCCCAACCACAGTCAGGTCTACAACGAGATGAAGCAACGCCTGACCGACAATGGGATGGAGACCGGGTCACTGACCGATGCTGCCGCCCAGCAGGAGACGGAGCGGGCGCTGGTGTTTGCGGTCAACGTGTTTGCCTATGGATTTATCATTCTCATCTCCCTGATCGCCGTTGCCAATGTGTTCAACACCATCTCCACTAACGTCTCCCTTCGCCGCCGGGAGTTTGCCATGCTGAGGTCCATCGGTTTGTCGGGCAAGGGGTTCCGGAAGATGATGAATTACGAGTGCATCATTTACGGCTTGAAGGGACTTGCCTGGGGACTTCCCGTCTCGGTAGCGATGACCTATCTCATCTACCGTATTACCGGCCTTGCATATCGCAGCGGATTCTATATTCCGTGGTACAGCATGGCGATTGCGGTGGGCAGCGTATTTGCCGTGGTTTTTGCCACCATGCTCTATGCCACCAATAAGATCAAACACGACGATCCCATTGATGCGCTGAAAAACGAAAATCTCTAACAAAAAGGATGCTGCCGCGGCAGCATCCTTTTTCAGAGGGATCGTATTTTATCTTGCATATCAAATTGTGTCAGGATATAATGGTATCTGTTAAGAAAACGATCCGACTTTTTTGAAGGAGAGAGAACAGATGGATCTGACATATTATCCCAATATTGCCGCAAAAGCCAACGAGCTTGGCGGAGTCAAAAAGACGCTGTTTAACAAAAAGCTGCTGGAAGAGGCGGAGCGGAGCTGGAGACAGTTCTCCTCTGAGGACATCGCCCGCATCGAGCAGGAGGCGCCCTCCGCTGTGAAGGTGCTGACTTCCTTTATCACGCCCACTGCGATCCTGAATATGAACCGGAATGAGCACGCCCTCCGTGCGATCCCCGTCCGAGACATCATCTGGATCTATGGCAACGTCACCACCACCCGGGTGAATTTCATTCCCACCACTAAGATGCATGAGGTAAAGGTGCTGACCCGCAGCGGTGAGACTTACCTTCTGGGTCAGGTCACCACCGCCGCCTTCACGAGAAAGAACCCCTGCGGCGATGCTATCGGTCAGATCCGGGAGCTGCTCACTCCCTACCGTAAGGGCATTATCTACGGCTGGTCGGAGGAGGCGGCGGAGTTCATCCGCTCCCGTTTCCAGGAGGCGGTCCAAATGGTGGACGAAAAAAGCGCCGAGTGACGGAGTACAGCCCCGTTTTATAACATCAAAACGACAGAACGCAAACCTGGCGGGGCAGCCCCCTTCGTTTGTGTTCTGTCGTTGTTTCATTGCCGCTCCGCTACGCCCTCCGTCAAGGTCAGCAGCACCACCGTTCTCTCCGTGCCGCCCGGATCCTTGCAGGTGGAGAGGGCGACGATATGGTCATTTCCCGGCATTCGATAGATGGCGGATTCTGTCTCTGCCAGCTTTATGACCGGCTCGCTGCCGTTGGGAGTGAAGATGGCCTTCACCTCGGCGTCGGTCCGAAGGGCAGCAAAGATGCGGATTTGATAGACCGTCTCCCCTACCGTCAGGGTGCCGGTGCAATGGGCATCAAAATAGCGCTCGTCAAAAAAGGCGTCCAATGCGCCGAACATGACGCCGTCCGCCATGTGGTGTCCGTAGACCAGCGAATAACTGTCGCTGAAGTCCCCGGCGTTTCTGCTGTCCAAAAAGATGGAACCGGAGAGAGAGTACTCCCCATAGGGATCGGTATTCAGGTATTTGCTGTTGGTCTCCCCCTGCATAATGGGGTAGTCGATTTTGGTATCGTCGATGGTCAGCCACGCCACATAATCGTCAGAAAGAGGTATCTGCTCTCCTTCGCCGCTGCCCGGTTTGTAGACCGAGACCCGGTCTGCCGAGGCATTGCAGTAGACGCAGACAGTGTCGTAGACGAAATAGACGCCCAGAAGCAAAAGCAGGACGAGAAACACTGCCAGTATTCTGTCGATCAGATCGTCAAGAATACGGATCATTCGATGCAACTCTGCTCACCTCCGCCTGTCTTTGCTTCATCTTATCACTGCGCACCTGAAATTTCAACGAATTCACCGGATTTTCCTGCAAGGCTCAGCGTAAAAATCCCCGGCTCTACGTCAATAGTTGACGTAGAGCCGGGATAGACCAAGGCTCCTCACTTCCGGCAAATGCGTCGGCGGTGAGGAGCTGAACGTGCCAAAGATCGTCGCAAGGCCGTGGGAGACTGTACGCTTTATTGAGCTGTTGACACAGCTCAATACGGGTATCGTCTGAACTCTCCTGCGTATTTGACCACACCTATTTTCCTTTCGATGGAGGGCAGATGGTTTCCATTCGGGTCATAACGTCATCATACACACCCTCTTTGAACTCACGGACAGTCATTTTCATCCAAGCAGCTGGGTCAGCCCCTTTTCAATACGATTTTCCGCCCGCAGCAGGCGTGGATCAACTCGCTGTCATGAGTCACCACAAGGAGGGTGATCCCCATAGCCTGTACACGCTTCAACAGCTGCGCCGTTTCCATCATGTGTGCGTAATCAAGCCCGCTGGTCGGCTCATCGAGCAGGAGCATCTCCCGCCCGGAGGCAATGGCGCAAGCGATGGCAAGCCGCTGCTTCTGTCCTCCTGACAGGCTCTGGGGGTGACGATCCAAAAAAGCGTCCAAATCCAGCTGCCGGAGAAGCTCCGTGGCTTTTTTTTCCGCATCCTCGGCGCTTTTGGGAGAGCTGATGAGCACCTCCTCCAACACGCTCTCGGTAAAAAGCTGATTGCCCGTGTCCTGCATCACCATGAAACAGATCTTTTGCCGCTCCTTGCGACCATAGATTTTCTCCTTGTATTCCATGATTCCCTTGCAGCGTTTTTCCAACCCGCAGAGGCAGTTGAGGAAGCTGGTCTTGCCTGCGCCGTTGGCGCCGGTGACGGCGGTGATCTCGCCTGCGGCAAGCTTTAAACGGTCGATGCTCACAATTTCTCGCTTCTCTCCCCGATAGGAGAAGCGGAAATCCTGGAGCACGATGGGCTCATCGCCGTATGCAAAGTCCGGCAGCAGCACATCCGTCGGCGGTTCCTGTACGGTGGAGCGCAGTCCCATCTCCAATAGCTCGGATATGGACAGCCCGTCCTTTTCCGCTCCGGAGAGCTCCCAAACGATTTGTCCATCCCGCAGGATCACGGCCCGGTCAATCAGATCCCACAGATAGGCAATGCGGTGCTCGGCAGCGACGATTGTCTTCCCCTGCTGCTTCCAGCGGATCACCATCTCCCGCAGCGCCATGGTTGCTTCATAGTCCAGATTGGCAGATGGCTCGTCCAACAGAATGATTTCTGATCCCGCCACACTGACGGAAGCGCAGGCAATTTTCTGCTTTTCGCCATCGGAGAGGTGAAAAATATTTCGATCCATCAAGGATTTAATGTGAAAATCCGCAACAGTTTCATCGATACGCTTGTAGATGTCCGCCTCCGACAGGCCCCTGTTTTCACAGCTGAAGGCAAGCTCCCCGGTAGTGTCCACATTGTAAAATTGAGAGCGCGGATTCTGGAATACCGTGCCGACCAGCCCGGCGGTATCATAGAGTTCCTGATCGCTGACAGATTTTCCGTTGATCAGGATCTCTCCGCTCAGCGTACCGGGATAAAACTGCGGGATCAGTCCGTTGATAAGCCGCAGGATCGTTGTTTTCCCGCAGCCGGAAGGTCCGGTCAGAAAGACAAATTCCCCATCCCTCACGGCCAGGCTCACATTGCGCAGGCTGTTTTCATGCTTGGTTGCAGCGTTGTCCGACCCGTAGACAAAGCTCACATTTTTTAACTCCACCATAACGTCACCCCGCAAAGCTCCAGTATCCACACCCCAATGACGGCGGCACACAGCAAGAGCAGAACATGATCCTGGATGCGAAAACCAATGCGGCAGATATTTGTCCGCTTCACCGGCGCACCGAGCCCACGTGTCAGCGCCGAGGCAGACAGTTCTTCCCCAATTCGGACGCAGGAGGTCATCATGGGTACCATCTGGTACTCAACCACCTGACCCGCTTTCGTACCACCGAAACGGATTCCCCGCATCCCCATCGCCCGGCGGATGGAGCGCCACTCCGCCGCAACAGTGGGAAAAAGGCGAAACATCACGGACATGGGAATCGTGATCGTACTCGGCATGTATAGCTTCTCCATGGCACAGATGAACTCGCTGACCGAAGTGGTGCCAATGAGATATTCACCCATGACGATCGTCACGACAAAGCGAGTTAAAATACCGCCGCACATAAGGGCAATATAATTCAGCACACCCGGCAAATACGGCATGGCAAGGAGCAGCCCATAGCCAAGCACCAGCACGAGCAGCCCGTGCAGAAACCGCCGCCACTGCCGTTCCACCAGAAGCAGGAGGAACGGCAGTGCAGAGAGTCCCGTTTTGACCGGCTCCATCTGCTCCCCGCCAATTCCGCCCAACACGAACAGAGCGATGATCACGACAAGCGCCAGCTTCGTGCGCGGGTCAATGAATCCCCGCCGCTTCTCCTGTGCCGCTTTGGAACAATACCTCATCAGGCGATCCCGGCTTTCGCAAAGTGCTTTCTGAGCAGCGCACGGCCCAACATCCCTCCAATGACGCCGCAGCCGAAGCAGGCGATCAGCAGCACGGGTGCCATCCACAGAGGCATCAGGCGCTGTACCGCATTGATGTACTCCTGTCCGTAGCTCTGCCGCTGGGCGAAGTAACCCTCATAGTCGGTAAACAGCGGCAGATAGTTGCCCCAGATCCACAGGCTGAACAGTCCGTAGGTCACGACGGCCTTCTTTGCGCTCTTATAGTCTCCGCTGCGATAGCAGAGCTCCGCAAGGATACCCGCAACAGCGCAGGTCAGCAGCGGCCAGGGGCCCATTCCGGTGAGCAGCATCATAATGCCCATAATCATAGCCATAACAAAAATCATGCCGGGCTTTTTGACCTTGGTCAGAAAGAGCATAAAGGGGATGCCGCCGAGGATCGGTACGATAACGGATAAGAGCGGCAGGAAGATGGGAATCATGCCGAGCATGGCCACCGCCATCAGAATGACGAAGTAGATGGCCGAGTAGATGCCGACGTTAATGAGATCCCGGCCTTTGAGTTTGTTTTCTGTCTTGCTCATGTGTTTTGCCTCCCGCATTTTATTTGTTTACTTTCCAGGACGCCGCCTCACGGCGTTCGCCCACAAAGCGCTTGTATATTCCGTCCTCCCGCATGAGCTCGCCGTGTGTGCCGCACTGAACGATCTTGCCTTGATGGACAACAATGATCTGGTCGGCATGCTCCACGGTTTTCAGCCGGTGGGCAATCATGATGACCGTCTTTTCCTGCGTCAGCGCCTCGATTGCCTGCATCAGTTCGTTCTCGTTCTCCGGATCCACATTGGCTGTGGCCTCGTCGAGGAAGATCACCGGTGCGTCTTTTATCATGGCACGGGCAATCGAAATGCGCTGCTTCTCGCCTCCGGAGAGCGACGCACCTCCCTCGCCGATGACAGTCTCGTATCCGTTGGGCAACGCAGTGATAAAATCATTGCAGCAGGCTTTCTTTGCCGCTGCGATGACCTCCTCCATGGGGGCGTCGGGTCGGCCAAAGCGGATGTTATTGGCGATCGTATCGTGGAACAGGTACACGTTCTGGAACACGAAGCTGAAATGCTCCATGAGCGAGTCCATGTCGTAATCTCTGACATTGCGCCCGCCGAGGGTGACTGCGCCTTCGTCCACATCCCAGAAGCGGGCAAGCAGATTGACCAACGTCGTCTTGCCGCCGCCGGAAGGCCCGACGATGGCAGTAGTCGTCTTTTCGGGGATGTGCAGCGTGACGCCGTCGATGATCTTCCGTGTATCATAGGAAAACGCAATGCCGTCGGCGGAGATATCCAACAGATCAGGTGCGATTTTTTCACCGGAAAGATCCATCTGCGGTGTGTCAAGGATCTCCTGAGCACGGTCTACGCTCACATCCACAACCCGCAAAAGGGCGGAGTAATTGCCCGCTGTTTCCAGACTTGCGTAGACGATGAACGCCGAAATGACCATCACAACGGCAATGAGCGCGTCCATACTGCCGCCCACATAAAACAGGCAGGAGAAGGCAACCATTGCCACGCCGGTCAGCTTTGCGATAAAGCTCTGAAGGGTCATGCGGGGAACCAGCGCCATTTCCATATCGGTGTTTATCTTGCTGTTTGCGGTAATTGCATCGTTGAGCTCCCCGCTTTTTGTGCCGGTGAGGTGATAGGCTTTGACCTCTGCCATGCCCTGCAGGTATTCAAGCACCTTCTCCACCAGTTTTTCATCTGCGTCCATCTTCCTGCCGGCCAGCTTTCCCGCCGCGTTTTGCAGCCGGTGATTTGCAAGCAAGAACAGCAGCAGCCCGCAGAGCAGCACAAGTGCGATCCTCCAGTCAAAAAAGGCAAGCATGACGATAATAAGCGCTGTTGTCAGCAGCCCCTGACAGACAAGCATCACAACACGTGTCGCCACATTTTCGAGGTTTTCCATGACATTGGTGGTGACCGAGGTGATCTGACCGAGGCTGTTCTCGTTAAAGTAACCCATTGGCAGATACCGCATATGCTCGGCGATCTCAATTCGTTTTTTGGCGCAGGTGTCGTAACCGGCCTCGGTTTGGAGCATTGTACTTTTTGCCTTGATGAGTCCTGCGCCGATGATGCTGACCAGCATGATGCCCAGGCTCATGAGAATGTCCTGTGTCGTAACGCCGCCCTTGCCGCCCATGGACACAGGCAGCAGCGCACGCACCATGCAGGCGACGGCGGGGATTTTTAACGCTTCAAAGAGCGCCAGCACCACGCCCAGCCAGATGGAGGCCAGGAATTTTCGGCGGTTGTCCCCGCCGCAGAAATCAAAGAATTTGCGGATGATGTCAAGCATGCTCCATTCCCCCTTCCACCGTATCCTTGACCGTCATGTGTGCTTTCCACATGGTCTCGTACAGCCCGTGGCGGGCAAGCAGCTCCTCATGGGTGCCGCTGTCGTCAATCTGTCCGTCTCTTACGACGTAGATCCGATCGGCGTCGGTGACAGTACTCAGCCGGTGGGCGATGACAATGAGTGTTTTGCCCTGTGTCAGCTCCGAGACCGAGCGCTGGATAACCGTCTCGTTCTCCGGATCAGTGTAGGCCGTCGCCTCGTCCAAAATGACGATGGGGGCGGCCTTGAGCATGGCTCTGGCGATGGAAATACGCTGCCGTTCGCCGCCGGAGAGATGGCCGCCGGACGAGCCGACCAGCGTGTCGTAGCCGTTTTCCAGCCCCATGATGAAGTCGTGGCAGCCGCTCTGTTTTGCGGCCTCCTCGACTTCTTGATCTGTTGCGTCCTGCCGTCCCAGCCGGATGTTTTCACGGACCGTCATATTGAAGAGGTAGTTATCCTGGGAGACGAACGCAATCTTGTCTGCATAGGCCTCCTGCGGGATAGTGCGGATATCCGTGCCGCCGAGGGTAATACTGCCGCTGTCTACATCCCAGAGGGAGGCGATCAGCCGGGCGATGGTACTTTTACCGCTTCCCGAAGGACCCACCAATGCGATAAAGCTTCCCACAGGCACCTCCAGATCGACGCCATGCAGCACCTCTTTATCCTTGTAGCTGAAGCGCACACCGGACAGCTTCAGGCTGTTGTCGGCAGGAGCCTCTCCGACAGCGGGGCGCTTCAGCTCCGGAGCGTCGAGGATTCTTCTGACCTCTCCGAAGATGGTACCCATTGTGCGCAGGTCGTCTGAATAGCTCATGACCGTAATAAGCGGCGTAATAACGCCAACTGAGAGAATGATGATGGTCACAAAGTCCTCGGTTGAGAGCGTCCCGCCCTTCACCAGCAGTCCACCGACAGGCAGCACCGAAACCATCGTGGACGGCATGATGACCATTGCGAAGGTAAACGGGATGATACTGGACCGCATCCAATCCACGAAGCTGTATGCCGCCTCATGGGCGTCATGGACAAAACGCTCATAGCTGGATTTCGTCTTGCCGAACACCTTGATGACCTGGATACCGTTGATGTACTCTACCGCCGTGTCATTGAGCGACTTTGTCGCCGTGACGGTGCGCTCATAAAATTTGGCGCTGCCCGCAATCATAAAGACGTAGCAGAACATGCCCAGGGGTACGGTGACCAGTGAAGCGAGTCCCATACGCCAATCTATTGCGAAAATGTAAACCAAAATGACAACCGGAACCAGCAAATTGGCCGTAAACTCCGGTACAACGTGAGCCAGTGTCGTCTCAATGCTGTCGATCCGTTCAATGAGCGTGTTTTTCAGCGCTCCTGAGCTCTCTGCCAGCACTGCGCCGAGAGGCATACGTGTCAGCTTCTCCGTACAGCGTTTTCTGATCTCCCCCAGCACGGTAAACGTGGCTTTGTGACTCGTTGCGGTGCTGAGTGCGTGAAACAGCACCCGTCCGAACCACATCAGTGCCATAATGAGACAGCGGATAAGGTAAAAGGACAGATCCTTCTGCCCCTCCATCAACCCCCGCACGATTCCGATCACGACGAAATACGGCGCAACGGAGAAGGCGACGCCAATCACTGCCAGCACAACGGCCAGCACGAATTGACTTCGGTGCCCGCCCGCCTGCTCCAACACCCAGGCGATCGGCGACGGCTCTTCTTTCTTTGTTTCCATAAGCGAACTCCTTTCTATTTCTGTTAGCTAACGGCGCAAAGTTAGAGTTAACTAACTTTTAAACAAACCCATCGCCTATCCCCAAAGAGGATAGGCGGTGTGATTATCCCAGTATTTTCAAAAGCCCATGATCTGTTTCCAACCGGGCAGGAAGAATGCCTCTACGATTTCCAAACAGTTCAGCGCCTCATCCAACGGATAGTCATGCACCACCGGCTCAAACATGGCGGTGGTGTATGCGGTAAGAAGCAAGTGCAGCTCCTGTGGACTGACATCCCGCACGGCGTAGCCGTGTTCTTTCAGGTCAGGCAAAAACCTGAGCATGGTTTCCTGATGCCCCTCCACTAAATCATGTAGAAAGTGCTCATATTTCGTTCCCTGGGCTTTTGTAAGCAGCAGCTGGTAGTCCCCCATGTTCGGATAGACCAGCTCCCGCATCATGTCGATCTCAGTATCCTGCCAGAGATCGCCACCTCCGTGAATCGCACGAACGGATCGGGCAGTATGCGCATCCAGCCATGCATTCATTTTCCCCACAGAGGGCGCAACGAGCTGATCGAACAGATCGGCTTTGTCCTTACAATGTCGATAGATCCCTGCGGCGGTCATGCCGCACCGTTCGCCGATCCGCCGCATAGAAGCTTTCTCAAAACCGTGCTCCATAAACTCTTCCCGTGCGGCGGCCATAATCTTGATGTGGTTTTTTGTCTTGTCTCTCGGCACAAAATACACTTCCTATAAGTCCAAGCATGTTAGCTAACACCTATCA
This sequence comes from Oscillospiraceae bacterium, assembly GCA_902775105.1. GTDB lineage: Bacteria > Bacillota > Clostridia > Oscillospirales > Oscillospiraceae > Onthomonas. Next base: position 67,950 of record CACYLC010000003.1, read on the forward strand.
AAATAGCACTTTTTTCCCAGAGTGTCAAGGGTTTTGACTTTTTCTCTGCAGACTCTCTTAAAACAAGCGCCATAATTTCGGCGAGAATCGCTGCGACCGCCGAATCAACAACAAGCGTCAGGATCCATTCCTTTGCATGGACTTTCGCCGGAATACAGGGTCTTAAATCCTCCGTTCCGGGGATGCTCCATGCGTTCGTATGTCCCATCCATATCACATCAATGACAAGCTGTCAGATCATCCGGATAACGAGCAGCGCAGCGGTTGCCGCCCCCGCTGTCCATTCGGCCGCACCATCCGTTCTTCATTTGCGGACAACCGTCTATAGGCGTTCTATCAGCGAAATTCCCTCATAATCACTTTTCTTACTCTCCGGGAACACGGGCATACAGGAATAGCCGTGCATCATGTTCGGCACGATCTCTATCTCCCCACTGCTCTGTTTTCTCTGTGACCTCAATGTAATCCGCCGGATTGACCTCCACTTCCTTGCCGTCAATAGAAACCCGGAGGTCATAAGCATCAGATTTGGTTTTAGCTAACAACGTAAGGCCTTGCTGCAGGAAAATCCACAGCAAGACCTCTTTTTACACACAATCACACAGCCGTTGGAATGATGACTCTGCCGCTCCCCCCGCAATATCTGGTTGTCGTATCGATGATCCGCTGTGCCGTTTCAACCAGCAGCGCATCGTCCGTCGCCTCGTTGCCCTGAATGATGTAAAAAATATTCCGAGCCTCTTCGTCCACTTTGGTCTTCTCCACCTGCCGGATCTCAAGCCGGCACAGCACCTCATTTGCATCATCGCAGTAGCTGTATTCATGGGGATGGACGGAAATCGGCGTCGGCTGTCCAATAGGCTGGAACCGCTCTGTGCCGTCGGTAAACCGGAGCGTCACGTTGCCGTCCACACGATCGATGTTATGGGCGCCGAGAGCCAGCTTGCTCTCCAGCGAGAGCAGGTTGTAAATGTCCACCGCCTGATTGATGTAGAACATCCCCTGATGCTTCAGCAGCAGCTTAATGAGATTCTCGCTGGCCGGGATATTCTTTCTCCGCTTGACGCCGGTCTTGTCGTGCAGGATATTATAGCCCTCCAAAATCGGGTCGGTGTGAACGTCCAGTCCCTGATAGGCTTCGTAAAGCGCGGCAATGCGCTGATCCCGATATTTCCGCCATTCCATGCTGTTTTCATGGTTGTCGATCCCCTCGGCCACCGCAAAAACGATCTTCACACCTGCATCCAGTACTTCCTGCTGTACGAAAAATTGCATCTTATTCCCTCCTCTGCTGATTCATGCGGCGTAACAGTCAACTGTATTATACGGCGCAGTCTGCGCCGTTTTGTGGCCACGCCAACAATCCGCATCTGACACGGTTTAATATATACTATAAACCCATCGGAGAAATATGTAAAGCAAAAATTTCACATTCCCAATAGATTTATTCTATACGTGCGGCAACTGCCAACTGACTCTCTGATTAAATTTTGAAGTTTCGGACTCATTTTTCATTCTTCCCCAATGGATTGAAGGGCTTTCCCGCCTGTGATATGATAAAAATGTTTAAAACGGCTTTGTAGGCAGCAAGGGTCGATCGGACGTCGGCTGCCGAACTCAGCAAAGCATTCAGCGTCAAAAGGAGATGCTATTATGGCAGTAGATTATTCCGCATTAAAGGCCGGCGGCTTTATGCGTCAGATGCAGAAGAATCATTTTTCCCTGCGTCTGCGCTGCGTCGGCGGAACCGTCACGGCAGAACAGCTGGCGACGATTACCGAGGTGGCAAACAAATATGGGCACGGCTACATCCATCTGACCTCCCGGCAGGGCATTGAGATCCCCTTTATCCAACTCAAGGATATTGACGCTGTGAAGGCCGATCTGGCAAAGGGCGGCGTACAGCCCGGCGTCTGCGGCCCCCGTGTCCGCACCGTTACTGCCTGTCAGGGCGGCGTCTGCTGTCCCAGCGGCTGCATTGACGCGCTGGAGGTCGCCAGGACGCTGGACGCCCGTTACTTCGGCCGACGGCTGCCCCACAAATTTAAGTTCGGCGTCACCGGATGTCAGAACAACTGCCTGAAGGCGGAGGAGAACGACTTTGGCGTCAAGGGCGGATTGATCCCCGAATACGACGAGGACGCCTGCATCCAGTGCGGGCTGTGCGAGAAGGTCTGCCGCTCCAAGGCCATTGCCATCGAGGACGGCAAGATCTCCATTGACCGCTCCAAGTGCAACTACTGCGGCCGCTGTGTGAAGTCCTGCCCGGTGGACGCATGGCAGGGCAAGACCGGCTACATTGTCTCCTTCGGCGGCACCTTCGGCAACGCCATTCAGAAGGGCACCGAGCTGCTCCCCATCATCGAGGACGAGGAGACCCTGCTCCGGGTGGCAGATGCGGCGATCGACTTCTTCGACCAGAACGCAAATGCCGGTGAGCGCTTTGCCAAAACACTGGAGCGTGTGGGCTGGGATAAGCTGCAAGAGAAAGTGGAGGTAGCATACCATGGCTGATTTTAATATCACAGACTCCGTAGACATCACCGACGTGGTCTGTCCGGTCACCTTTGTCAAGGCAAAGGTAGCGCTGGAGGAACTGGAGGACGGAGACATTCTCTCCATTCACCTGAATGACGGTGAGCCGGTACAGAATGTGCCCCGGAGCATCAAGGAGGAAGGTCATAAGATCCTCAAGCTTCTTGACAACGCGGACGGCACCTACGACCTCATTGTTCGAAAAGTGGGCGACTGACGCTCCTGACCCACATCAAAACAGCACCGTCTCAACGCCATGCGTGAGACGGTGCTGCTCTTTTATTTTGATTCATGCTCCAACAATGTCTCCACCATGGACTCAGCCGTGATTTCCGGGGGCATCAGCGGCTTTCTGTGAAACCGCTTTTCAAAGGCTTCGGCACAGACGGGGCCGATGCAAATGGGAACCGTGTCTCCGGACAGGTCATAACCGTCATCCGCAAGTGCGTTCACCCCGCCGGCACTGCCGAACAAAATGTATTGGAGCCGCTCAGACTGAAGCGCCGTCTCGTAAATCGTGTCATACAGGGAGATGCGGCAGCATGAGATCCCCTTCTCCCCAAGTGCTTCCGGGATGACGCCGGAGCCTTTGGCCGAGTCAAACAGATAGACCCTATTCTCCGGGGACAGGTGATGCAGGAGTGCCTGCGCAAGTGCCTTGCCGGTAAATTGCTCGGGACGCAGGTCGGCTCGTATGCCGTGCGCCGCAAGCGTCTCTGCTGTTTTCTCCCCTATGACAGCAAACTGACAGCCACTCAGGCTGCGCACGTCCTTCCCCTCCCTCGTCAGATCCCGGAAGAAAAAGTCCACGCCTCTTCCGCTGGTGAACACCAGCCAATTTCCCATCCTTTGGGACAGTTCCTCCCATGGGACAGGTGTTTCCAGCGCTCTGCATGTTCCCCGCTGCACCTGATGCCAGCCCAGGCCATGCCGTTCCAGCAGAGCAGTCACTTTGCGCTGGAATTCCTCGGTACCGGTGAGTCCCACGGTGACGGATGGCCAGGGACTTCTCAAGTCCATCTGCGCCACCTGACCCACCACGATGACCGCCGGAGGCAGTACGCCCGCTTTCTTCGTGCGCTCTGCAATGTCCCCCAGGGTGCCCCGTACTGCTGCAGGGCAGGGCGAGTTGCCGCCAGACAGCACTGCCGCAGGAGTATCGTCGCTTTTTCCGGCGTCTATCAGCGCCTGCGCCAGCCGCTCCAATGCGTGCAGCCCCATGAGAAAGACCAATGTGCCGTCCAGAGCGGCAAGCTGAGGAATGTTCTCCGGCAGCGCCCGTTCCGCAGTATGGGCGGTAATGATGTGGACACTGCGGCTGATGGCTCGATGTGTCACCGGAATGCCGGCTTCCATGGGAATGGCAAGCGCCGAGGAGATGCCTGGCACCAGTGTATAGGAGATGCCGGCACGAGCCAGCGCCATGGCCTCCTCCCCGCCTCTGCCAAAGACAAAGGGATCTCCGCCCTTGAGCCGGACGACACGGTTCCCTTCTCCCGCTTTTTGGACGAGCAGTTCGTTGATGTACTCCTGTTTCGGGGAGCAGGAGCCGGCTCGCTTGCCCACCGGGATGCGCTCCGCCTCCTTAGGCGCAGCATCCAGCAGCTCCCGGGCGATCAGATCGTCGTACACCACGACCTCACATCGTTTCAGCGCATCCAGTCCCTGTACCGTGATCAGTTCCGGGCCGCCGCAGCCTGCGCCCACAATGGATACCTGCCCGTTCATTGCCGGTTCCTCCCTTCCGCCGCCTCGATCAGGTTCCGGGTCTCCTCCGGCGTCAGCGGGCGGTTCAGGCTGAGGCAGCGTTCGAAGAGCCGCTGATAGATCACCTTTCTGGTCTCCTCACTCCCGACACTTTGCTTGATCGGCTCCCGCTGGTTGTCCAGCCAGCATAGTATCTCGCCGATTGCATCCGGCAGTCCGTGACTGATCTCATTTTTGATGTAAATTGCCCCGCTGGGACTGGCGCCTCCGGTAGAGATACCAATGCTCAACGGCCCCCGCCGCACCAGAGACGGAAAGAGGAAGGTGCAGTCCTCCGGGGTGTCTACCACATTGACGGGAAGTCTCCTCTCTCGACAGAGCAGAGATATTTCATGGTTGGTCTGACGGTCGTTGGTCGCCGCAATGACAAATGTAGGGCTGTCGTCCAGATCTGCCGGACGAAACGTTCTGGAGACAACAGAGACGCCGGAGAGGTTTGCCAGCTCCGGCAACACCTCCGGCGCAATGACGGTAAGCCTCGGCCCGTAGTCCAGAAGACGCTTTGCCTTGCCCAGCGCCGTTTTCCCGCCGCCGACGATCAGCCCTTTGCGGCCTTCCAGCCGGACAAAAAAAGGAAAATATACCATTTCTTTCACTTCCTCACGGTTTCAGGGGACTGCAATAATACTGCCAGCCGTTTTCTGTCTGCACTCTGTTCAGGGAGATCCCAAATGCTTTTGGTATGATACCGCCGGCGTAGATTTCCTCTGGTGTACCCAGTGCACACAATGCGCCTTCATGCAGCACGGCCAGCCGGTCTGCCCCAGCCAGTGCCATGGGCAGATCGTGGAGCACCAGAACCACTGCCTTTCCCTGTGCCGCCAGCTTTTGGGCAAGGGCAATGACCTGAAGCTGGTGGGCGATGTCCAAATAGGTGGTCGGCTCGTCCATGAGGATGGTGTCTGTCTGCTGCGCCAGTGCCATGGCGAGATAGACCTTCTGCCGCTGGCCGCCGCTGAGGGTCCTGACGGAGCGATCTGCCAATTCCTGTGCGTCCGCCTGCTCCAGCGACCAGGTGACGATCTGTCGGTCAGCCTCCGTGTAGCGCCGGGGATAGCTCATATGGGGAAACCGTCCGTGCATGACCATGCGCCTTGCCGTAATATCCGGCACATTGCGGGACTGGGGCAGATAGGCCACCTTTTGGGCAATCTGCCTTGGTGTCAGGGTTTCCAGCGGGCTTCCGTCCAATCGGATCGTTCCGCCTGTTCGGGGATGGAGATGAATTGCGGTCCTGAGCAGGGTACTCTTTCCGCTGCCGTTTGGCCCCACAATCATCAGCACCCTGCCGGGATGAAAGGCCAGACTGACGTCCCGCAGCACTGTTTTACCGGAATATTCGGAAGAGACATGCGACAATTCAAGCATCTCTGTGCCCTCCCTTCTGACGCAGGATGAGCCAGAGGAAGAAGGGGCCGCCCAAAAAGGACAGCACGACACCCACCGGCAGCTCGTAGGGCGAGAATACCGTCCGTGCCGCAAGGTCGCACACCGTCACAAACGCAGCGCCGCCCAGAGCGGAATAGACCAGCAACGGCAGACTGTCTCCGTTTGACACCCGGCGGGCGGCATGGGGTACGATGAGTCCCACAAAACCCAGCAGTCCCGCCATGCTGACCGCCGCCCCGGCGAGGGCTGCTGCGGCGGCGAGCAAGGCCACTCGCACCGGCCGCGCCCGAAGCCCCAGGCTGCGGGCAGTGTCTGTGCCCAGCGCCAGAATATCCATCTGAGGCGTCAGAGAGAGCACAGCCCCAAATGCCGCACCGATGACAGCGGCAGCCGGAGCGACTTTTCTCATCGTGATACCGGAAAAGCCGCCGATACGAAAATCGGAATAGGCGCTCAGGGCTTCGGGGACAAAAGCGAGGATGAGATCCACCGCCCCGGAAAAGACCGCTGAGACAGCAATTCCCGCCAGCACCAGCGTCAGCCGGGAGGCGCCTGTCCGCTCTCCAATAAGGAGCACCAGCAGCACGCCTGCCAGCGCTCCCACAAAAGCGGCGATGGGCGTGATCCAAAAGATGCCCGGAGCCGCAGCGCAGCAGATCGCCACTGCCAGCCCGGCGCCGGTATTGACACCGATCACGTTAGGGGCGGCCAGCGGGTTTTCCAGCACGCTCTGAATTACAGCGCCGGACACCGCCAGCGCCGCCCCCGCCAGCAGGCATCCGCAGGTGCGGGGCAGCCGGGAAAAGAGAATGATGCGGGCAGCCACACTGTCGGTATCCCGTCCCAGCAGCACCGGACCGATCTCCGGCAGCGATATCATCACCGGACCCAGACAAACGCTCATAGCCGCCGTGACAAGCACGGCGGCTATGAGCGTTGCGCTGATCCTGATGGTTTTCTTATTCCGTTGTCTGCTCTCCATAGAGAATCTGGGCAAGCATCTCATACGCTGTTCCCCACTGATCGTTCGGTTTCAGATTGTATAGCCTGTGTTCCATGACATAGCATCTTCCCTCTTCCACAGCTCGCAGCGTCGCCCATGCGGGATTGGACAAAAGGGTTTCCTCCATCAGGTTCTGGGCGTCTGTGGGATCGGAGCCCTGATAGACCATAAAGATGTAGTCGGGATCCTCGGCCAGGATCACCTCAAGGCTCAGATCCTCCAACAGGGATTCGTCGTCATCGGCAATATTTCGGCAGCCCAGAGCCGCAAGCATCTCGCCCAGCACGTTGCCCTCGCTCCCCTTGACCTTAACGCTGGAGCCGGAGGCACGGATGTAGAGCACGGACGGCTCGCTGCCGTCCTGAGTGGCAATGGCGGCGTCTACCTGTGCCTGAACATCTGTGCCGTAGCGGGTATAATTCTCCTCCTCGCCGGTGATCTGGGTGCAGATATCCAGCATATGGAGATATTCCTCAAAGCTGTCCACCTCAAAATAGAGAACGGTATAGCCCAGCTCCTCAAAGGTGGGCAGCAGATCCACATCTATAGAGGTATTGGTGCTGGCAATGATCAGCTCCGGCTCCGAGGCAACGAGCGCCTCCAACTGGATATCCTTTACTGCCCCCAGATTCACCACATCGTCTCCCAGCTCCAGATCAAAGGAGGTCCATGTGTCGTCCGCGGCGGCGACAATGCTGTCTGTCCCACCGGCAAGGCTCCAGATGTCGGCAAAGCTGCCGATGAGCGCCGCCACCCGCCGGGGGTGCTTTTTGACTGTCACTTCCCTGTCCAGGTCGTCCGTCACGGTGACAGTCTCCTCTTCCATCTGCTCTGACACAGTGTTTTCCTGTGTATCCGGCACTTCGGCAGCAGTCCCCTCCGATGGCAAATCTGATCCTGCTTTACAGGCGGTGAGCAGCATCAGCAAGGCAATGGCCGCCGCAAGGCGGAGATACGTTCTCATTTTAATGATCCCTCTTTCCATGTACTAAACCGTATACAGATTCCTCTTGTATATACAAAAGCAGGGCAAAAATGTCAATGCAATCTCCGCGCTCTGAAACTGAATCGGTATCTTTTGAACTCTTTCTCTCAGAAAACCGGAAACATTTCAATGATCGCGTTCTTATTTTGAAAAATAACCCCTGCTATTGACGTTTCCCCTTTTCCTCATTATAATCCAAATATACCTACCGGTCAAGTAGGATATAATCTGAAAAGGAGACGCCATCATGCAGACACTTTTACTGAAACTGCTGCACAGCAATGCTCGATGTGGACGAATGCTTTCCTCCCGGACGCAGGTTATGGCCGGGTGTTTTTGCTGCACACAAAAATGCCTGTTTTGACGGAATCCAAGATGCCATATCCTTGTGTTCGGGAGTTGGGTAAACTCCTGTTTTTTGTGTCCAAAGGCGGGCAGAGGGCAGGATGAATTCCGCTCACAAAGCTGTCCGGCGGGAACGGGGAGCAAATGATCCCGTACCCTGAAGGCAGCGTGAGCCTCCGGTTAGAACAAACCGTGTAGAATGAAGGAGTGAAAGAAATGAGTGAGAAAACAAATACTGCCAACGAAGAGTTGGTAACCACAGAAAAATTTAAGTGGAGCGACCTTTACAAACAGGATGACTGGCAGGCCGTATGGATCGGCTTTGTCGTCATCGTGATCGGCGCCATCGGCGTGCTGACCGGTGCGTTTGACTTCAGCGCCGCCAAGTTCTCCACCTGGGGCAACGGCGTCAGCCCGCTGGAGCAGTTCTCTCTGGGTCTGCTGGGCAAGCTGATCCTGTCCTTTGTCGTGCTGGGTGTACTGTTTACCGCAGGCAATGCGCTCAAGGGCACCGCAGTCAAAAAGTATGTGCCCGCCTTTGCGGTTCTGTTCGTTCTGGCCATTCTCGTCCGCTTCATCAGCGCCGAGTACACCTTTAACCGTTATCTGGAGTGGGCTTTCTTTGCCATTGCCGTCGGCCTGATCATCTCCAACACGGTGGGCGTTCCCGACTGGCTGAAGCCCGCTGTTCAGACGGAGTATTACATCAAGGCCGGTCTGGTTATTATGGGTTTCTCCGTGCTGTTCTCCAACATCATCAACTTCGGCCTGTACGGTCTGGGCATTGCCTGGGTCGTCACCCCCATCGTCATTATCTTTATGTGGTTCTTCGGTACCCGTGTGCTGAAGATCGATAACAAGCCCCTGATTATCACTCTATCCACCGCCACCAGCGTCTGCGGCACCAGCGCAGCCATTGCTGCCGGCGCCGCCTCCAAGGCAAAGAAGACGGATCTGTCTCTGGCTGTCTCTATCTCCATTCTGTTCACCGTTCTGATGATGGTCTTTGAGCCGATTATTATCCGTGCGTTCGGCTTGGGCGAACTCATGGGCGGTGCGCTGATTGGCGGCACCATTGACTCCACCGGCGCAGTCACCGTGGCTGGCACCGCTCTGGGCGAGACCGCACAGACTGTCGCCGTTCTG
>CACYLC010000004.1 GCA_902775105.1 Oscillospiraceae bacterium
GGGAGTTGTATCGGACGACCTTCGTACGCCCGTCGGCAAGACGGTTCTTTTTCTCTGCGTCCTCCGTCATGGCCCAGATAAAGCGGTAGTCCTCATAGGCGGGGTCGGAGCGCATCTCCTCAAAGAGCGCCTTGGGGCTGCAGGTATACTGCCGACCCTGGAAGGCGTCAAAGAGGACCAGATGCCTGTCCAGCCGGGTAGTCAGACGGGCGATGCCGTACAGCGCCCGGACGCCCAGCCGATAGACCTTATAAATCGCCCGAAACAGCGGCGATTCCCGTTTCAGACCGCTGCGAATCGTATCTTTTATGCTCATCGTTTCAACCCTCTTCCAATAGTGCGTGGATCACCCGATCGGCTGCCCGTCCGTCGTCCAACGGGGCAAACCGCTGACGAAAGGCCTCCCAGCGCCCGTCCCAGACGAACTGCTCCGCCCTGAGAATGGCGGGTGCCAGCTCCTCCGATCTGGTCAGAATGGGGCCGGGCAGCTCGTGAAGGTCAAAGTAGAACCCCCGCAGGTGATCCCGATACTGCGCTAAATCGTACATATAAAACAGAATCGGCCGCCGAAGTACGGCGTAGTCGAACATCGTGCTGGAATAGTCGGTGATCATCAAATCAGAGGCAAGGTAGAGGTCGTTGATCTCCGCAACCCCCGACACGTCCAGCACAAAGCCCGGATAGGCGGAAAAATCAAAGGCGGAGGCCACCAGATAGTGGGCCCGGAACAAAACCACATATCCATCTCCCAACGCACGGCGCAGGCTGTCAAAATCCACAGCGGGACGGTAGGCATAGCCCTCGCCGGAGATGTGCTGGTCGTCCCGGAAGGTGGGAGTGTAGAGGATCGCCCGCTGACCCTCGGCAATGCCCAGCTTTTCCCGCAGCGCAGAGCGTTCTGCCTCTGTGGCATTGACCAAACGGTCATTCCGGGGATAGCCCGTCTCTAACACGGCATTGCCCTTGCCCCGGCGCTCCAGCTGCCACGCCGAACGAAAGCACTCCGACGCAAAGGGGGAGGGGGAGAGAAAGAAGTCCAGCTTTTCCCCCTCCAGTTTGTACTTCCGGTGGATCTCCGAGAGGGAGTTCATGGCGTTTCCGTCCTCACGGATGTCGTAGCCCAGGCGCTTGAGCGGCGTGCCGTGCCAGCACTGGAGGTAGGTCTGTCCCCTGCGGGGGCTGATGTGCTCCGGGAGCGTGATGTTGAAAATCCAGTACCCTGACCGCGCCATGGCCCGCTCAAAAATAGCACCGCCAAAGGGGACGACCTGGGTTCGGGGGTCGTCTGCCAGCGCTGCGTATCTCTCCGGGTCACTCACTGCCCAGACAAAGCGGTAAGTCTCATATTCAGGCAAGGTCAGCAGCCGGTCATAGATCGCTCTGGGGCTGCAGGACGCGCTCTTGCCGTGGTAGGAGCAGAACAAAATGACATGGGGATCGGGCCGAATCCCCGCCGTCCGGAGACGGTACGCCCCCGCCCGGAGGACACGGAGCAGCCTGCGCAGCGTCAGCCGAAGGCCGGGAAAACGCTTCATCACATCAAATGCAGTTTTTTTAAGCGACATGACCGCTCCTCCTTTCCCGGTTCCGCTGCCCCATTGTACCCTCTCCGCCGCAAGGTTGTCAAGGCGGCAAATCCGGTTTGCAATTCCGACACAGGACGGATATAATATCCCCATCAGAACAAAAGGCAGGTGAATCCCATGCCCCAACAGCCGGGACAACTGGGCGACATTATCTTTCCCCTTCTGGACTGGTATCGTTCCAACGCACGCACCCTTCCGTGGCGGAGCGATCCCCGGCCCTACAAGGTATGGGTGTCGGAGATCATGCTCCAGCAGACCAGAGTGGCCGCCGTGCTGGGGTATTTTGCCCGGTTTATGGAGGCGCTTCCTTCGGTTGCGGATCTGGCGGAGGTGGAGGAGGAGCAGCTCCTCAAGCTGTGGCAGGGACTTGGCTACTACAACCGGGCCAGGAACCTGCAAAAGGCCGCCCGTCAGGTCATGGCGGACTATGGCGGCGCCTTTCCCTCCCGGCATGAGGAGATCATCAAGCTCTCCGGGGTGGGCGATTACACGGCGGGAGCCATTGCCTCCATCGCCTTTGGAGAGGCTGTCCCGGCGGTGGACGGCAACGTCCTCCGGGTCATCACCCGTATCACGGCGGATCCCTCTGACATCGGGCGACCGGAGACGAAGGCGGCCATCCGTACTGCCCTCAGTGAGATCATCCCGCTGGACTTCCCCGGTCAGTTTAATCAGGCACTGATGGAGTTGGGGGCGCTGGTGTGCCTGCCCAACGGAGCGCCGCTGTGCGGTCAGTGCCCGCTCGCCCGTCTTTGCCGGGCGCATCTGGAGGACAAAACGGCGGACATTCCCCATAAGGCCCCCAAAAAAGCCCGCCGCATCGAGGAGCGGACGGTGTGCCTGATCTTCCGTGGGGACAGAGTGGCTCTCCGTCAGCGGCCTCAAAAGGGACTGCTGGCCTCTCTGTGGGAGTTTCCCAACTATCTGACGTCAGACGGGATGCCGTGGGAGCTGTCCGTCCAGCGCATGGAGCAGGCGGGGAGGGGCAAGCATATCTTTACCCACATCGAGTGGCGAATGGAGGGCGTGAGCCTGGAGCTCTCGGATGACTGTCTGCCGGAGGACTGGGTCTGGGCCAGCAGGGAGGAGCTGAGGCAGCGCTACGCCATTCCGAATGCTTTTGGGGCGTTTCTCCCTGTGGTGGAAGCCCGGTTGGGAGAGGGGGAGACCTATGGATTTTCTCTGTGACCTCTGCCCCCGACTCTGCCGCGCAAGGCGGACAGAGACGGCGGGAGCGGGCTTTTGCGGGATGCCCAGCCTCCCGGTAGTGGCGAGAGGCGCCCTCCATCACTGGGAGGAACCGCCCATCTCCGGGGTCAACGGCTCGGGCACCGTCTTTTTCTCCGGCTGCAATCTCCAGTGCGTCTTTTGCCAGAATGACGAGATCAGCCGGCAGAAATTCGGAAAAGCGGTTTCGGTGGAGCGAATTCGGGAGATCTGCGAGAGCCTCATTCAGCAGGGCGCCCACAATATCAACTTCGTCACCCCCACCCACTACGCCCATGTGGTGCGCACTGTTCTGGACGAGCCCCTGCCCGTCCCGGTGGTGTGGAATTCCGGCGGCTACGAGCGGGCGGAGACGCTTCGTGCCATGGAGGGGAAGGTGGACATCTACCTGCCCGACCTCAAGTACGCACGGGATGCCGACGCCCTCCGCTACTCCAATGCCCCCGACTATGTGGAGACGGCCAAGGCGGCCATTCGGGAGATGGTGCGCCAGACGGGGCCCTGTGTGATGGAGGACGGCCTTTTGAAGCGGGGCGTCATCATCCGTCACCTCGTTCTTCCCGGCAAGGCCGCCGCCGCCAAGGAGGTCATGGACTGGGTGGCGGAGACCTTCCCGCCCAAAACGGTACTCTTCTCCCTTATGAGTCAGTATCTCCCGTGGGGGAGAGTGCCTGGGGAGTTCCCGGAGCTGAACCGCCGTCTCCGAACAGGGGAGAGCAGAAGCGTTCGGGAGTACATGGAAAATCTGGGTTTGGAGGGCTTTGCGCAGGAGGGGTCGTCCGCCCGAAGTGAGTATATCCCCTCCTTCGATCTGACAGGAATATAATAGTATAAAAACCCGGACAGGCTTTCCACAGCCTGTCCGGGTTTTACAAATCGGCTCAGCCCAGCGCCTCGTCCAGCAGAGCGGCCAAAGCGTCGTAGGGGCGAACGCCAACCACACGGTTCAGCTCCACGCCGTCCTGAAAGACAATGATGCAGGGGATGCTCATAATGCCGGCCTCCTGTGCCACATCGGTGAGCTGATCCACATCCACCTTGCCGACCACGGCCTTGCCTGCGTAGGCGTCTGCCAGCTTCTCAATGGCGGGGGCGATCATCTTGCAGGGGCCGCACCAGGTGGCCCAGTAATCCACCAGAACGACAGAGTTGCCGTCAACGGCGGCTTCCAGCTCTTTCTTGGAATGAAAATGAATAACGTTAGACATAATAATAGACTTCCTTTCTGTAATTCATTTTTGGGATTCGGCCTCAATGGCCTCAGCTGCGGCCTCTCCGGCGATGAGACCCTCTCCCACCGCCTTGGCGATCTGGAGGGGCTTGCCGGTGCAGTCTCCTGCGGCGTAGATGCCGGGGAGGTTGGTCTCCATCTGGCGATTGACCTTGATATAGCCATCCTGAATTGCCAGCTCCGGCAGCAGGTCGTTAGGGGCAACCGACTCCCGGAGGACAAAGACACCGTCGCAGGGGATCACGGCTCCGTTTGCCCGAACACCGGTGACAGAGCCATCTCCCAAAATCTCCAGGCGGTTCGCCCGGACAGTGGGGATCTGTTCCTCCAGTCCCACCGGCTCTGTGGGGCTGACGTAGGTGACCTGACAGCCGATCTGACTGAGATAGTTGGCCTCCAGCGGGGCGTCCTTCGCTCGACCGATGACCACCACCGGACGTTTGCGGTACAACATTCCGTCGCAGGTGGCGCAGTAGCTGACGCCGTTTCCCAGCAGCTCTGCCTCGCCGGGGTATTTCTGTCCCCGCTGGACGCCGCCGGCGAGGATCAGCTTTTTGCCCTCGTAGACGTCGCTGCCCACGGTGAGGTAAAAGACGCCGTCCAGTTCCATTACCGTCAGCACCCGCCCGGTGCGCAGCTCTGCCCCCATGCTGAGGGCGTGGGAGAGAAACTCCTCCAACATCGCTCCGCCGCTTTTGCCGGGCATGCCCAGATAGTTGTGGATGACAGGTGCCTTTGCCAGCGGATTCTGACTGCCGGAATTGGAAATCACCAGACACTGCTTGCCCCGACCCTGGGCCGCAACAGCTGCGGAAAGACCTGCAGGGCCGCTGCCGACGATCAAAATATCATACATATCGAGTCCTCCTGCTGTTTGTTAGCCTGACCGTATTGTACCCTTTTATACAAGAAATTGCAACCGATAGCGCAATATAATTTCATTGTATGCAATCTTTTTTCCGGCGAATATTTCCAAGCATACTTCCCGATGTTTTTTCCAATCCTTCTAACAGAATGATTTGGAAAGGGGCGTATGTCCGATGTTTTCTGCTTTTAGCCGGAGGGGACGGGTGAGGATCGTCAGTTTTCTGTCCGCCGCCTTTGCGGTGCTGTGCGGCACAGCGATCAACGAGCATATTCAGACCATCCGTCTCCAGCAGGCAGTGACCAACAGCTATCTTCACGCCTTTTCAGAGGTGACGGCCAGTCTGGATCAGATGGAGGCCGCCCTGCAAAAGGGCGTCTATGTGACCTCATCCCCCATGCTGTGTTCGCTCTGCGACGAGGTGTATGCTGAGGCATCCACTGCTCAGATGGCCTTGGGACAGCTCCCCTTCGGCAGTGTGGAGCTGGAGCAGACTGCCTCCTTCCTTGCTACGGTGGGTGACTACGCCCAAAGCCTCTCCCGCACGTCGGCGCTGGAGGGCGCCTGTCCCGGGGATCAGGATCGGGAGAACTGGAAGGAGCTTTCGACGGCTGCCCGGCAGCTCTCCGACCAGCTGGATGAGCTGGAACTTCAACTTTTTGACGGTTCCTTCTCCATTGACAATGTGGAGGTGGTAGAGGAGCGTCTGTCCCAGCGGCAGGACGTGTCCGGCGAGACGGATTTGGACGGCTTTCAGATGGTGGAGGCCGATTTCCCGGAGCTGCCCAGCCTGATCTACGACGGCCCCTTCTCCCAGCACCTGATCGGCCGCACACCCGTCATGCTGGAGGGGCAACAGGAGGTTTCTGAGCAGGATGCCCTTGCCGACGCCTGCCGGATGACAGGCTGGGAGGACCTGAATGTGACAGGTGAGGTGGAGGGTACACTCCCCGCCTACACCTGTTCCAGCGCCGATGGAACCCGGACGGTGCAGATCAGCCGGGAGGGCGGCATGCTCCTCTCCTGCTTCACGCAGGGGTGCCCGGACGGGATCCGCCTCACGGCGGACGAGGCAGTGGAAAAAGCGCAGGAATTCCTGACGGCCCTGGGGCTTTCCGACATGGAGGAGAGCTATTACTCCATCCACAATAATATTCTCACCGCCAACTTCTGCTACGCCCCGAACGGCGTGCGGTGCTACCCCGATTTGGTCAAGGTCTCCGTCTCCCTGGCGGACGGCGGTATCTGGGGCTATGAGGGGCAGGGATACCTGACCAACCACCGGGAGCGGGAGCTGGCGCAGCCTGTCATCTCTCAGGAGGATGCCGAAGCCTGTGTTTCCCCCCTCTTGGAGGTGCTGGATCGCCGCCTCGCTGTCATCCCCACCCGGGGCGAGAACGAGGTGGAGTGCTGGGAGTTCCTGGGCGAGGCCGAGGACGGCAGCCATGTGCTCTGCTATATCAACGCCCAGACGGGGGCGGAGGAGAAAATGCTCCTGCTCATTGAGGACGAGCATGGGACGTTGACGATATAATAGAAACACGGTAAGCCGCCAATCGATTGCTTCGTCGGCTGATTGCCACACCAAAACCGCTCCCCGTGACGGGGAGCGGTTTTGGTATCTGTGTGATCAAATTTACCCCAAAATCATCCGGTCATTATCCAGCGTATCCCCGGAGGCCACGGAGAACTTCTCCAGCAGTTCCTCTACGGTGAGCTTTTTCTTCTCCTCGCCGGAGATGTCCAGAATGATCTTGCCGTCCTTCATCATCACCAGACGGTTTCCGTGGGCGATGGCGTCCCGCATATTGTGGGTGATCATGAGGGTGGTGAGCTTATGCTCCGAGACGATGCGATCTGTCAGCTCCAGTACCTTGGCGGCGGTCTTGGGGTCAAGGGCGGCGGTGTGCTCGTCCAGAAGCAGCAGCTTGGGCTGCTTCAGCGTTGCCATCAGCAGGGTGATGGCCTGCCGCTGTCCGCCGGAGAGGAGGCCGACCTTGCTGGTCAGCCGATCCTCCAGGCCCAGATCCAGACCGGCCAGCAGCTCCTTGTACTGAGCCTGTTCCTTTTTGGTAACGCCCCACTTCAGCGTGCGGAGGCGTCCCCGGCGGGCGGCCAGCGCCAGATTTTCGTCAATGCCCATAGTGGCGGCGGTGCCGGTCATGGGATCCTGAAACACCCGGCCCAGATAGGCGGCCCGCTTGTGCTCCGGGAGCTGGGTGACATTCTTGCCGTCAATAATGATATTGCCCTCATCTACCGGCCAAACGCCGGCAATGGCGTTGAGCATGGTGGACTTGCCGGCGCCGTTGCCGCCGATGACGGTGCAGAAGTCGCCGGGATTCAGATGAAAGGTGAGACCGTCCAGCGCCGTCTTTTCGTTGACGGTGCCGGGGTTAAAGGTCTTGCTGACACGGTTGATCTCCAGCATCTTACTGTCCCTCCTTCTTCTTGCGCATGGGGCGGGTCATGTACTTGACGGCATAGCTCTTGGTAAAGTATTTGCCCTTGAGATAGGGGACGGCGAGGAAGATGGCTACCACGATGGCGGTCAGCAGCTTCATGTCGTCTGCGGGGAACTTGAGCCACAGGACAAAAACATAGACGATGTAGTAGATAATGCCGCCGATGACGACCCACAGCAGCCGCAGGGCCATATTCAGCCGCTTGCCCAGAATTGCCTCGCCCAGCACCTCGCCGATGATGACGGCAGCAAGACCGATGACAATAGCGCCTCTGCCCATATTCACGTCGGCAAAGCCCTGATACTGGGACAGAATACCGCCGGAGAGAGCGACCACGCCGTTACTCAGCGCCAAACCGATCACCTTCATCAGGTTGGTGTTGATGCCCTGAGCGCGGGACATATTTGGATTGGTGCCGGTAGCACGAATGGCGGAGCCGAACTCCGTCCCCAAAAACCAGTAGATCAAAGCGATGAGTACCGCGCAGACCACCGCCACCAGAACAATGGTGCGAAGCAGCAGCTTGGAGTTGGAGGTAAACAGGAAGGTGACCTTGTTCACGTTCACCGACTGGTTGGCCTTACCCATAATGTTCAGGTTGATGGAGTACAGGGAGATCTGGGTCAGGATGCCCGCCAGAATGTCCGGAATACCCAGTGCCGTATGGAGCAGGCCGGTAATGAGTCCTGCGGCCAGTCCGGCGAAGAAGGAGATGAGCAGAGCCAACTGGGGGTTCCAGCCGCTCAGCACCAGCATAATGCACACAGCGCCGCCGGTGGCGAGGGAGCCGTCCACCGTCAGGTCGGCCACATCCAGCACGCGAAAGGTCAGATAGACACCCAGCGCCATAATGCCCCAGATAAGTCCCTGCGCCACGCCGCCGGGACAGGAGTTCAGCAGCGCCAGAGGGGAGAGAGACGAGAAATAAGCCAGCATGAAAAATCCTCCAGTTCTCTTGCGTTCAAAAGATCAAAAGACATTATAATACAAAATCCCGGCCAATGAAAGAGTTGGCCGGGATTTTCATCAAAAAAGGTACCGCAAATTACTCGGCGACGTAAGCGGTATAGCCGTCGGGAACAGTGAAGCCGATGGCCTCGGCGTACTCGGGATTGTACTCCTTGACGGGATCGGCGGCATAGCCGATGGGCAGGGTGGAGACATCAGCGCCGTTGGCCAGAATCTCAACCGCCTGCTTGCCGCACTCATAGCCGATGTCGTAGTAGCTGATGGAGACGGTAGCCAGACCGCCGTTTGCCATCATGTTCTCCTCGCCGCAGATGACGGGAATGCCGGCAGGCTCGGTGACACCGGCAACGATGGTCATGTTGGAGGCGGCGGTGTTGTCGGTGGGGATGTAAAGGACGTCGGCGTCGGCGACAGCGGCAGTTACGACGGACTGGATGTCGTTGGAGTCAGCGAAGGTGTAGGTGCTGACGGAGAAGCCCTCCTGAGTGGCAATCTCGGTGAACTGGTCAGCCTGCAGGACAGAGTTGGCCTCGGCGGAGCAGTACAGAATGGAGATGTTCTGAGCGTCAGGAACCAGATCCTTGACCATATCCACATACAGCTGAGCGGGCACACCGTCAGAGGTGCCGGAGACGTTGATGCCGGTGCCGGCAGCGGGATCCAGATCCTTGTCGCTCAAAGCCTCGCCGTAGTCGGTGACGGAGGTACCCAGAATGGGAATCTCGGTGGTGGCGGAGACAGCAGCCTGCAGAGCGGGCGTGGCGTTTGCCATGATGAGGTCATAGCTGTTGGCCACAAAGCCGGTGGCGATGGTGGAGCAGGTGGCGGGGTCGCCCTGAGCGTTCTGCAGGTCGAAGGTCACGTTCTCCTCGCCCAGACCGGCGACGACAGCGTCCTGGAAACCCTGAGTGGCGGCATCCAGAGCGTCATGCTGCACCAGCTGGCAGATACCGATGGTGTAGTGCTTGCTGCTGTCGCCGTCGTTGGAAGCGTTATTTCCGCCGCAGGAGGCCAGCGCAAGACACATGACCAGAGCCAGCACAAGAGCCGGCAGTTTCTTTGTCAGTTTCATGTTTTCATTCCTCTTCATTTCATAGTTTCAAGCAGACAATTTAACACTTTGCTGCTTTTATGTGCTAAATTATATCACGGATATGCGGTTTGTCAAGGTGATTTCCCTCTCTGTTCTGCACAAAAGAGAAGATTTTCACAAAAATGCAGCCGCCCCGGAAGAAAAGTCCTCCGGGGCGGTACAATGATGCAAATATTACGGCTCTTCGAACAGCTTGGGAGCCACCTTGTAAAGCAGGGCAGCGGCCACAGCCAGAATGATCATATCAGGTACCATATAGCTGCCATTGTAGGCAAGGCTGTACAATGCGGGAGACCAGCCCTCCCACGCATAGCTGCCCCAGAGCAGCCAGCCGGACAGGAAGGAGCAGGCAAAACGCAGCAGCCCGACCGCAACACTGCCGACGACGACACCGGCCAGCTTCTGTTCACCAAAGCGCTTGCTTACCAGGGATGCCAGACCCAGCACGGTAAAGGCCAGCAGGTAATCCAGCAAAATGCAGCCGATCTGAGCGGCCAGCGTGTTGCAGTACAGCACATTGTTGAAGCCGATGATCATCTGGATCAGGCCGTGGACAAAGCCGGTAAAGCAGCCCCACTTGGGGCCGTTGCGCAGGCCCATCACCACCAGCGGGATCATCTCCAGCGTGATGGATCCGCCCTGAGGCAGGTCAAACAGCTTGAGATAGGAAAGGACGATGGCAATGGCGATCATCAATGCGCCTTCCACCAACGTGCGGGTTTTTGTTCTCTTCATAAAGAGCCCTCCCAAAAAGAAAAAGTACCGCATTGCGTCCAGAACAATGCGGTACGAAAGCAGACAAAATACTACAGAAACAGCTTCCTACGCCGGCATTACCCGGATCAGGTTCGAGGTGCCGAGAGCTGCAATTTGCTCTCATCTCAGCCGGGGATGTCCCCCAGCGCCCCTGTGTTTGGATTCAATTACGGTCTGCCTTTATTTTACACAAAACAGTACCCGTGTCAAGTACAATCACTCCGCCTCCCGCCGCAGCTTTGCCAGCTGCGCTTCAAACCAATCCGGCAGGGGAGCGGTGAGGGTCATCGTCTCCCCGCTGCGGGGGTGGGAAAAGGTGAGCGCCTTGGCAAAAAGGCACTGCCCGGCAAGTCCCTTGATCGGCTTTTTCGCCCCGTAGACGGTGTCGCCCAGAAGGGGATGACCGATGTGCGCCATATGCACCCGGATCTGGTGGGTGCGGCCGGTTTCCAACCGGCATTCAATGTGGGTATAGCCCTCGTAGCGGCCTAAAACCTGCCAATGGGTGACGGCTCTGCGTCCCGTGGGATCCACAGCCATTCTCTTTCGATCCGTCTTGTGCCGGGCAATGGGGGCGTCCACCGTGCCGGTATCTTCCCGAAACCGCCCCACGGCAATGGCCTCATAGGTGCGGGCGAGGGAGTGATCCTGCAGTTGAGCCGACAGTGCCAGATGGGCAGCGTCGTTTTTGGCGGCAATGATAAGGCCGCCGGTGTCCCGGTCAATGCGGTGTACGATGCCGGGGCGAATCTCCCCGTTGATGCCGGAGAGGGAGTCTCCGCAGTGGTAGAGCAGAGCGTTGACCAGCGTGCCGTCCGGATGCCCCGGAGCGGGATGCACCACCAGCCCCACAGGCTTGTTCACCACAACGACATCCCCGTCCTCATAGACCACATCCAGCGGGATGTTCTGAGGCGCTACGTCCAGCGGCTGAGGCTCGGGGAGGGAGACCGCCAGAACCGTCCCCGCATCCAGCTTGGCGTTCTTTTTGACCGCCTTTCCGTTCTGGGTGACAGCGCCCTGCTCCAGCAGCTTCTGGGCGGCGGAGCGGGTCAGCTCCTCCACCGAGCGGCTGAGAAACTGGTCCGCCCGCTCACCGGACAGATCGGCGGTCAGGGTGAGCACGGTCATTTCGACTGCTCCTTCTTTTCAGAGGATTTGTCCCCTTTTTCAAAGAACAGGAGATAGACTGCCAGCAAAATCGTCCCCACTACCACGCAGCAGTCCGCCACGTTAAAGACGGCGAAATTCATGAAGAGGGTCTGGATCATGTCGGTGACGTAGCCCAGAAAGACCCGGTCGATGAGGTTGCCCACAGCGCCGGCCAGAATCAGCGTCAGCATCCACTGACAAAAGGGCGCAGGAAGCCAGCACTTTTTGATGGCAATTACCAGCAAAACGGAGACGACAAAACTGAGCGCCGCCAGCACCGCGGTATAGCGGCTAAAAGCAGAAAAGGCCATGCCGGTATTTTCCACATAGGTCAGGCCTACTACATGGGGAATGACCACCACGGTGCCCTGTCCTGCCAGATAGGCACGGGTCAGCAGCTTGGTCACCTGATCGAGCACCACCAGTAATGCGGCTGCGAGATAATAGACAACGGTCATATCAGTTCTTCCTCTTGGAATCGGAGAGATAGTAGGGATGGATCAGGCTCTTGCCGCTCTCGGCGCCCTCGGACTTTGCCGGGGGAGCAGACCTCCGCTGAGCGGGACGGGACTGCTTGTGGGGCTGCTGCCGTGCTTTTTGGGGCTGCTGAGGGGCAGAGGCTGCGGCCTGAGGCTTCCGATTCGGGGCGGAGCGGCGCTTTTTGCCGCCTGCACCCTTCGGCTGCTCCTCTTTGGCGGGCGTTGCCTGAGAGGGAGCGGGCTGCTGCACCTGCTTTTGGGCGTTGGGACGCTCCTTCCGGGCGGAGCGGCGGCGGGCGGTTTTGCTCTCCCTGGGAGCCAGTTCTTGGGAAACCTCCGGCTCCTCCGGAGCGCTGCCCTTGAGGAACATCCGGGCGGTGGCGTCCATCACCTTGCCGCCGGAGATGCCCTTGCGGGCTTTGGGGGGCTGCTTGCCGATCCGGTCATAGCCCAGCTCATCGGCAAAATCCGGCAGAGCCAGCAGCTCGTCCAGTGCAGCGGCGGAATAGGGCTTGCGCTCAGGCTGACGGGCGGCGGAGCGGTACTTCACCCAGTCGGCGTAGCTGCCTACGTCCTCCTCCGGCTTTAAGACCGGCTCATTGGCGGCGATAGAACGCTTTTGGGGCGTTTCCTTCCGACTTTTTGCAGGGCGGTTTTTCTGCTCCGGTTTGGAATCCGGCTTTGGAGCGGCAGGGGCGGCCTTGGATGGCTCCTTGCCTTCGGCGTTCTCATGGCGCTTCCGGTTCCGCTCTCTGGCGGCGGCTCTGGCCTCGGCGTCCTCCGGGTTGATGGGTCTGCCGTGCTTGTCTTTCATCGGTACCTCCAGTTCCTCCATTGGATAGGGATGGGTCTCGACGGTGGGGATGGGTCGTTTCAGCTGTTTTTGGATGGCGGTCAGCTCCTCCAGCTCACTGACATCGCAGAAGGAGAGGGCGATGCCCGCCTGTCCCGCTCTGCCGGTGCGGCCGATGCGGTGGACGTAGGTCTCCGGCACGTCGGGCAGATTGTAGTTCACCACGCAGGAGAGCCCCTCGATGTCCAGTCCTCTGGCTGCAATATCGGTGGCCACCAGTACCCGCAGCTTGCCGGACTTGAAGTCCGCCAGCGCTGCCTGACGGGCGGTCTGGGACTTATTGCCGTGGATGGCGGCGGCGGTAATGTCCGCTTTTTCCAGATCTCTCGCTACCCGGTTGGCTCCGTGCTTGGTGCGGGTAAAGACGAGGACAGAGGGATAGTCGTTTTCCCGCAGCAGCCAGATCAGCAGCTTGATCTTCTTGCTCTTGTCCGTGCGGTAAAGCCGCTGCTCAATGGCGTCCACGGTGGAGTTCACCGGATCGACGGCAATGCGGACGGGGTGGTGGAGGAGCTGATCGACCAGACTTTGCACTTCTTTCGGCATTGTGGCGGAGAAGAACAGAGTCTGCTTTTTCTCCGGCAGCCACTGAAGGATTTTCCTCACATCGTGGATAAAGCCCATATCCAGCATCCGGTCGGCCTCGTCCAGCACGAAAATTTCCAGATGAGAGAGGTCAATATACCCCTGCTGATAGAGGTCAGAGAGCCTGCCGGGGGTGGCGACCAGAATGTCGGTGCCCTTTTGCAGCGCCTCTACCTGAGGGTTCTGTCCCACGCCGCCGAAGATCACGGTACTGCGGAGAGGAAGATAGGCTCCGTAGGCGGCAAAACACTCCTGATTCTGGAGGGCAAGCTCCCGGGTGGGGGTGAGCACCAGCGCCCGAATGGGGTGGTTCTTGGAGGGAGCTTGATTGAGACGGGTGAGAATGGGGGTGGCAAAGGCGCAGGTCTTGCCGGTGCCGGTTCTTGCACAGCCCAGCACGTCCCTGCCCTCCAGCGCAGGGGGGATGGCCTTGGCTTGAATGGGAGTGGGGGTCTCGTAGCCCTGCTCGGACAGTGCCCGGAGAATGGGCTTTGGGAGATTCAATTCAGTAAACTTCACTTAGCTTCGATTCCTTTATAATAGAATGCACCGGGGATCGGGCACGCTGCGGCCCCGGCGGGGTCATGCTGTCTCATGTCAATGCGTGCTTATAGAAAGACAGTATAAGTATAGCAGGAATTGCCGCCCAAAACAAGCCGAAGAACGGCACAGGAGGGAAAAGACAAAAATTTCAG
Organism: Oscillospiraceae bacterium; assembly: GCA_902775105.1. Lineage (GTDB taxonomy): Bacteria > Bacillota > Clostridia > Oscillospirales > Oscillospiraceae > Onthomonas. The sequence goes on from CACYLC010000004.1 coordinate 13,957, forward strand.
CGGGTTTGGCGGCGGGAAACAGTTCTTTTTCGCCAAACAGCGCCGCTGGGCGGTTGCATTTTGCCCGGCGGGATGGTAGAATAGCCTTGCCGTCCGGACGGGCGGCGCAATGAGTCCGTATAGCTCAGCTGGATAGAGCGATCGCCTCCTAAGCGATAGGCCGGGGGTTCGAATCCCTTTACGGACGTGGCAGACGGTGCTTGCGTTGGCAGGCGCCGTCTTGTTGATTATGCAGGATTCGTACGGGACGCCATCCCCTGGGCACGTTTATTTGAAATCCCGGCAAATAGGGAAAGCGGCACTTTCCCTTGACAACCCATACTGACAATACTATACTGTTCTCATAACACCCCTCCGGGGTGGGGTATCATGCGAGTACCCTTCCCCTCTCCGATAGAAAGGACATTCCCATGAAACAATCCTTTGACGTCACCGGCATGAGCTGCGCCGCCTGCTCCGCCCATGTGGAAAAGGCGGTCAGCGCTCTCCCCGGCATCCAGTCCGTCAGCGTCAATCTGCTGGCAAACTCCATGCAGGCGGAGTATGACGAAACGCAGCTGTCCTCCGCTGAGATCTGCAAGGCAGTGGCGGACGCCGGCTACGGTGCCTCCCCGCAGGGCGGCAAGGCGGCGAAGGCCAACCGCGCCCCGCAGGAGGATGCGGTGGAGCAGGAGATTCGCGCCATGAAGTACCGGCTGATCTGGTCGGTGGTCTTTCTCGTGCCGCTGTTCTATCTGGGTATGGGACATATGATGAATTTTCCCCTGCCTGCGGTATTAAAGGGCGTGGAGAACTCCATGGTCTACGCTCTGGCTCAGCTGGTACTGGTACTGCCCATCCTCTGCCTCAACGACAAATACTTCATTAACGGCTTTCAGGCCATGCGCCGGAGGGCGCCCAATATGGATTCCCTCATTGCCGTGGGCGCCGCCGCCGGCATGATCTACTCCGTCTATGCACTCTTTGTCATCGCCTACGCCCTCGGTCACGGCGACATGGCCACCGCCGAGGATTACCACATGAATCACCTGTATCTGGAGTCGGCGGGCATGATCTTGACCCTCATCGACGTGGGCAAGTATCTGGAGACCCGGAGCAAGGGCAAGACCTCCGACGCTTTGAAGCACCTGATGAACCTCCAGCCCAAAACGGCCAATGTCCTGCGAAACGGGGAAGAGCGTTCCATCCCCGTGGAGGAGGTTCAAGTGGGGGACGAGCTGATCGTCCGCCCCGGACAGGGTATTCCGGTGGACGGCGTCGTCCGCTCCGGCGCCACCTCGGTGGACGAGTCTGCCCTCACCGGCGAGCCCATCCCGGCGGAAAAGCACCCGGGGGACAAGGTCTCGGTGGGTACCGTCAACGGAAACGGCACCTTTACCTTTACTGCCAGCCGGGTGGGCGAGGACACGACGCTGTCCCAGATCATCCGTCTGGTGCAGGATGCCTCCGCCTCCAAGGCGCCGATTGCCAAGCTGGCGGATCAGGTAGCGGGCATCTTTGTCCCGTTGGTGCTGGGGATTGCCGCTTTCACTGCCATGATCTGGCTCATTGTCACCCACTCCGTCACCGCCGCCCTGACGGCAGGCATGGCAGTCGTCGTCATCTCCTGTCCCTGCTCGCTGGGGCTGGCGACCCCGGTCGCCATTATGGTGGGCACCGGCAAGGGCGCTGAGCTGGGCATCCTGTTTAAGTCCGCCGAGCGTCTGGAGACGCTCCACAAAATCGACACCGTGGTACTGGACAAGACCGGCACCATCACCGAGGGCAGACCCACCGTCACCGACCTGCTCCCCGCCCAGGGGCGCACCGAGGAGGAGCTGCTCAATCTGGCTGCATCGCTGGAGGCCGCCTCGGAGCATCCACTGGCGGAGGCGATCACTGCACTGGCGAAAGAGCGGAATATCCCTCTCTGCCCCGTCACCGACTTTGAGGCAAAGCCCGGTCTGGGTCTGACGGCGCAGATCGACGGAGACGCCTACGCTGCCGGCAACCGCCGCCTGATGGAGCAGCTGGGCATCGCCATCGACCCCAGACAGGCGGAGGGACTGGCGGATTCCGGCAAGACGCCCCTCTATTTCAGTGAAAACGGCAGGTATCTGGGCACGGTCGCCGTGGCCGATCCGGTGAAGGCTACCAGCGCAGAGGCCATTGAAACCCTCCGGGCGCAGGGGATTGAAGTAGTCATGCTCACCGGCGACAACGGCCGGACGGCAAAGGCGGTGGCGACGGGACTCGGCATCGACAAGGTCATCTCCGACGTGCTGCCCCAGGACAAGGAGCGGCAGATCGCAAAGCTCCGGTCTGAGGGCAAAAAGGTGGCCATGGTGGGCGACGGCATCAACGACGCCCCGGCGCTGGCAAGGGCGGATGTGGGCATTGCCATCGGTGCGGGCACCGACGTGGCCATTGAGTCCGCTGACGTGGTGCTGGTGAAATCCGACCTGAGAGACGTGACGGTCGCCCATCAGCTGTCGAAAGCGACCATTCGCAATATCAGGCAGAACCTGTTCTGGGCGTTTTGCTACAACTGCCTGGGCATCCCGCTGGCTGCCGGACTGTTCTATCCCATCTTCGGCTGGCAGCTTGACCCCATGTTCGGCGCGGCGGCAATGAGCCTCAGCTCCTTCTGCGTGGTGTCCAACGCCCTGCGGCTGCGGCTGTTCAAGCCCAAGGCCGCCTCTGTAAAAGCAGTTCCCGTCAACCCGACACTGACCTCTGCGGAGGCAAAGGAAAAGGAGGAAATTCCCATGAAAAAAGTGCTCACCGTCAACGGTATGATGTGCGCCCACTGCAAAGCCAGAGTGGAAAAGGCACTCTCCGAGGTGGAGGGCGTGGCGTCCTGCGCCGTCGATCTGGAGGCCAAGACCGCCACTTGCGCCCTCTCCACCCCGGTAGAGGACAAGACCCTCTCCGATGCCGTGACCGCCGCCGGTTACGAGGTCGTCTCGGTGCAGTGAGATGCAGGCGGATCAGAAGCAGATCACCCGGCTGCTGAAAACAGCCCAGGGGCAGCTGGCCGGCATCCTCAAAATGGTGGAGGAGGACCGGTACTGTATCGACATCTCCAACCAGCTTATGGCCACCCAGTCCATCCTCTCCAAGGCCAACGCCGAGATTTTGAAGGCGCATATGCACTGCTGCGTCCGCTCCGCCGTGGAGGCGGGGGATGCTGAGGAGAAGCTGGAGGAGATCGAGGCTGTGCTGGATAAGCTGGCAAAGCGGTGAACGGATCATTTTGTTCCCCCCGTTCCAAGCAGCCTCTGCCGTAAAATTCTCATCTGTATTGCTGAATTTGCAACCCGGAATTGCCGAACTGCAAACTCGGCTTGCTGGTCTGCAACCGGGGAATACGCTATACTGCACTCATCACACGGAGGGACATCCCCTCCCGTTGAGGAGGTCAAACCATGATATTAGCAGATAAGATTGTCAATTTACGAAAGAAGCTGGGTATGTCTCAGGAGGAGCTTGCGGAACAGATGAACGTCAGCCGCCAATCCATTTCCAAGTGGGAGAGCGCCCAGGCGGTGCCCGATCTCACCAGAATCATCGCCCTGTCTCAGATCTTCGGCGTCACCACCGACTACCTGCTCAAAGACGAGCTGGAGATTGCGGAGTTTACCGACAGCTGTGCCGACGAGACGGCAGGCAGCGCCCGCCGGGTGTCTATGGAGGAGGCCGCCGCCTATCTCCAGACCGCCAGGAGTTCCGCTCAGCCCACCGCTCTGGGCGTGGCGCTGTGCATCCTCTCGCCCATCTGTCTGATTCTGCTGGGCGGCGCCTCAGAGAGCGGATTGATCCCATGGAGCGAGACCCAGACGGGCAGCATTGGCGTGATTACGCTGATGATCCTGGTAGCCTGCGCCGTCGCCCTTTTTCTCTCCAATGGTTTTCGGCTCCAGCCCTTCTCCTATCTGGAGGAGGAGCCCATCGAGACGGAGTATGGCGTGTCCGGTATGGTCACGGAGCGTCGGGAGGGTTATACCGCTCAGCACACCAGAGAGCTGACGGTGGGCATTTTGCTGTGTGTTCTCTCCGTCATCCCCATTTTCCTCGCCGCTGTCTTTTCAGAACGTGAAATCGTGCTGATCACCGGCCTCTGTCTGCTGCTGGCCGTGGTTGCGGTGGGCGTTTTTCTCATCGTACGCACCTCCATTATCTGGGACAGCTTTCAAAAGCTGTTGGAGGAAGGCGATTACTCCAAAGAGAACAAGGCGCTGGGAAAATCGCTGGGGTATGTGGCAGGCGCCTACTGGCTGCTGGCGACGGCCATCTATCTGGGCTACAGCTTTGTCACCAACCGCTGGGATTCCAGCTGGATCATCTGGCCGGTGGCCGGAGTGCTGTTCCCCGTGGTGATGATCGTAACCAAAGCGATCGTGGAACGGAAAAGTGAGTAATACCGGGCAAAAACAGCGGACGACACAGGTCGCCCGCTGTTTTTCAGCTTATTCCCCCGGCCAGATCCCCCGGTACAATCTCCAATACTCCTCCCACGCAGGATATTCCGAGAGACATTCCAGCGTCTCCCCCACCTCCCAATAATACCATGCGTGGGCGGCGGGGTCTTTTTGGTGGAAGCTGTCCCACAGCTTATCCCCGCATTGCAGGCAGTCCCGGTACAGCGCCCGGAGGTTGGAGAGCTTGTCTCCCATGACAATGATCTTGACCTCAAGGCGTTTCTCCCGGCGGAGACGGTCGATCGTCTCCTGTTTCCGGAGCCGCCACGTCTCCTCCGCCGGAAGCTCAGGCCGCTTGTCCTCCGTCTCGGCGGCGACGAATGATGCGATCCGATCCCCGAACCGCTCTCGCAGTTCCTCCAGCGTATGGGGCGTGTCCTCCACCACATCGTGCAGGACAGCGGCGGCCAGCACCTCCAAATCATCCGTCATCGTGGCGGCGATAGAGGCGGCCTCCAACGGGTGGAGGATATAGGGGACTTTGCTCCCCTTGCGGCAGGCGCCGCTGTGGGCTTCGGCGGCAAAGACAATGGCCTTGTCCAGAATTGTCATAGCGGCGGCTCCTCTCTAAACAAAAGATGCCAGAACAAAACGTTGACCCCTATCCACCACTCTGGACAGGGGTCAACGTTCTGAATTCTTGATATCTAGCATCCCTTGTTACCCTCACTTTCCTAGATTCGTGAGTCCCGAACTCTTTTCAGATACGCCTTGTTCTCATCTGCCTGCCGCAACCTTTGCACTTCCTTGTGCCTGCCCCATACGGGCTTCTTGCCGGATCTGTGAGTCCCTGCCGTTCTGAAAAGCTCACGTTGGCGGCGAACCGTACCTCGTTCACCTCGGGATTTGGGGGACTTTCCTCTTTGAAAGCTCCCTTTCTTTCTGTGCCATTATAGTAGCACATCTCCCTTCTTTTGTCAATGGCTTTTTGCAAATATTTTTAGAAAAATTTTGTGATCGGAGCTCCTTCGGGGAGGATGTTTTCTCGGTTGCGTTGGGGCGAAAAGTGTGATACAATTCCCTCAAATTTGAGACATTTACTGTCAAAGGAGAGAGCGATATGTATATCACCTGTTTGGATTTAGAGGGCGTTTTGGTTCCGGAGATCTGGATCGCCTTCGCCGAAGCCAGCGGCATTCCTGAATTAAAGCGTACCACCCGGGACGAACCGGACTACAATAAGCTGATGAACTGGCGGCTGGGCATTTTGAAGGAGCACGGTCTGGGTCTGAAGGAGATCCAGGAGACCATCGCCAAAATTGACCCCCTGCCCGGGGCGAAGGAATTTCTGGACGAGCTGCGGAGCTTCACTCAGGTCATTATCATCAGCGACACCTTCACCCAGTTCGCAACGCCCCTGATGAAAAAGCTGGGTTGGCCCACCATCTTCTGCAACTCTCTGGAGGTCGCCGAAAACGGCGAGATCACCGGATTCAAGATGCGGATCGAAAACTCCAAGCTCACCACCGTCAAGGCGCTCCAGTCCATCGGATACGAGACGATTGCCAGCGGCGACAGCTATAATGATCTGGGCATGATTTTAAACAGCAAGGCAGGCTTCCTCTTTAAGAGCACCGACAAGATCAAGGCGGACTATCCCGATCTGCCCGCCTATGAGACCTACGACGAGCTGATGGACGCCATCAAGGCTGTCATCAACGGCTGAATTTCATCTTTTTCTCCGCTCCTGCCGGCAGGGGCGGATTTTTTATGCTCTCTGGCGCATACACTGTACCAACTCGGACAGACAGGAGGGCTATTTGATGCGAAAGATCATGCTCATTTTCGGAACCCGGCCGGAGGCGATCAAGATGTGTCCGCTGGTAAAAGAACTGCAAACTCGGACAGGCTTTCGGGTGACCGTCTGCGTCACGGGGCAGCACCGGGAGATGCTGGATCAGATTTTGCAGGTCTTTGACGTCCGGCCGGACTATGATCTCGCCGTTATGAGAGCGGGGCAGACCCTTTTCGACATTACCTCCGCTGTCCTCACCCGGCTCAGGCCGATACTGGAGGCAGCCCGTCCCGATCTTGTCCTCGTCCATGGGGACACCTCCACCGCCTTTGCCGCCGCACTGGCCTGTTTCTATCTGCAAATTCCCGTGGGACATGTGGAGGCAGGGCTGCGCACCTATGACCTCTCCTCCCCCTTCCCGGAGGAGTTCAACCGTCAGACGGTGGATCTGCTGTCCCGCTGGCACTTCGCCCCCACCGAGACAGCAAGGCAGAATCTGTGCAGAGAGGGCAGGGCAGAGGAGCGTATTTATGTCACCGGCAACACCGGCATTGACGCTCTTCGCACCACCGTCCGCCCCGACTACACCCACCCGGATCTGGACTGGGCATCCGGCAGCCGCCTGCTCCTCATCACTGCCCATCGGCGGGAGAATCTGGGCATGCCCATGCGGCATATGTTTGGAGCGATCCGCCGGGTACTGGAGAAATACTCTGATGTGAAAGCAATCTTTCCGGTGCACCGCAACCCGGCCGTCCGGGAGACGGTTCGGGCGATTCTGGGCGGCAATGACCGCATCCGTCTCATTGAGCCGCTGGACGCTGCGGATTTTCACAATTTTCTCAGCCGGTGCTATCTGGTGCTGACCGACTCCGGCGGTATTCAGGAGGAGGCGCCGGCGCTGGGCAAGCCTGTCCTCGTCCTGCGTGATACCACGGAGCGGCCGGAAGGAGTGGCTGCCGGTACGCTGCTGCTGGCCGGAACGAGTGAGGAGGGGATCTATCGGGCGGCTTGCCGGATGTTGGAGGATGAGGCGTCCTATCGTCAAATGGCCCGTGCCGTCAATCCGTATGGAGATGGATGGGCATGCAGGCGAATTGCGGACATATTGGAGCTTCCCTAGGGGCGCACGCCGTGCCCCCTGCAAAGCCACCGGCAAACTTGAAACATTCTGCAAACTTTGCCCAAATTCCAACCCCGTCCCCTTGCATTTCAACCAAAACCGGATATAATAAAAAGTAATGCGAATTTATGAATAGAGGTAATTAGTATGACAACCATCGACATTATTTCCGGTTTCCTGGGTGCGGGCAAGACCACCCTCATTAAGAAGCTGATTTCCGAATCCTTCCAGGGTCAGAAGCTGGTGCTGATTGAGAACGAATTTGGCGAGATCGGCATTGACGGCGGCTTTATGAAGGACGCCGGCATCGAGGTCACCGAGATGAATTCCGGCTGTATCTGCTGCTCTCTGGTGGGCGACTTCGGCGTTGCCCTGAAGCAGGTGCTGGAGACCTATGCCCCCGACCGCATCATCATTGAGCCCTCCGGCGTGGGCAAGCTGTCCGACGTGGCCAAGGCTGTGGGCAGAGTGGCTCAGCAGTCCGAGCTGCAGCTGGGCAGCGCCATCACCGTGGTCAACGCCAAAAAGGCCAAGATGTATATGAAGAACTTCGGCGAATTCTTTGACGATCAGGTGCAGCACGCCGGCACCATCATTCTCAGCCGTACTGCCGACATCAAGGAGGACAAGCTGGAGGAGGCGGTCAGCCTGCTTCGAGCCCAGAACGCCGATGCCGTGATTATCACCACCGACTGGGATCAGATCACCGGCGACCAGATCCTCTCCGCCATGGAGCGCCATTCTCTGGCGGATGAGCTGCTGGCACAGGCCAAGGCGGAACATCATCACCACGACCACGATGAGGAGGAGCACGAGCACCACCACCATCACCACGACCACGATGAGGAGGAGCACGAGCATCATCATTACGATGAAAACGGCGTCTGCTCCTGCGGCCACCATCATCACGACCATGATGGCCACCACCATCACCACCACGCTGACGACGTGTTCTCCTCCTGGGGTACCGAGTCTCCCCGGAAGTTTACCCCGGCAGAGATCAAGACTGCGCTGGAGGGGCTGGACACCGGCGCTTACGGCCAGATCCTCCGGGCCAAGGGCATTGTCCCCAACGTGGACGGCAGCTGGATCCACTTCGATTTCGTGCCGGGCGAGATTGATATCCGTTCCGGCGCTGCGGACGTGACGGGCCGTCTCTGCGTCATTGGCGCTGAGCTGAAGGAGCAGGACATTCAGGCCCTGTTCCGTCTGTAAGAGGTGCGTCATGCCGGTACAGCAGCAGCCCATCCCAGTCTATCTCGTCTGCGGATTTTTAGACGCAGGCAAGACCAACTTTATCGCCCCCATGCTCTCCAACGACGAGTTTACCAAGGATGAGCGCACGCTCCTGCTGATCACGGAGGAGGGCGAGGAGGAATATGACTCTCAGGCGCTGGCACACTACGACGTAGAGTGTCAGGTGCTGGAGGATCAATCTGAATTCACCCGGGAAAACCTCTTTCAGCTGACCCGGAAGTACAAGCCCACCCAGATCGTGCTGGAATATAACGGCATGTGGCAGCTTCAGGACATTGAGGACGCCTTCCCCCCCAACTGGGCACTGTATCAGGTGGTCACGGTGGTGGAGGCCCCTACCTTTGAAGCCTACGCCAAAAATGTGGCCAGCCTGATGATGGAAAAGCTGCGCAACGCAGATATGCTCATCTTTAACCGGGTCACGGACGAGCTGGCCGACCAGCTGCGTCAGCGGAACCTCAAGATGCTCAACCGCCGGGCGGAGATGTATCTGGAATACGCCGGCGGCGAGCGGGTGGAGGACTATGACAACGGCCTGTGTCCCTTCGACCTCTCCAAACCGGTTTTGGAGCTGAGCGATGAGGACTTCGGATTCTGGTATACCGACTGCATGGACAATATGGAGCGCTATGAGGGCAAAACCGTTCGCTTCCGGGGCATGGTGGCAAAGTCGGCCAAGTTCCCCAAGGGCTGCTATGCGGTGGGGCGCTTTGCCATGGTCTGCTGCGCTCAGGACACCACCTTTTTGGGCGTTCTCTGCAACGGCTCTGAGCTGAGATGGCTGAACAACAAGGAGTGGGTGGAGGTCACCGGCAAGGTGCGGCTGAAAAAGCTCCCCATCTATCAGGGAGAGGCCGGCCCTGTCCTCTACACCACCGAGGTCAAGCCTGCCGAGCAGCCCAAGGACCCTATGGTCTACTTTTAATCAGTCTGAACGTCAGGAAAGGCGGTGGAATGCGGGATGAAACGGGATAAGATCTCCAATGCGGTCATTCGCAGGCTGCCCCGCTACTGCCGCCATCTGGCCGCCCTGCGCCGAGAGGGCGTGGAGCGCATCTCCTCCTCCGCTCTGGGGGACAAAATGGGGCTCACCGCCTCTCAGATCCGGCAGGATCTCAGCTGCTTCGGCGAATTTGGCCAGCAGGGCTACGGCTACAATGTGGGGACCCTCTATCAGGAGATTCGGGAGATTCTCCACCTCAATCAACAGAAAGAGGGCATCCTCATCGGCGTGGGCAATCTGGGCCGGGCGCTGCTCCGGAACTTCAGATTTGCCGACAGTGGCATCCACCTCGCCGCCGCCTTTGACGTGGCTCCTGAATGCATCGGCACGGAGGTAAACGGTGTCGAGGTTCTGGATGCGGCAGGGCTTGCCAATTATCTGGACGACCACGACATCTCGGTGGCTGTGCTCACGCTTCCCGCCCGATTTGCGGAGGAGACGGGACGGCTGCTGATTGAGCATGGCATCCGGGGCATCTGGAACTTCACCAGCGTCGATTTCGAGGCCGGGGAAGATCACGCTGACGTGGTGGTAGAGAGCCTGCACTTCTCTGACTCTCTTCGGGTGCTGAGCTATCTGATCGGGGCATTTTGAATCATCAAAAAACCGAGCCGGGGTTGATCCCAGCTCGGTTTTTGATGATTTTATTTGCAATTTCGATCAGCGCACTCTGGCAATGGCGGAGGCAGTGGCGCCGTCCGGGCCGGTGGCGGTGATGGTAGCCGTCCCCTTGCCTACGGCGGAGACGACGCCGGACTCACTCACAGTGGCAACGTCGGCATTGGAGGTGCTCCAGGTGACCTGATCCGCGTTTTCGCCCATCACCTGATAGCTCTCGCCCACGTTGAGGGTGAAGTCATCCTTTCTGAGTACGATGTCAATGTGTTCGCCGCCGGTCGGCTCGTCCACCGGCTCCGTATCGGTCTCGTCCGGCTCCTGAGTCTCTTCGTCAGCGACGCAGTAAACGATGCAGGAAGCGGAGGGCGCATCAGAGCCGTCTGCCGGCTTGACTCCTGCCATCACGGCAATGGCGCATTCGCCTTCACCCACGTAATCCACCTGAACCGTGGTGGGGCCGAGCTGGGTCATCTTGACGATCGACTCGGTTTTGTCGCTGGAGGCCCAGGCAAGCAGTCCGTCCCAGCCCTCCACGTCCAGCGAGGCGGTGAGGACAACGCTCTCGCCCGAATGCAGCTCGATCTCCGCTGCGTCTAACGTGACGGAGGTGGGATCCTGCACCTGAACCTCAGGCTCTGTGGACGGCTCTACCGGATCTGCAATCTGTTCCTCCGGATCGGGTACCAGCCCCAAAACGGTGGACACGCCGGGGATCTTGGACAGATCCGGCAGATTCCAGCCCAGGGAGGGGCCGAGGATATAGACCATTCTTGCGCCCAGTACCAAAGCGGCGATGACCAAAATCACCACCAAAAAGGTAAGCACCTTGCTCAGTGCCGTCTTGCGCCGCACCGGCTTTTCGTCTACCAGCGTGGGGAGACGATCTGTGTCCCGGTGAGCGGGACGGGCGGGACGGAAGGACTGGGTCTGGGCGGGGTCACGCATATTGTACGGGTCAGAGGGCGGAACGGTATTCTGGCTCTGAACCGCAGTGCGACGGCGCATGGCGCTGGCGGCGGCCTCGTACTCGTTCTCCCGGGCGGGGCGATGGACGGCAGTGGCATCCTCAGCGCTCGGAACAGCAGGCTGGGCGTCGGGCGCCTGAACCGTCTGACGGGGGGCAGGCACCGGGGTGCTGCTCTGTTCGGAGATGGAGCGGAGGATATCGTCTACCACCACATCATCCACGCCGGCAGCGGGTTTTGAGCCGCCGGGAATGACGATGGTGGCGTCCAGGTCGCCGGTATTGGAGGCGGAAGAGGGGGTATATGGCTGGACCGGACGGCTTCCGGCAAGGCGGCGTCCGCCCTTAAACTCATTGGCCATGGTCTTACTTCCTTTCTTCAAAACAGAATTATAGGAAAACGGGAGTAAACCCGCATATTTCGATTATCTTCTTTATCATACCTCTGTTTTCCCGCTTCGTCAACACCCCGGCGCAAATTCGGGCACATTCGACAAAAACGCGGGAGAATGGGAAAGGAACCATTTCGGCAGAAAAAATGCGGTTCAGACAAAAAATTCCACCGTCCGACGGTTTATTTGTCCCGCGGCCTATGTTATAATGAGTGCAACAACAAACCTCTCGAAATGAATCACAGGAGGAAGCTATGAAAAACAAGATTACCGTCACCATTGCGGGACGACCCTATACCCTCGTCACCACCGATGAACAGGCCGGCGTAGAGGCTGCCGCCGCTCAGGTGGATCAAATGATGACCTCTGTCCTCCAGCAGAGCCACGTCTCGGCGCTGGATGCCGCTGTACTGACCGCCATCAACGCCGTGGACTCGGCCAGTAAGGAGAACGAGACGGCTCAGTCTCTCCGGGCGCAGCTGAAGGACTGCCTGGAGGAGAGCACCAGGGTCAAGCAGGAGCTGGCCGATACCCGCCGGGAGCTGACCCGTCTGAAGAAGAACCGTAAGTAAGAGAAAAACACAGGGGCTGGTCATACAGCCCCGATTTTTTGGAGGAACAAGCCGATGATGGAAATTCTTTCCCCCGCAGGCGCCTATGAGGCGGCGGTGGCAGCCGTCCAGAGCGGAGCCGATGCCATCTATCTGGGCTACGGAAAATTTAACGCCAGAAGAAACGCCGCCAATTTCGACGAAAACGGCCTCAAGACTACGGTAGACTACTGTCATCTGAGAGGCGTCAAGGTCTATCTGACTTTGAACACGCTCCTCTCGGACAGGGAGCTGCAGCAGGCGGCGAAGCTGGTGCGCTTTTGCAGCGACATCGGCGTAGACGCCCTCATTGTGCAGGATCTGGGCGTGGCCGAGCTGGTACGGCAGATCGCCCCCGACCTTCCGGTCCACGGCTCCACCCAGATGACGGTGCACAATCTGGACGGTGTCATGGCCTGCGCCGCACTGGGCATGGAGCGGGTGGTGCTCTCCAGAGAGCTGTCCCGAGAGCAGATCCGCTATATCTGCCGCCATTCACCCATTGAGATTGAGGTCTTTGTCCACGGAGCGCTGTGTATGTGCTATTCCGGGCAGTGCTTCCTCTCCTCCGTCATCGGCGGGAGAAGCGGCAACCGGGGGATGTGCGCCCAGCCCTGCCGGATGAAATACGGCTGGGACGGCTCGGCGGACAGCTATCCCCTCAGCCTGAAGGATATGGCGTTGGTCAGCCACCTGAAGGAACTGGAGGACATGGGCGTCGCCAGCGCCAAGATCGAGGGACGGATGAAACGGCCGGAGTATGTGGCCATCGTCACGAGGGTCTATTCCGACGCCCTCCGGGAGAGGAGACTGCCTACCCGGCAGGAGCTGGACGACCTGACCGCCGCCTTTAACCGTCAGGGCTTTACCGACGGATATTACGAGGGCAGGACGGGCAGACACATGTTCGGCATCCACGAAAAGGAGCAGGTGCCGGAAAAGCTCTTCGCCAAAACCCGGCAGGAGTATCACAAGGAGCATCCCAGGGTGCCGGTGACGCTGCATGTCCGGATGAAAGCAGGGCGGCCGCTGTGCATTACGGTGGAGGACGAGGCAGGAAACCGGGCATCGCTGGAAGGCTCCAGACCGGAGACTGCCCTTCACCGTGCGGTGACGGAGGAGGACATCCGCCGTCAGTTAGAGCGCACCGGCGGCACCCCCTACTATGTGGAGAAGATGGAGATTGACGCCGATAGCGGTCTGTCTGTCCCGGTGTCCGCCCTGAACAATCTCCGGCGGAGACTGCTGGACGAGCTGAGCCAGCAGCGCATCCGACCGCCCAAGCGGCGCAGCGGCAGCCCTGTCTCCCTGCCGAAAGAGACGGGCTATACCGAGCCGCCGGCCTACACCGTTGCCCTCCGTTCGGCGGAGCAGCTGACAGAGGGACTGATCGCCTGCAAGCCTCAGGTGATTTACCTCACTCCGGAGCATATTTTGGAAAAGAGGGAGCTTGTCGCCTGTGCCATAGAGCAGGGCATTGAGGTCTGTGCCGCCATGCCCCGGATCCTGTTTGACAACGAACGGCGGGCGCTGGACGAGATGCTGGAGCAGGTCAAGTCGCTGGGGGTCTACACCGCACTGGTGGGAGAACTGGGCGCATTGACGATCGCCGTGAGCCACGACTTTACCTGCCGGGGGGACTTTGGCCTGGGGGTCTACAACTCCCTGACGCTTGCAAAGCTGACGGAGATGGGGCTGATCTCGGCCACCCTGTCCTTCGAGCAGAGACTTGCCCGCATCCGGGATCTGAATAAGCCGCTGGATACGGAGATCATCGCCTACGGACGTTTGCCCCTGATGATTACAGAGAACAGCATCGTCCGGAAGGGAGACGGACGCTACGGCGCCAACACCCTCACTGACCGTACCGGAGCCCAGTTCCCTGTGCTTGCAGCCAGAGGAGGCAGGGGCGAGATTTTCAACTCCAAGAAGCTGTTTCTGGCGGATAAGCAGGAGAGCTACCGGAATCTGGGTCTCTGGGCGGCACGGCTGAGCTTTACCACCGAGAACCCCAGAGAATGCGTCCAGATTTTGGAGCGCTATCAGGGCAAGGGGAGTTATACCCCCATGGACATCACCCGGGGACTGTATTTCCGGGATGTAGAATAAAGAGAGAGGAAACGACTGATGAAACTGCAATGGAAAGCCGTATCTCCCAAGATCGGCAGGGAAATTCCCGCCCCCTACTACGCAAGCCGCGGCGCTGCCGCCATGGATCTCCACGCCTGTCTGGACGAGGCGGTCACCATCCCGGCAGGGGGCAGAGCGCTGATCCCAACCGGCATTGCCATCGCCTTGCCGTCTCCTGACTACGTGGCGCTCATCTTTGCCCGCTCCGGTCTCGGCATCAAGTTCGGCATCGCCCCTTCCAACTGCGTGGGCGTCATCGACAGCGACTACCGGGGAGAGATCAAAGTCGGTCTCCACAACAGCGGAGACGCTGATTATACCGTTCAGCCCGGCGACCGCATTGCCCAGATGGCAATTTTGCCGGTGGTACAGGCGGTCTTGGAGCAGGCGGATGAATTGGACGAGACGGAGCGTGGCGCCGGCGGCTTCGGCTCTACGGGAAGGAACTGAGATATATGAAGATCATTCTGGCGTCCCAGTCTCCCCGGCGGCGGGAACTGCTGGGTCTGATGGGCCTGACGGACTTTGCCATCATCCCCGCACAGGGGGAGGAGGATCTGTCCGCCGGACTGCCCCCTGACAAGCTGGTGGAGGCATTGGCCGCCGCCAAGGCAAAGGAAGTGGCGGCGCAGGCTGACCCCTCAGATGTGATCATCGCCGCAGATACCATCGTTACGCTGGATGGGAAGGTATTGGGAAAGCCCCACAGCGGGGAGGAGGCATTTGAAATGCTCCGCATCCTCTCTGGGCGTACCCACCGGGTCTATACCGGCGTCGCCGTGCTGCAAGGGCAGCGGTTGGAGTTGCTCCACGAGGCCACGGAGGTGGTATTCCGCCCCCTGACGGAGGGGGAGATCTCCCGCTATATTGCCACCGGAGAGCCCATGGACAAGGCGGGGGCTTACGGCATTCAGGGTCGTGGCGCTCTGCTGGTAGAGGGCATCCGGGGAGACTATTTTAACGTGATGGGTCTGCCTGTGTGCAGGCTGGGGCAGATGCTCAAAGCGTTTGGCATCGTAACACTGTAAGGGTGAGGAATCCGCTGTGAGGGAATTCTTTCGAAAAAACGGAATTGTTGTGATCATTGTCGCCCTCCTGCTGACGGCAGTGGTCTCCATTGGCTCGGCGCTGCTCCCGGTAAGCCCCCTGGCAAATGCGCTGGGCGTTCTGGCCACCCCCTTTCGAGCCGTGGGCACCGCTGTGACCTCTTGGGGACAGGGGGTCTATCGCTATGCCACGGAATACGGCGCACTGCAGCAGCGGGTGGCGGAGCTGGAATTACAGGTAGCCCGGATGGAGCAGGAGAACCGCCAGGCCAACGCAGCGCTGCGGGAAAACGAGCGGCTGCGGCAGCTGCTGGAGTTGCGGGAAAAGCGGTCTGATTTCGTCTTTGAGTCCGCTGCTGTCACCGGACGCACCGTCACCAGCTGGTCGTCTACCCTCACCATCAGCAAGGGAACTGCCCACGGCGTCAGCGAGGGGGACTGCGTCATTACGGAAGCCGGCTATCTGGTGGGCGTTGTCCGGGAGGCGGGACTGAACTGGTCTACGGTGGCCACGGTTCTCGATCCGGACATCTCCATAGGCGCCAGAGCCTTCCCCACCGGAGAGGACGGCATTTTGGAGGGGGACCTTGCCCTCATGCCTGAGGGAAAGTGCCGCCTGTCCTATCTCTCCGCCCAGTCGGAGCTTGAGCCGGGAGCCGAGGTGCTGACCTCCGGCATGGGAGGCATCTACCCCTCCGGGCTGGCGATTGGCACGGTGGAGACGGTGGACTACACCCCCTCCGGGGCGGAGCGGTACGCGGTGCTGAAGCCATCGGCGGAACTGAACCGGCTGGAGGAGGTCTTTGTCATCAAGGACTTCGAGATCGTAGAGTGAGGGAGACGAGATGACCAACACAGACCGCACGCTCCCCAAGTGGCTGACCTACTCGGCGGCATTCTTCCTCTGCTTCTTTTTGGAGCGGTGTATTCTGAACCGATTCCCTCTCTGGGGCGCCCTGCCGATGCTGGCTCCCCTGACTGCGGCGGCAGTCGGCTTTTTGGAGGGGGCGTTTCCCGGCTCCGTCTTTGGACTTGCGGCGGGACTTTTCAGCGCACTGGCATTGGGGCCGGGACACGCAAGACTCATCTGGTGCAATACCCTCATCGGCCTTTTCTGCGGCGCAACCGTAAACAAAGCCATCGGGCGCACGTTTCACGGCTATCTCCTCTGCGCCGGGGGAAGCCTTGCCTTTTTGGAGGGACTGGAGCTGCTGCTGCGACTGTTTTTTGACGATCAGGCGGCAGGACCGGTGCTTTCCATGGCGGGAGCGGAGGGGCTGTACTCCTTTCTGTTCTCGCCCCTCGTCTATCTGCTCTTTTGGCATATTTACCGCCGGTTTCGTTCCGACTTGGAGTTTTGACCCATGATAAAACAAAAAGCATTTCGATTTCGGGGGCGATTTATCGCCTGCATCGCCGCGGCGGTGACGCTGCTCTTTCTGGGCATCCTTTATGACGCCCAGATTCGAAACGCCATCGACATTGACGAGTCCACCGCCGCCAATACCGTGGTCACGCAGGCGGCGGTAGAGGCGGCCAGAGGTGAGATCACGGACCGCAACGGCAACGTGCTGGTCGCCAACGAGACGGTCTATCAGGTGGTGCTGGACGTAGACGCCATGGGAGACTATGCCCGCCAGACAGATACCGTTCGGCGTCTTTTGGAGCTGTGCCAGCGGTCGGGCATCACTCCCGGCGAAGGCGGCCTTCCCGTCACATGGAGCGGCGGCGAATGGCACTACGTCTCCGACGAGCCCTTCTCTTATCTGGATGAGGAGGGCGTTGCCACCCAGACCCGCTTTGCCCGGCTCTGTGAGGAGATGGAATGGCCCATGGCGGCGGACGACCCGGCAAAGACGGCGGAGGCCATGCTGGCGACCTTCGGGCTGGAGGGGCATGAGGATGCGGACGTTTTGGATGTCCTCTACGCCTGCTATCTCCGGGAGCGGGAGATCCTCTTTACCACATGGTACTTTGCCGAGAATGTGGACATTGGATTTATCACCCGGGTGAAGGAGGAGCGGCTCCCCGGCGTGGAGATTCGTACCTCCACCCGGAGAGTTTACGAGACGCCCTACGCCGCCCATCTGCTGGGTCAGGTGGGTGCCATCTCGGCGGAGAACTGGGAGACGGGAGAGAATTACAAGGAGCGGGGTTACGCCATGGACGCCGTTGTGGGTATCTCCGGGGCGGAGTACGCCTTTGAGGACTATTTGCAGGGAACGGCAGGGGTCGCCCGGCAGATCACGGGGCTGGACGGGACGCTGCTCAGTCAAGACTACGCCGAGCTGCCGGTGGCGGGGGATACCGTCTCCCTCACCATTGACATTGACCTTCAGGCGGCGGCGGAGCAGGCATTGGCACAGCACACCGAGGAGATCAACGGCGGCGAGGGCGGCAGCGCCGTGGTGGTCATGGACGTCCGGGACGGCAGTGTGCTGGCGGCGGCATCCTGGCCGACGTTTGATCTGGCCACTTATCGGGAGGACTACCAGGAACTGGTACAGGACGAGAAAAAGCCCCTTTATAACCGTGCCTTTCTCGGCACTTACGCCCCCGGCTCCACCTATAAGATCGTGACCGCCACCGCCGCACTGGATACGGGGCTGATCACTCCTTATGACACCATCCGATGTGACGGCAAGATGGAGTATCTGGACACCACCTTCCGCTGCTGGATCTACCGCCAGAGCGGCGGGAGACACGGAGAGGAAAACGTCAGCGACGCCATTCGGGATTCCTGCAACATCTTTTTTTATACCATGGGCATTCAGCTGGGGATCGACACCCTGACGGAGTATGCCAGAGCCTACGGACTGGGACTGCCCACCGGCATCGAGCTGAGCGAGTCTACAGGCGTCAACGCGGGGCCGGAATACAGCGAACGGATCGGGACGATCTGGTACCCCGGCAACACCCTCTCCTCCGCCATTGGCCAGAGCGACAACCAGTTTACGCCCCTTCAAATCTGCAACTATATCGCAACTGTGGTCAACGGCGGCCATCGCTACACAGCTCACCTGCTCCGGAGTGTCAGCAGCTACGACGGGTCGGAGACGGTATTCCGTTATGAGCCGGAGATACAAAACACCGTCCCCCTCTCCGACACGGACCGAGCCGCCATAATACAGGGCATGGATGAGGTGGTAGAGAGCACCGCCACGGTGCGGGAGGCATTTTCCACCCTCACCGCCGGAGGCATTCAGGTAGGCGCCAAGACCGGCTCCGCTCAGGTCTCCGGTCAGGAAAACGCCAACGGACTCTTTGTCTGCTTTGCCCCTCTGGACGATCCTCAGATCGCCGTCTGCGTGGCGGTGGAAAAGGGCGGCTCCGGCGCTGCCACTTCTGTGATCGCCGCGGATATTCTGCAGCAATATTTTGCCGACCGGCTGTCGGTGGCTGCTCCGGAGGACGAAGAGATTCCGGTGGGAGGAAGGTAAAATACCTCTTTCCACGGGGGGGAAGCTGTGTTATACTTATCATAATGTCCGCTAAATCAACCGCTTTGCGGTTGATTCGTGGGACGGACGCCGCACAATTCTGTGGCCTTTTGAGAAGAGAAAAGCAGATCGAAGGAGTTCGATAGTATGCAAGATAACCGGATCTTTAATTCCCGCAGCCTGGACTACAAGCGTCCCTACGGTGCGGTGACGCCGGGGACAAAGGTGGAGTTTACCCTGCGCCCCCAGCGGAGCGAGGGGTTTTCCAGAGGTACGCTGGTGGTCAAATACGAGTTCGACGACAATCTTTCCCGGAACATCCCGCTGGTCTGGACAGACACGGATCGGGGTCGGGACGTCTTTACCGCCTCGCTGGAGGTGGGGGACTATGTGGGCCTGATCTGGTATTCCTTCCGGCTGGAGGGGTTGAACGGGCAGTACCGGGAGCTGGGCGGTTATCAGCTCACCGTCTATGACCCCACAGACGCAGTGCCCGACTGGTTTGGCAAGGGCATGTGCTACCAGATTTTTCCTGACCGCTTCCGCCGGACTGCGGTACCCGATCCCACCGGCATGGTGGGCGGCCGCACGGTGCATGAGGATTGGAACGACGAGCCGGTCTGGCGTCCCAACGAGCGGGGCGAAGTGCGCAACCGTGACTTCTTCGGCGGCAGTCTCAAGGGCGTGGAGGAGAAACTGGACTACATCGCCTCGCTGGGCGTGGAGACCATCTATTTCTGCCCCATTTTCGAGGCACCGGAAAACCACCGCTACGGCACCGCTAACTACGACAACATCGACCCCATGCTGGGCAGCAACGAGGATTTTAAGGATCTCTGCGATGCCGCCCACAAGCGGGGCATTCACATTATGCTAGACGGCGTATTCAACCACACCGGCTACGTCAGCCGCTATTTTAACGGCGACGGATTCTATGACACTGTGGGCGCCAGCCAGAGCAAGGACTCTCCCTACTACGACTGGTTCTGCTTCAAAAACTGGCCGAAGGATTACGAATCCTGGTGGGGCATTTACTCCCTGCCCGCAGTAAACGAGCATTGTCAGAGCTATCGGGATTTTATCTTCGGTGCGGAGGACTCCGTCATCCGCAAGTGGCTCCGGGCGGGGGCTGACGGTTGGCGGCTGGACGTGGCTGACGAGCTGCCCGACGACTTTGTCCACGGCATCCACGATGCCGCCCGGCTTGAAAATCCCAACGCCGTGGTCATCGGCGAGGTCTGGGAGGACGGCTCCAACAAGGTGGCCTACGGCGTCCGCCGCAAACACCTGCTGGGCCACCATCTGGACGGTCTGATGAACTACCCCTTCCGCTCCGCCCTCATCGATTTCCTGCTGGGCGACGCCGGGGAACACTTCCAGCAGCGGATGGAGACCATTCGGGAGAACTATCCTCCCTTCGCCTTTTATTCCGCCATGAATGCTCTGGGTACCCACGACACCCTCCGCATTCTCACGTATCTGGGTACCGGCTCTCAGCGCAACGACTGGAGCAAGGAGAAGCGGGCGGAGTACCGACTCTCCGATCAGGAGGCCGAGTGGGGCTGGAAACGGCTTAAGCTGGGTCTGGCGGTGCTCTTCACCTTCCCCGGCGCACCTACCGTCTACTACGGCGACGAGGTGGGCATGACCGGATTTGAAGATCCCTTCAACCGCCGCCCCTTCCCCTGGGGAGAAGAGGACGAGACCTTCCTCGCCTACTATCGGGAGCTGGGCAACCTCCGCAAGGAGAACGAGTGTCTCCGCTCCGGCGACTTCGTCTGGGGCCACTGTCAGAGACAGTACATCTCCTTTGCCCGTGTGCTGGAGGACGAGGCCATCGCCGTCTCTGCCAACGCAGGCACCGAGGCTGCCAAAGTGACTATTCCGTGGAGCTTCCCCACGGCGGTCGATTTGGACAGCGGAGACCAGCTGGAGGCAAAGAACGGCGCACTGTATCTCAGCGTGCCGCCCATGAGCCGCAGGATCCTGCGGTACCGCAAAAAAGGATAACAATGAGCCCGGCTCCCTCAATTAGGGAGCCGGGCTTTTGCGTAAAGAAGGCGCTTTATTCTTCTTCCAGAAAGCTGAGGATGTCCGTGAGGAACTGCGCCAGCGTGTCATTAGAGCTGCGGTAAATATCGTGCTTGGCGTTGTGATAGACAATTTTTCGCCCCTTGGGGAGCAGGTGTACCAGATCATCCTGAGGCGGTAGGTTGACGATGGTGTCCAGCTGTGCCTGACAGAGGAGGACGGGAACCTGCACGGAATAGGCTTGGGCGAGAATGGGGTACTGGATATTGACGGCCTCTTTGGCCCAGGAGTAGGTGGCGGCGGAGTTTTGCAGATTGATGTCCTGCCGCTGCTGGTTCAGATACCAGAGATAGCGGGCTTTGGAGGTGGTGCAGTTGTTATCTTCCCAGTGATCCTCGCCGTCAAAGGGCTTTTGGATCATAATGGGCTTTTCTCCCTGGCCGAGCATGCACATAAAGCTGGCCAGCGCCCCACCGAGAAAGTCCGGCATATTGCCTGCCAGGGGAGAGACCATAGGAGAGGAGAGGACAGCCTTTTCAAAGATGCCGGGATGCTGCTCTAAGTACAAAATGGCAATGGCGCCGCCCATGGAGTGGCCGTAGAGATCACGCTTTTTTCCCTCGGTCATGGGGAGAAATACATGCTCGATCAGGTAGTGCATATCCTTGATGTAGTCGGAAAAGGAGGTAATGTGAGTCAGCCATGTCTCCCGCACCAGACGATAGGACTTGCCGTGTCCCATGTGGTCGCAGATAAAGACCCCGTAGCCCACCTTGAGAAAATAAGCGATGAGCTCGGAATACTCCAGAGTGGACTCGGTAAAGCCGTGGCTTAGAAAGATCACTTTGTCGCACCCGGCGTCCGGCGCATAGTACTCCCAGTAGATGCCGAGATTTTCAATGCGGGCGCAGATACCGGTGGCCTGACGCAGCTGTTCCAGCCGCAGCAGTACCTGCTCCATTTCGGCGTTGTAGTTCTCCTCCGAGAGGAGCGTAAAGGGAAGTGCGGTGACCATTCCAATTCCTCCTGTTTCAGATCACTCATTCGCCGGACTTGGCGAACAGATAGCTTTTGATGACAGTTGCCGTCTCCTCCGGAGTGAGCTTGTCGGTACAGACGCAGAGGTCGTAGGCGCTCATGTCGCCCCATGCGTGGTGGGAGAAGAAGCTGTGGTAGGCAGAACGGCTGTGGTCGATCTGGCGGATAAACAGCGCCGCCATCTTGGAATTGACCCGCTTTTTGCGGGCAGTGTTTTCGATCCGTTTTGCCTCCGAGGCATAGATGTAGACATTGACTACATTGGGAAACTCCCGCAGCACCGTGTCGGCGCAGCGTCCGACAATGACGCAGGGGCCTTCCGCCGCCATCTTGCGGATGATCTTGGACTGAGCCTGGAAAAGGGCGACGTTGATGGGCGTATTCTGGGCGGGCAGCCCCTGCTCCAGACGGTCCAGCAGCTCGGCGGCGGAGGTCTCGGCCTGCTCAAAGAGGGAGGGGGAAAGTCCACTCTCCCTGGCGGCACGGGAAAGGATCTCGTAGTCGTAATAGGGAACCCCAAGCTGATCGGCCAGCAGACGTCCGGCCTCACGGCCCTGACTGCCGGACTGACGGCTGATGGTGACAATAGGCAGCGTGCTCATAGTGCACATCCTTTCCTTAGAATCATTGTAATTATATTATAGCGGTGAAAATAAAAAAATCAATAGGATTTCTAAAAGTTCCACAAAAAACATCATTCCCCCTATCAAAGGACATGGGGAATGATGAAAAAAGCATTTATTCCAACTCGTCGAGGATGGATCTGCTGCGTCCGCCCAGCAGCAGCGCCTGATTGTAGCCGGAAAATGTCGCGTTTCCGTTGTCGGAAATAAATTTCATGGAGTAGGGGTTCATCGTCAGTTTGGTAAGGAAGATGACCAGCTCCTGCCCCTCGCCGAAGGCGGCCTCGATCAAAGCAAAGGCTCGATCCAGCCGGAGAGAGCCGGTTTCAATCATGGCCTTCCGCCGAGCCACTGCCTCCCGGAAGAAGGAGCGCACCAAATCGACGGCGCTGCCCGCTGCGCCTGCGGTACGGACAGCCTGACGATAGTCGGAGAGGGTGTCCAGCACCCGGTTCAGCCCCAGATTTTCCTCCTGCGTCAGCAGACCGGACCGGCGCTTTTCCGCCTGCACCCGCTCAGCGTCCTCAATGACGGCGGCAAAGGCGTCCGGGGCGGGGACACCGGACTCCAGAGCGCCGATCAGTTTTTTCAGCCTTTGATGGAGCGCCGTGACATAGGCGTCCTCCTCGTTGGCCTCCCGTGAGGAGCGAAACAGAGCGTCCAGCACCAGAGACAGGGCGGAGAGCCGCTCGTCAAAGGGAGCGAGGCGGAGCCGGCTCACCGTCTGTTCGGTCAGGTGCCCGCTGAGGATGGACTCCACGTCATAGTCGGACTGATATTTCCGATAGAGGTCGTAGTAGTTGGCAAAGTCCTTAGCGATGGCGGGGTGCTGAATGTACTGGGCTACAACCTGCTCGTTGGTGGGGATGTCCAGCTGTTCGTGGACGGAAATGAGCCGGCTGAGATCCTCCCAGCCTCTTGCGGTGGCGAACCGCTTGCCGTCTACTGTGGTCTCCAGCTGGTAAAAATTACGGGGCTTTAATTCCAGATAGGCCAGCACGGCGGGATGCACCTGACGGAGATAGGCGTACTCCTTCCAGGGCTGGAAGCTGGCCTCAATATCCAGACGCCGCACACGATCCAGCGTCACAATGTCAAAGTCCCGGACAGAGCGGTTATACTCCGGGGGATTGCCTGCCGCCACAATGATCCAGCCCTCCGGGAGCTGGTGGCTGCCAAAGGTCTTGCACTGCAAAAACTGGAGCATGGCGGGGGCCAGCGTCTCAGATACGCAGTTCACCTCGTCCAGAAAGAGAATACCGTTTTCCAGCCCTGTCTCCTCCATGGCACGGTAGACGCTGGCGATGATCTCGCTCATGGTGTATTCGGTGATCTGGAAGGTTCTGTCCCGATAGGCGGCGGTGTGGATGCTGGGAAGGCCGATGGCGGACTGCCGGGTGTGATGGGTGATCGTATAACTCACCAGAGCAACCCCGCACTCCCGGGCTGCCTGCTGGGCGATGGCGGTTTTGCCCACTCCGGGAGGCCCCATCAGCAAAATGGGACGCTGAGCCACCACGGGAACTGCCCAGCCGCCGTATTTGTCCTTTGTCAGATAGGCCTTGACGGTGTGGATGACCTGTTCTTTTGCCTGTTTGATGTTCATGTAGCTCGCTCCTGATTCAAAAAGGTAAGCGGTGGTTAGCGGGACGTCAAGGACGCTGTCCCGTACGAAGGGGCGTAAGGGACAGCCTCTGGACGTCCCGCTTAGAAGATGCTATTCGATTTCCAGCTCCTCCAACCCCAGGATCACTCGGATCGCCCAGGGCGGTGTTGGGGGGGCGGCGTAGTCCTCCTTGAAAAAGACAAAGGCCACGTCGTAGTCCGGCTGACCCTCCGGATAGGTGCCAAAGCCGTCGGTAAAGTAGAGCAGTCCCTTCAAATCGGTCAGCTCGCCCCGTTCTATGAGCTGGTTGACATAATAGAATGCGGGTCGGAAGTCGGTGCCGCCAAAGCCCCGAACTTCAAAATGCTGGCAGAACAGCTCCAATTCCTGGGCAGAGTGGACGACGGTATCCGTCTGCACCCCGGCGTCAGCCTGAATGATGTGCAGATTGGCGTCCTCAAAGAACAGCCCTTCCGCTGACAGCACGGACCGGGTCTCCTCCAAAAACCGCTGGATGACGCCGTCCGAGCAGGAATCCGAGGTGTCGATGACGATGACGAAGTCCCGTATCTTCCGGCTCTCCCGGTATTCCAGCGGCTCAATGAGCGGAATGTCGCCGTACAGCTCCAGTCCCAAGGCGTAGTAGGCGTAGTCAAAGCTGTCCGTGTCCACCCGCATTTCTTCCCTCGTGGTAACAAACCTGCGGAGAAAGCTGCGGTAGTCGTAGCGCTCCCGGTTCTCAATGGTGAGAGACTGCAAAATGTCTCCCGCCTGATTGCCGTGGTCTGCAAAAAAGGTCTCCAGGTTGGTCTGGGTCTTTTCGCCCAGATGCTGCCACTTTTGTTCCAGTTCCTGACGGCGGTCGTCCGAATCGCCGTTCCCCTCGCCGTCCGAGGACTGACTGTCGGGCCCATTCTGCTCTTTTTGCTCGTCTCGAGGCCAGAACCGGTGGTCGTCCCGACAAAACTCTCGGATCAGGGCGAATTGCTGATCGTAATCCGGCTTTTGCTGCCCCAGATAGCGGTAGATGGCCTCGGCGGTGAGGACAGGCATGGCAGATTTTAAATCGGCATAGGTGTCCTCCCGAAGGTTGGAGGGGAGGAGTCTGACACAGCGGTTCTCGATAGAATCCAGAATGGACTCCACCGCAATGTCGCAGGCCAGATCCCACCGCTCCTCCTCCCGCCCGTCCCGATGAAGGGGGTGGCGCAGGAGACAGTGGAGCAGCATATGGAGATAGACCCGGTTGAGCAGCACCAGATCCTGCTGATATAGCTCAATCAGGTGCCGGGGGTTGAACTGGACGGAAAAGCCGTCGGTGCCTACCGTGGGCGTATTCAGATTCATGGCGTAGTCCAGACCGGAGAGGGCAATGTCCAGAAAGCGCATATTCAGGTAGATCTCGTTTCGGGCAGAGGAGAGAATTGCCCTGCCGATGCGATCCAGTTTTTCGTGGGTTTCGTGCATGAAAACAGCCTTTCGAAGGAAATGTACAAAAAACGGCGGGTCATTCGTAAATCGCCCCTACGATTTTCCCGTATTTGGGCGTAGGGGCCATTCACGAATGGTCCGTCCGTGTATCCTTGCTATTCCGGCATCTGCCCGTCAATATAAATTGCGGCGCCCATGAGGTAATTCTCGGCATTTTCCATCTCCCCGGCGTCGCAGGCGGCGGCCAGCGCCGGGTCTATGGGAAGCTGGGCGAGGACAATGACCTTATTCTCCGCAGCGACCTGGGCAATTTTGCTCTCGCCAAAGATATGGTGGCGCTTGCCGCAGTCGGGACACTGGAAATAGCTGAAATTTTCCACCAGACCGAGGACGGGGATCTTCATCATCTGCGCCATCCGCAGGGCTTTGGTCACGATCATGGAGACCAGATCCTGAGGAGAAGTGACTACCACGATGCCGTCCACCGGGAGGGACTGGAATACGGTCAGCGGCACGTCTCCGGTTCCGGGAGGCATATCCACAAAGAGATAGTCGATGTCGCCCCAATAAGTGTCCGTCCAGAACTGCTTCACGCAGCCGGCGATCATGGAGCCCCGCCAGACCACCGGGTCGGTCTCGTCCTTCGTCAACAGGTTCAGGGACATGACCTTGATGCCCCCCGCAGATTTCGGGGGGAGCATCCCGTTATCGTCCGCCACAACAGGCCCCTTCAGCCCAAAGGCTCGGGGGATGGAGGGACCGGTGATGTCGGCGTCGAGAATGCCGACCTGTTTGCCGAGACGGCTCATGGCAATAGCGAGAGAAGTGGTGACCATACTCTTGCCCACGCCGCCTTTGCCGCTGACGATGCCGATGACGTGCTTGATGTGGGAGGCGGCGTTGGCCGGGGCTTTCAAATCCTGAGGCTGGGTGCGGGAGGGGCAGTTCGAACCGCAGGTGGAACAATCATGGGTGCAGTTTTCTGGCATGGGAATTGGCTCCTTTATAGAAGGGGATAGAGGAAAAGCGATATTCGTAGGGGATGGCGCAGCATACGTCCGGGAGAAGGATGCGCCCGTTTAGTATACCACAAATCCCCAAAAGGTAAAGCCCGTCAATGCCGGTCAAAGGTGCCGCCGCCGATAAACTCCCGGATGAGGGAATCCTTTGCCACCAGCGTATCGTCAATGGGGACGAACCGGTCAAAGGCCCAAATCATCTCCAAAATCTCCCGCCGGCGGATATTCTCCTCGGGAATGGCCTGAAACAGCGGCTCGGCGTACTGGCGCAGGACGTTGACCTCATAGGGCAGGGCGGAGTCAAAGATCAGATCAGCTCGATCCTTGTAGGGGGAGATGTAGCGCTTTTCTCCCCGGCGGACGTTTGCCCACATGGATAGGGTGTCCTCTACCGGATTGCCCCGGAAGTTGTAGTCCCGCACCGCCCGACGGGTCAGCCGCATCCAGGTACCCTTAAAGATAATATGCCCCAGCCGCATCACATTGGAGCGGGCGGAGATATAGACCATAAAGGCGTCTGCGTGTTTGCCCGCCAGATCGTCACTCAGGGCGTGAATGCCCTCAAAGACGGCGATCTCGTCCCTACCCAGCCGCAGGGGGGTGAACCGCTCGGAGGAGCGGCGCTGGTGGACAAAATCGTACTCCGGCACCTGAATTTCCTCCCCCTGTTCCAGAGCGGAAAAGTGCTGATCCAGCAGCGCCATGTCAAGGCACCGGGGAGACTCAAAGTCGTAGTCCCCCTCCGGGGTTCTGGGGCCGTTGACCCGGTCGGGGGTCATATAGTAGTTGTCTAGCGCAATGGCGTGGGTCTTGACGCCCTGCCGCTCCAACTCCCGCTCGATTTTCAGGGCTGTGGTGGTCTTGCCGGAGCCGGAGGGGCCGGCCAGCAGGACAATAGGGCTGCGGCTGCAGTTTTCCAGAATTTGCTCCGCTGCCTGAGAGACGTGACGCTGGAAGGAGCGGTCGCTCTCCTCCAAAAAGGCCACGGGGTCGCTGGCGGCACGCCGGTTGATGTCGTTGAGCAGATACATGCGTGATGCCTCCTTTGCCGCAATTTTGTTCCCATTAACGGAAAAGCGCACGGAAAAAGGGGATCATAGGCTCCTTCTCCTGACAGATGCCGTCAATGCGCTCAATATATTCATACGGGTATTTGGGATTGGTGATGCGTACGATTTTGCCGGTGTTGGGGTCGGTCAGCTTGGTGGAGCCGCCGGCGCCCAGCGCCACAATGGAGTGCAGCTCCTCCATAATACAGACGTTGTAAAGTCCCTCAAAGCCCGGCCTGCACCAGCCGATATTTTCCAGCGCTCCGGACATATACTTCTGCCGGTAGAGGTAGTAGGGGCGGTAGCCCGCTGCCTCCAGCCGCGTCCATGCGTAGTCCAGCATCTGGGCAGTCTCCTCCCCGGAGGGCAGTCCATGCCGCTCCATGATGAGCCGGGAGCCTTTTTTCAGTGCCAGCGTGTGGACAGTGATGTTCTCCGGAGCCATATCCAACACCGTGTCCAGCGTGTAGCGGAAGCCCTCCACGGTGTCTTTGGGAAGCCCGGCAATCAGATCCATATTGACCGCCGGCAGCGCCGCTTTCCGCACGATCTCATAGGCGGTTTTGATGTCCTCCGCCGAATGCGCCCGGCCCATGGCTTTTAGCACCTCGTCCCGCATGGACTGGGGATTGACGGAGACCCGGTCTACCCCGTAGCGGCGCAGTACCTCCATCTTATCCGCTGTGATCGTGTCCGGCCGCCCGGCCTCCACCGTGAATTCCGACAGCCGGGAGAGGTCGAAGGCGGAACGGATGTGGGAGAGCAGATGCTCCAACTGGGGAGCGGTCAGCGTGGTGGGTGTGCCGCCGCCGATGTAGACAGAGCGGATGACCGTCCCTGCCTTGGGGAGCAGTTCTGCCACCGCGTCGATCTCCCGATCCAGCGCCTCCAGAAACGGATCTACCAATTTCAGCGCCCGCTGGACGTCGGCGGAGACAAAGGAGCAGTAGGCGCACCGGGTGGGACAGAAGGGGATGCCGATGTAGAGGCTCAGCTCCTCGGGCCGCAGGGAGCGCTTGATCTCCAGACCTGCCTTCGCCGCCTCCAACGCAAGTCTCGTGCGCCGGGGGGAGACAAAGTATTCGTGTAAAAAGCGCTCTGTGACCTCCTGCTCAGTCAGCCCCTCCTCCAGCGCTCTGGAGGCCAGCTTGGCGGGGCGGATACCGGTGAGGGCGCCCCAGTCCGGGCGCTTCGGCAGAAGCTGGACGGCGGCCTTGTAAAAGGACTGTTTGAGGATGCGCTGCAACGTGCGGTCATAGACCAGCGCCTCGGAGGGATCCGGGGCGGGCGCTTCGGAGCAGGCGGAGACGGTTCTGCCGTCCCTGTGAAGCTCCGTCTCAGCAACCGCAACGCCGTCTCTGACCGTCAGCGTCGAACGGCAGGCGTTTTTGGCCGCCTGAAAAGGTGTGTCAGCATACTCCGGCCGCTCCTCAGGAAAGAGCACCAGCAGGATCTGTTCCACCGCATATTGATAGTTGTGTCCTTGCAGATAGAGTTTCATGGGAAAAATCCTTGCAAATACGAAAAATTTTGGTATGATATTGCGGAATGAGAAAAGGAAGTGTTGGCATGAATCGAAAAGCGACGGCGTCTGTCATTTTGGCAGGCGTCCTTTGGGGAACCATCAGCATTTTTGTCAAGACCCTGTCCGCCGCCGGGCTGAGTTCTCTTGAGATCTCTCTGGTTCGTATGGCAGTTGCGGCGGTGGGCTTTACCGCAGTGGTAGCTGTCCGTGCACCGGAAAAGCTGAAAATACAGCTGCGGGACATCTGGATGTTCGTGGGTACCGGGATCGTCAGCGTGGTACTCTTTAACGTCTTTTATTTCAGCACCATTGTGAGCAGTCAGGCGTCGGTGGCGGTGGTGCTGCTCTATACCTCCCCCATCTTTGTTATGCTGCTCTCTGCCGTCATCTTCAGGGAGAAGATCACCCGCCGCAAACTGATTGCCCTTGCCATGACCTTTTTGGGGTGCGTTTTCGTGGCCGGGCTGGCGGGAGGGGGATATTCCATCCCGCCTCTGGTGCTGCTGACCGGACTCGGCTCCGGCCTGTTCTACGCCCTCTATACCGTCTTTGGCCGGTTCGCACTGGAAAAGTACGACACAATGACGGTGACGGCCTACACCTTCCTGTTTGGTCTTGTGGGCTCACTGCCCATGGGGCATCCCGGCCGCGTGCTGCGCATTGTGTCCGCACAGCCGAGCCTGATTCTCTGGTGCCTGGGCGTGGGGGTGATCTGCGCCGTCCTGCCCTATTTCTTCTATACATGGGGACTGCAGCGGATGGAGTCCGGCCGAGCCGCCATTCTTGTTGCGGTGGAGCCGCTGGTGGGAGCGGTCATCGGCATGACCGTCTTTCACGAGAGTCATGACCTGCTCAAGCTCATCGGCATTGCCCTCATTCTGGGTGCCATCGTTCTGCTCAATGGGGGAGATCAAAGCCCCAGCGCCTCGCGCAGATAGGGATTGCTCTGCCGTTCCCGCTCCAGAGTCGAGCAGCTGCCGTGGCCGGGGCAGACGGTGAGGTCGCCCTCCAGCTCACCCAGCTTTTTCAGAGAGGACAGCATAGCCTCCGGGTCGCTGTTCACAAAGTCCGTCCGCCCGCAGGAGCCGGCAAAGAGCGTGTCTCCCGTAAAGAGAACATCCTCCACCCGGTAGGTCAGACCGCCTCCGGTGTGGCCGGGGGTCTCCAGTACGGAGATGGTGAGGCTGCCCAGCGTCAGCGTATCTCCTTCTGTGAGAAAGCGGGCCTCCTCCAATTCACCCAGCCCTGCCCCAAAGGCGGAGACGTGGAAGTTGGTAGGGCTGAGGGGGTAGTCCTTTTCGCTGATGTAGACGGGAAGGGAGCCGGACTGAGCCAGAAAATCCCGGACACCGTTCACATGGTCAAAGTGGCCGTGGGTCAACAGGATCATGGCGGGGGCATAGCCCGCCTCCCGGAGCAGCTGATAGATGCGCGCACCCCGGTCGCCCGGATCAATGACAGCGGCCAGTCGGGTCTCCTCGTCCCCCAGCAGATAACAGTTGGTAGCCACAGGCCCCACAGTGACAGATTTCAAATACATGAGAAAACCTCCTCAAAGGTCAAATTCCTTGTCCGCACCGCCGCCCAGGCTGATGCGGGCTTGTAATATGCGGCTGACAAACCGCACCTTACCCCACCGGCTTGCCAGAGCGGAAAGGCGGTCGAGCTGCTCCGGGGAGAGGGAGAGCAGGGAGAACATGGCCTCCAACCCCTCCTCATCCTCTTGCTCCATCAAAAAGCGGAGCAGTTCGTCGCAGTGCGCTGTGACGTGGGAGAGGTAGATTTCTTTCTCCTTGCCCAGCCCATAGGGCCAGCGGAGCCGATACCAGGCGATACGGACGGTGTCTTTCAAATCATCCTGTTTTAACGCCAGATCGAAGTAGCTCTCGTAGAGGTCAAAGTCAATGTCCCGGCTGGAAAAGCACTCCCGGTAGAGCTGCCCTGAGCCGTAGGTAATGGTGCGCCACATACGGGGGGCGTTGATGTCCTCATATTCGTAGGAAAAGCCGGGGAGAAAGAACCGGGCGACTCCGTCCGGGCAGCGCACGGACAGATCCAGATCGTTGGAGAGATCGGAGAGCAGTACGCTGAGATTGACCCCGAGGGGCAGGGTCAGCCGGGAGAGCGTCTTGCAGTTCATAAACAGTCCTCCGCCCACAAAGGTGACGGAGTCGGGAATTTCCAGCGCCTGAAGCGCCACGCAGTTATAAAAGGCGTGACTGCCCAGCGAGACCATGCCGGAGGGCAGCGTCACCCGCTCCAGCCTGCGGCACTGGGAGAAGGCGTAGTCCGGCAGGGCGGTGATCCCTTCCGGCAGTTCAATATGCTCCAGACTGCCGCACTGGTCAAAGACCCGCACACCCAAATCGCACAGGGAGCGGGGCAGGGTCAGCCGCCGCAGCTGACCGCAGCGGGCGAAGGCTCGGTCGCGGATGGAGGTGATGGAATCCGGGAGGGAAATGCGGCAGAGGGTGCCGCCCGACCGGGAGACGGGAGGCAGCCGGGAGGGCTCCGTGGAGATCAGCCGATCCTCCGTCTCAGCGCCGCCGCTGCCGAAGCAGTCCGGCCCGAGGCTTGTCACGGGACAGCCTGCAATGGACTCGGGGAGCGTGAGCGGCGACCCATCTCCCACGCAGCGGAGAATGGCGGCCTTTCCGCAGTCAATGTGATAATAGATGGCCCAGCCCATGGAGCGAGCCTCCTTTGGTGAAAATGATCATACATGTCCCATTATAATTAGAAAACAGACTTTTGGCAACTGCATTTTTAAAATGGCTGCCTGGGGATGGATAAACAGCGAAAAAATTTGCCGATTCGGGTGTTGCACCCAAATCGGCAAATTGCAGTGTTCGGCTTATCCTTCCAGTACAGCGCCCTTGTCGGCGGAAGTCACCAGCTTGGCATATCTTGCCAAGTATCCGGATTTAACCTTTGGCTCGGGCATGACCAGGTTCGCCTTCCGCTCGGCCAGCACGGCGTCGGAAACCTCCAGCGTGACCTTGTGGTTGGGGATGTCGATGGAGATGATGTCTCCCTCTTCT
The DNA here is from genome assembly GCA_902775105.1 of Oscillospiraceae bacterium. GTDB lineage: Bacteria > Bacillota > Clostridia > Oscillospirales > Oscillospiraceae > Onthomonas. The sequence goes on from CACYLC010000004.1 coordinate 46,078, forward strand.
ACCAGACCGATGGTACCGCCGGCGGCAGCTTCCGGAGAGACGTGGCCGATGGCGGCGCCCCGGGTGGCGCCGGAAAAGCGCCCGTCGGTGATGAGGGCCACGGAGCTGCCCAGTCCCATGCCGCAGATGGCGGAGGTGGGGTTGAGCATCTCCCGCATACCGGGGCCGCCCTTGGGGCCTTCGTAGCGGATGACCACCACGTCGCCGGGATGGATGCCGCCGGCGTAGATGACACGGATGGCCTCCTCTTCGGAGTTAAAGACTCGGGCGGGGCCGGAGTGCTGCATCATCTCGGGAGCCACGGCGGACTGCTTGACCACGCAGCCGTGTTCTGCCAGATTGCCGAACAGCACAGCGATGCCGCCGGTGGCCAGATAGGGATTGTCGATGGGGCGAATGACCTCCGGGTTGCGGTTTTCTGCATTCGCAATATTCTCCCCCACCGTCTTGCCGGTGCAGGTGATGAGGTCGGTTTTGATGAGCCTCGCATCCGCCAGCTCCTTCATGACGGCGTAAACGCCGCCGGCTCTGTCCAGATCCTCCATAAAGGTGGCGCCTGCGGGCGCCAGATGGCAGAGGTTGGGGGTGCGGGCGTTAAAGTCGTTGACATGGTTCAAGTCGATCTCAATGCCGCACTCGTGGGCGATGGCGGGGAGATGCAGCATGGTGTTGGTAGAGCAGCCCAGCGCCATGTCCACGATCTCAGCGTTGTGGAAGGCCTCCTCCGTCATAATGTCACGGGGGCGGATATCCCGTTTCAGCAACTCCATGATCTGCATACCCGCCTGCTTGGCCAGCCGAATCCGGGCGGAGTAGGGGGCGGGGATGGTGCCGTTGCCCCGAAGACCCATGCCAATGGCCTCGGTCAGACAGTTCATGGAGTTTGCGGTGTACATACCGGAGCAGGAGCCGCAGGAGGGGCAGCAGTTCATCACGTACTCCTCCACGCCCGCCTCGTCCAGTGTCCCGGCGTGGTAGGCGCCCACAGCCTCGAACATATCGCTGAGACAGGTGCGTCGTCCGTCGTCCAGATGCCCTGCCAGCATGGGGCCGCCGGAGACGAAAATGGTGGGGACATTGATGCGGGCGGCGGCCATTAAGAGACCGGGGACGTTTTTGTCACAGTTGGGGATCATGACCAGGGCGTCAAACTGGTGGGCAATGGCCATGCACTCGGTGGAGTCGGCAATCAGGTCACGGGTGACCAGAGAGTACCGCATGCCGATGTGCCCCATGGCAATCCCGTCGCAGACGGCGATGGCGGGGAATTCGATGGGGGTTCCTCCGGCCAGACGGACGCCTGCCTTGACCGCCTCGGCAATCTTGTCCAGATTCATGTGGCCGGGAACGATTTCGTTATGGGAGCAGACGATGCCCACCAGAGGGCGGTCGGTCTCCTCTTTTGTATAGCCCAGAGCGGCAAACAGGGAGCGGTTGGGGGCACGCTCCACGCCCTGGGTGACGTTATCAGAACGCATGGTAGTTCCTCCTTGGACTCGGATCAAGCGGGCTGCCGGTCCGCCTGCGCAGCGGTAAAATAGACAAAGTGGACGTCACCGGTGGTGTCGTCATCAAACTCCTCCAGATAGGCGATGGCAAAATCCTCGCAGTCCTGGGGGACGGTATAGACCAGATAGCCGGTGGTGCGCTCGCCGCTGGCAAGGTCGTAGGCCTCGGGAAGGATTCCCTCCATATCCAGATCGGACATCGGCCAGCCGTAATCCTCGTCGCCGTCGCCCCACTGAATCTGGAAGTCCGTGTCATACATGGTGATCTCGCTATGGAAGGTGTTGCGCACCATCAGCTCCACCACCAGCATCTGATAGCCATCCTCTGCAGAGTAGTCGCCCAGCTCATGGGTCAGATAGGCATCGTCCACCCGGAAATCAAAAAAATAGGTCTCTACCGTGTCGCCGATGCCGTTGGCGGCGTTGTAATCGGAGTCATAATCGTAGTCCTCGTCGTTGTTGCCGGTAAACCCGTCGGCGTCGTAGTTATTGGACGGGTTGTCCTTGCGGCCCAGCAGGTCAGCCAGATTACATCCGGTGAGGGAGAGCATCATCAGAACTGCCAGCAGCATTGCGGTCAGTTTTTTCATGTCAGATTCCTCCTTTCAAAGAGCGCCAACAGAGCGGACGCCGGGCCCGCCCTGTCAGGAAAATCAGATGCAATTTCGATCAGTTGGAGGCGGAGTCCAGACCCTTGTCGCCCTCGGCGCTGTCCTTCCACAGCATGTTGTCACGCAGCTCCTTGCCGATGATCTCCATGGGGTGCTTTGCCAGCTGGGCACGCTTGGAGTTGAAGAAGGTGCGGCCGTTCTTGTTCTCAGCGATCCACTTGCCGGCAAAGGTGCCGTCCTGAATGTCGGAGAGGACTGCCCGCATGTTGGCCTTGATCTGCTCGTGAGGCAGGACACGGGGGCCGGAGACATACTCGCCGTACTCAGCGGTGTCGGAGATGGAGTAGTTCATGGCTGCCACGCCGCCCTTGTTGATCAGGTCGATGATCAGCTTCATCTCGTGGATGCACTCGAAGTAGGCGTTCTCGGGGTCGTAGCCGGCCTCCACCAGCACCTCGAAGCCGCACTGCATCAGATCGACCACGCCGCCGCAGAGGACGGTCTGCTCACCGAAGAGGTCGGTCTCGGTCTCGGTGTCCATGGTGGTCTCCATAATGCCCGCACGGGCGCCGCCGATGCCGGCGATATAGGCCAGAGCGATGTCACGGGCGTGGCCGGTGGCGTCCTGCTCGACAGCGATCAGGCAGGGCACGCCCTTACCGGCGACGTACTGAGAGCGGACAGTGTGGCCGGGGCCCTTGGGAGCTGCCATAAAGACGTCCACATCAGCGGGAGGCACGATCTGCTTGTAGCGGATGTTGAAGCCGTGAGCGAAGGCAATGGCGTTGCCCGGCTCCAGATTGTCCTTGATGCTCTCAGCGTAAATCTGGGCGGCCCGCTCGTCGTTGACCAGCATCATAATGATGTCAGCTTTTTTTGCGGCCTCTGCGACAGGATAGGTCTCAAAGCCGTCCTCCTCAGCCTTCTTAAAGCTCTTGCCGGGACGGACGCCGATGATCACATCCACGCCGGAATCCCGCAGGTTCTGGGCATGGGCATGACCCTGAGAGCCGTAGCCGATGACGGCCACCTTCTTGCCGTCGAGGTTGGACAGGTCACAGTCCTTCTCATAGTACATTTTTGCCATAGTTATATTCCTCCTTGAGTTTTGTCTCATCATATATTGTGCTACGCCCACGTTCCATGGCGATAGTACCGGTACGAACCACTTCCAGAATGCCGAATTCACGCAGCAGACCCAGAATGGCGGTGGTTTTGTCACTGCCGCCGAAAACGGCGACGGTGAGGGTCTCCCGGCTGACGTCAATGACGCTCGCCCGGAAGACGTCTGCAATTTGAATGATCTCTCCCCGGCTGTTCAGGTCGTCCGCCTTCACTTTAATGAGGGCGAACTCCCGCTGGATGGAGCTTTCGCTGTCCAGAACCTTGACGGCGATCACCGGCAGCAGCTTGCGGCACTGGGCGGCGATCTGGTCGATCATCAGCTCATCTCCCTGGATGACAATGGTGATCCGGGTAATACCCGGCTCCTTGGAGGCGCCGGAGGCGATGGACTCAATGTTATACCCCTTTCGGGAGAACAGGCGGGAGACCTGAGAGACCACGCCGGGGATGTCCTTCACCAGAAGGGACAGGGTATAGAGCTTTTTTGTGGGATCAAATTCTCGTTTCATCGCTCTTACCCCCTTACTTCAGCAGGAAATCGGTGATGTTGCCGCCGCCGGGCACCATAGGCCGCACCATCTCGTCAATGTCCAGCACGCAGTCGATGACGTAGCCGCAGCCGGCAGAGAGTGCCTCAGCCATGGCCTCTTCCATCTCCTGAAGGTTCGTCACCCGCTTGCCCCGCAGCCCGTAGGCCTCCGCCAATTTGACGAAGTCGGGGCCTCTATCCAGCGTGGTCTCGGAGAACCGCTTCTTGTAAATCAGGTTCTGCCACTGACGTACCATACCCAGTGTACCGTTATTAAAGACCACGGTAATAATGGGCAGGCCGTAGTGCTCCACGGTCGCCAGCTCATGGCAGTTCATGCGGAAGCAGCCGTCGCCGGTGGTGTGAACGACCACCTTATCCGGATTGCCGCACTTGGCGCCGATGGCGGCGCCGAGACCGAAGCCCATGGTGCCGAAGCCGCCGGAGGTGAGCAGCTGTCCGGGATAGTCGAAGTGGAAATACTGGATGGACCACATCTGATGCTGTCCCACGTCGGTGGCAACGATGGTGTCCTGAGGAGCCATTCGCCGAATCGTCTCCAGCACCTGCTTAGGCGTCAGCGTTTCGCTGTCCTCAGCCACCTGAGGCTGCCGGAGCGGAATAATGTGCTCCTTCCACGACCTGTGGTCGTACTGGCCAATGCGCTCATTTAAAAGCTCCAGCACTCTCCGGGCATTGCCTACGATATGGTGATCGGTGAGGACATTTTTGTCGATCTCCGCCCGGTCAATATCGATGTGGACGATTTTAGCCTGTTTGGCAAAGGTTTTCGGATTGAGCGCCACCCGGTCGGAGAACCGGCAGCCCACGGCAATCAGCAGGTCGCACTCGTGGCAGGCCTGATTAGAGGCCCGGCTGCCGTGCATGCCCACCATGCCGGTGGAGAGGGGATGGGCTCCGGGGAAGCCGCCGCCGCCCATGAGGGTGATGGCCACGGGAGCATCCAGCTTTTCAGCCAGCTCCCGGAACTCCCTGTCCGCCCTGCCCCGGACAACACCGCCGCCGCAGATGAGCAGGGGCTTTTCGCTCTGGGCGATCATCTCCGCCAGAATGTCGATATCCTGATGGTCCGGCTCCGGGGCCTTGAGGCTGTGGCTCTCACTCAGCTCCCGGACGCTGCCCCAGGTGCGGTTTTCATACCACGGGATGAACTCGTAGTCGATGAGCTCGGTGGGATTGGTGACATTTTTCAGAAAGTCGATCAGCACCGGGCCGGGTCTGCCTGTGGCCGCCACGGCGAAGGCCTGCCGCATAATGTCCGGGATGGACTGGGCGTCCCGGACCAGATAGGTGGCTTTCGTAATCGGCATGGCAATGCCGGTGATGTCCACCTCCTGAAAGGAATCCTTGCCCAAAAGAGGCTCTGTCACGTTGCAGGTGATAAAGACTACGGGGGAGGAGTCCATCATGGCGGTGGCGATGCCGGTGGTGAGATTGGTCGCTCCGGGACCGGAAGTCGCAAAGCAGACGCCCACCTTGCCGGTAGACCGGGCGTAGCCGTCGGCAGCGTGGGAGGCGCCCTGCTCGTGGGCGGTCAGGACGTGCCTGATTTTATCTTTATAGTTGTACAGCTCGTCATAGACGTTGAGAATGGTACCGCCGGGATAGCCAAAGACGGTGTCCACCTCCTGCTCCAGCAGGCACTCCATGATGGCTTGGGTGGCTCGGATTTTCATTGAGCGTTCTCCCCTCTTATAAGCATTTGGACGCTTGAAGCCCCATTTCGTACGGGGCGGCGTCCTCGACGCCCCGCCGATCACGGAAATCCGGCGATCATCGA
>CACYLC010000005.1 GCA_902775105.1 Oscillospiraceae bacterium
CTCGCTGCGTTTTGGACGAAGTGGACACGAATTGGACGGCCAGACACAATCAATTTCATGCGCCGATTTGTTATAAGACAATAGCTATTTGTTGCATTTGTTGCATTTCCTGTACTTCTCAATGGCACTTAAACCGTTTTGGACGTTTTGGACGCTTTGGACGGGGGAACTGTTGAAAAACGCATTTTTCAGGGTTAGCACTTGCTTATTTTCACCGCACAACTCACCGCACAACGATGCTTTACACCGCACAACGATGATGTACGATAGGAACTTTTTTGTTCTAAAATAACTACGACAATATACGATAACGATAATTATTTGAACAAATATGACATATATTTTATTACTCGTAATGAGAAGGTTGTCAGTTCGATTCTGACCATCAGCTTGATAAATCCCGCCGATTTCTTTGGAAATCGGCGGGATTTTATTTAAAAAAGTCAAGACCACCACTTCAAGTGGAGGTCTTGACTAGGCCCCTGTAAGGGGCAGATTGCTAGCTCGCCTTAAAGGCGGTGTCGAAAGCACGTTATCGGAGGCTTTTTCTGTCAGCCTCTACGCTTCTGTTTATTCCATTCTCCCCGGCACAGCCGGGGTTGGAGCACATGAATTATGCTGTCTCAAAGCTCCACAAATTCCTGATCTGATCGCTGAACTCGTCAAAGCTCCATGTCCGTGCGCTGTTTTCCGGACTGTTTGGATCCCGGATGATAAAGCCGCTGTCGTTATGTCCCGCAATGACAATGTAATGACCGTTGTCGGTAAAGTTGCCGGGCCCCATGGCACAGACCACCAGCTTGCCCTCCTCCAAAGAGGCGATGATCTTATTCTCATCCAAAGGCAGTTCCTTGCTGACCACGCCGAAGTTGACACAGGCCTGACTCATCAGCGTCCACGCGGAGCCGGAGCCGCTGACGTAATAACCGTTCTCCTGCGCATAATTTGCAACAGAGAGCGGGTCGTTGTCATGCCAGCCGGTGAAATAGAGTGAAATCATGGAAAGGCAGGTCGGCCCACAGCCGGTGCAGCCCAGCATTCCGTCTCCGTAGGTCTCGTAGCCCCAGCGGGTGTCCCACTGAATGAGCAGCGGCACCGTATCCTGACGTCCCTCCTCCGAGAGGTCGATCTCCCGGTGGATGCCCATACGGTCATAGTCCGGATAAGAGGCGGCAAAGGGCATAGCCTGCGGATAGCGAATGACAAACTCCAGCAGTTCTTCCGGATAGAGGTCAATGTTCCGCAGCACATAGGCAGCCTCGGGATAGCTGTCCAACAGGGCATAGAGCTGGCCGCCGTAGCCCGTGTCCCCGGCAAACTGAGTCAGGCCGCTGTCGGTAATGGGCGTCTGAGTATCCGGGGTATCTGTGCCATTCTCCCCGTCCTCTGTCTGTTCAGATGCGCCGCCTCCTACGGTCACTGTGGGAGCCTCTTCCTTTTCCGCTCCGCCCGAGAAGAGATGAACCAGCCGCACCAAGCCGGAGACGGTCATCACAAATGCCAAAACGAAGGCCAGTCCAAACATGGCCAGCTCCAGCACCGACCAGCTGCTCCGCCGCACCCGGCGCTTTTTGGGGGTCTGCTCCCGGGTTTGCTCCATGGTTATCACACTCTTTTCTATCGTTCGGCGGCAGTTGGCCTGCGCCGGGACATAAATCTGCACAATTCGCCAATGTACGATGACATTATAGCATCATTTCCCTCATTCACACAAGGGCTGACTGCTTAAATTTATCTGAAAGTGAAAATCCACCGCCCATCCGTTGGGACAGGCGGTGGACTGATGGATCGGTTATTCCACGGTGACGCTCTTGGCCAGATTTCTCGGCTTGTCAATGTCGCAGTCACGCTGCAGTGCCACATAATAGGCAAACAGCTGCAGCGGCACCACCGCCAGAGACGGCAGCAGCAGCGGGTGGGTGTCCGGGATGGTGATGACTGCGTCCGCCACCTTTGCCATCTGCTCCTGTCTGGACTCGGTAGTCAGCGCCAGTACGGTGGCCCCCCGGCTCTTGACCTCCACGATGTTGCTCACCGCCTTGTCAAACAGGGGGGCGTAGGTGGCAAGCGCAATTACCAGCGTACCCGGTTCAATGAGGGAGATGGTACCGTGCTTCAGCTCGCCGGCGGCGTAGGCCTCGGAGTGGATGTAGGAGATCTCCTTCAGCTTCAGGGAGCCCTCCAGACCCATGGCATAGTCCAGATTCCGTCCGATAAAGAAGATGGACTCATGGTTGAAGAACTGAGAGGCATAGTACTGGATGTCCTCAATATCACCCAGCACCTCCTCCATCTGAGTGGGGAGCAGGTGGATCTGGCGCAGCAGCCCCTCCCGCGCGCCGTCCGGCAGGGTGCCCAGCACCTGAGTGAAGTAGACGCCCAAAAGCGTCAGAACAATGAGCTGGCTGGAGTAGGCCTTGGTGGTTGCCACGGCGATCTCCGGGCCTGCCCAGGTGTAGAGCACATCGTCAGACTCCTTGGCAATACTGCTTCCCACCACATTGACGATGCCCAGAGTCTTGGCGCCCAGTCGCCTGGCCTCCCGCAGGGCAGCCATGGTATCCAGCGTCTCGCCGGACTGGCTGATGACGATGACCAGAGAGTTCTCGTCAATAATGGGACTGGCATAGCGGAACTCAGAGGCCAGCGCCACATCCACCGGCTTGCGCAGGAGTCCCTCCAGAATGTACTTCCCCACCATGCCCACATGGTACGAAGATCCGCAGGCCACGATACAGATGCGGCTGAGCTGACGGATAAAATCGTCGCAAAGGTTCAGATCCTCCAGCTCCACCCTGCCATTTTTGATTCGGGGGAAGGCCGCCTTGCGCAGCACCTCCGGCTGCTCCATAATCTCCTTGAACATAAAGTGTTCATAGCCGCCCTTTTCGGCGTCGGAGATATCCCAGTCCACGGTAGAGCGCACCTTTTCCACCGGCTGTCTCAGATTGTTGTAGACCTGGATGCCGTCTCTGGTGATGACAGCCAGCTCCCCGTCCTCCATATAGCCCACCGTCTTGGTGTGCTTAATGAGGGCGGTGACGTCGCTGGCAATAAAGTTGCAGCCCTCGCCGTAGCCCAGCACCAGCGGGCTGTCCTTTCGGGCGGCCACCAGCTGATCCGGCTGATCGGCGCAGATGATACCCAGTGCATAAGAGCCTTCAATGCGGTGGAGCACCTTAAAGGCGGCGTCCACGATGTCGCCCTTGTAGTAATACTCCAAAAGCTGCACCACCACCTCGGTGTCCGTCTCCGAGTGGAAGATGACGCCCTGAGAGATCAGATACTCCTTGATCTCCATGTAATTTTCGATGATGCCATTGTGGACAACAGCGATCTGCCCGGAGTTGCTGAGGTGGGGATGGGAGTTTGCGTCCGACGGCTCGCCGTGGGTGGCCCATCGGGTGTGTCCGATGCCCACCGTGCCGGGAATGCTCCTGCCCTCGTCCGTAATGTCAGAGAGCACCTTCAGTCTGCCCTTGGCCTTGGTCAGCTGCAAGCCCTTCTCCGCGTCGTAAACCGCAAGGCCGGCGGAATCATAGCCCCGATATTCCAGCCGGGTCAGGCCGTCCAGTAGGATAGGCGCTGCCTGTTCTGTTCCCACAAAACCTACAATACCACACATGATAGAACTCCTTCTTCCATGGAAAAGAGCAGGAAAAGCACCTCTTCCCTTTTCCTGCTCCCTTGCCTGAACTGCGTTATTTTGTGCCGAAGATCCGGTCTCCCGCGTCACCCAGACCGGGGACGATGTAGCCGTGATCGTTCAGCTTCTCGTCAACGGTAGCCACATAGATATCCACATCGGGATGCTGCGCCTGCATGACCTTGATCCCCTCAGGGGCGGCCAGAATGTTCATCATCTTGATATTCTTGCAGCCGTAGCCCTTCATCAGCTCCACTGCCGCACTGGCGGAGCCGCCGGTGGCCAGCATGGGATCGACAATGATGACCTCCCGCTCGGAAATATCGGGGGGCATCTTGCAGTAATAGGTGACGGGGCTGAGGGTCTCCGGATCACGGTAGAGCCCAATGTGGCCCACCTTGGCGGAAGGCAGCATGGAGAGCATTCCGTCTACCATGCCGAGACCGGCACGGAGGATGGGGACGATGGCCACCTTTTTGCCGTCCAGCGTCTTGCAGTGGGCCACCCCCACAGGCGTCTTTACCTCAATGTCACGGGTGGCCATATCACGAGTGGCCTCGTAGCACATGAGGGCAGCGATCTCACTGATGACTGTGCGAAACTCCCGTGTGCCGGTGCGCTCATCCCGCAGAATAGCCAGCTTATGGTGGATCAGCGGATGATCAAAGATATGTACGTTGTTCGGCATAGTTCTTTCCCCTTTATCAGTATATTTTTCTATTTCCGCATCCGTTCCAGACGCTCCCGCTCCGCCTGAGAGAGACGGATATAGTTGGCGTCAAGTCCCTGAGCGTCGGTCACTTTGCCCTCCGCCGCCTGACGGAGCGCCGCTCGTGCCACGCCCCAGGCGGACTGAAAACGGAGGTGCGGGGGAGCCTGCTTGACCGCCGCTCCCGTTTGACTGCCGTAATTATAGCACAGCTCCGCCCCATCGCCAACGATAATTTGCTCTGTTTTGCCATCCAATTCCGCAAAAAGGTCGGCAAGGGCAATGGCACGATCCTCACACAAGCGGGTCAATGTCGTCCCGTCAGAGGAAAAACGGGCATTATAGACCTGATTCCGCCGGGCGTCCATGGCGCAGAGAATCTCTCCCGGCACATGAGAAAGCTGCCACGCCATGGCCTCCAGGGTGGAGACGGCACAGCAGGGCTTTTCGGCACTCCATGCCAAACCCTTGGCGGTAGAAAGCCCGATCCGCAGCCCCGTAAATGATCCGGGCCCTGCGGCGCAGGCGATCAGGTCAATGTCCCTCAGTGCAGCACCACAGTGTTTCAGCATACTCTCGCACATGGGGAGAACGGTCTGGCTGTGGGTCAGGCCGCTGTTCTGGTAGCTCTGGGCGATGAGAAATTCATCCTCGCAGAGGCAGACCGACGCCGCCTTGGCACTGGTCTCAATCGCCAGAATCTTCAAAGCCCCATCACCCCCGTGATCGTAATTTGGCGCTCGTCCTCCGACGCGCCCCGGCGGAGATCCACCCGGACAGTATCCTCGTCCCACAGCGCCTCCGCCCGCTCGCTCCACTCCACGGCGCAGACACCGCCCCGGGCGGGATAGTCCTCCCAGCCGATGTCATAGAGGTCATCCGCCGAGGAGAGTCGGTAGAGGTCAAAGTGGAACAGGGGCAGCCGCCCCTCCAAATGCTCGTCCACGATGGTAAAGGTGGGAGAGGTAATGCGCTCCGTGATGCCGAGCCCTCTGGCCAGCCCCCTGGTGAAGGCAGTCTTTCCCGCCCCCAGATCTCCGGTGTAGGCGATCACCGTGCCAGGCTGCGCCAGCCGACCCAGCCGTTCGCCCAGCCGCTCCGTCTCCTCCGGCGATGCGGTCGTGTAGCGCATGTTCTCTCCTCCTCCCTGTTTGAATCCCTGTTTCGGTCAAGTATAGCAAGTTTTTCTGCAATTTGCAAGCGTGGCTTTCTCCCTTGTAATCCCTAATTGTCCCGTGCTATAATGAGAGCACATTTTTGAAAAAGGAGGGCTGCCCATGTCCGCCGTGTGGGATCTGATCCACGACACCTTTGTTCAGGCCGACCATGTGCTGCTGGGACTGTGCATTGCCGTCAATCTCTTCGGCATTGCGCTGATCTATTCCGCCACCCGGTACGACCCTCTCCTTCACTCCTACCCGATGAAGCAGGCGATCGCCATGGTCATCGGCATTCTGTTCTTCTTTGTTCTGTCCCAGCTGAATCTGGACACGGTACTGTCACGATGGCCGTGGCTCTTTGGCGCCAGCGCCCTCTTTATCGCCCTTCTGGCCGTCCCCGGCGTGGGACATACCGTAGGCGGCAACCGAAGCTGGATCGCCTTTCCCGTCTTTTCCGTTCAGCCGGCGGAGATGGTCAAGCTGACCTTCTCCATGCTCCTTGCCAGGCAGATCGTCTCTCTCCAGCGTCGCCGGGGGATCAGCCATCCTCTCTCCGTGGCCGCCCTCTGCGCCCATCTGGGATTCTTCGTAGGGCTGATCTTCCTCGTCTCCGGAGACGCAGGCTCCGCTCTGGTCTACGTCTTTCTCTTTCTTATCATGGTCTGGGCGGGAGGCCTTCACTGGTCGTGGTTTTCGCTGGGACTGGTCACCGCCGCACTGGGCGGATCCGTGCTGTGGCTGCGTCTGCCGGAGGACAACTACTGGAAGATGCGGATCCTCGTCTGCTTCAATCACGATCTGGATCCCATGTACCGGGGTTTTCAGCAGACCCGTTCTCTTCTCGCCATTCAATCCGGCAAAGGGCTGGGCATGGGCTATCTTCAGGGCAATCTGACCCAGGCTGCCTACCGCAGCGCCCTGCCCGCCCGCCATACCGACTTCATCTTCTCCGCCTGCTGTGAAGAGCTGGGGATGTTGGGCGCTGCCGTCTTACTGTTGCTGCTGACCGCCATTATCCTCCGATGCATCTATATTGCTATACACGCCGGCTCTCCCTTTGACGGGCTTTTGGCCATCGGCTATGCCGGAATGTTTCTGGTGCAGGTGGTTTTGAATGTGGGAATGTGCCTGTATGTGCTGCCGGTCATCGGTCTGACCTTGCCCTTTGTCAGCTACGGCGGCTCCTCCCTCATCACCGCCTATGCCGCCATGGGGATCCTGTCCGGCATCAAGCTGCGCAGTCAGCCCAGCTGGCTCCACGACCCCAAGGGAGACGGGTGGAGTACTGAGGAATGATAAACACACGACAAAATGGGAGACAGCACGCATTGCGCTGTCTCCCATTTTGCCGGTTAAGGCTGGATAGATACCTGGATGACCGGCCGGACTCTGGTCTGGTCCGAAGCCTGATCGTGACCGTAGTAGTCGATGCTGCCGTCCTGATTCACAACCGCTGCGCCGCAGTCCGCCGCGCCCGGCGTCCGCAGCCACCAGCCGTAGGCCGTCGCCGAATACTTATCCTTGGCCTTTCCGTTGTCGCCCACCGCACCGAGAACCTCGGCATACGCCTGCGCCTCTTCGGCGCTGAGAATATACACCTGATCCGCAGTATCCGCTCCGCCGTCCAGTCCGTAGATGCCACCGTCACTGTGGAGAACGGGCTGAGCCAGCCGATCCCGCTCGTACCTGAGGAAGGTCTGGGACAGGAACTCTGTATTGAGCCAGAGACGCAGCTCGCTGTCTGCCCATGTCCGCTGCTCTCCGCTGCTGTCAAAGGCACGGGCTTCGTCAAATTCCGCAATCAGCGTCACCGTATCGCCGTTGTTGTCCAGCACATACCACTTCACCAGCTTGCCGGATTCATCTTGGCCAAATTCCACAACGCTGCCGGGCTTTTGCCGGGCCAGCATGCGCCGGAAGCTCTCCTCCGCCCATGCCTCTGCTCCCCGATAGTCTCCGATCGCCCGGTATGTTTTGTATGCAGTGGCATACCAGCCTTCATCAAACAACTCCGCCGCCCGGAGGTAGCTGCACTCCGTAATCCTGTCCACGCTGTCCTCATAATTGGGGGCCTGGCGGTACCATTTGATCGCACTGTCATAGCGCTTCAGCGCCACGCAGACCGTTCCCAGGCCGTACTGCAGCGTCTGCGTCCGGACCAGTACAGCGCCGAGCGCAAGAACGAGACAGAGCAGCAACGCCACAGCGACCCGGAGTCTGCCGGCCCGTTTCCGCAGTCGGCGGTATTGATCCACGCACATCCGCTCTGCCGCCTCGGCCTCAGGATGGTCGGGCATACGGTTCAGCGCCTCTGCGGCATAGAGGTAGTCGTCCGGCGTTTTGGCATGATCTGCCTCCTCCATGATCTTCCGGAAGTCGGCGTCCCGCTCCTCGCTCTCCGCCCGCTCTGCCGCCGCCAGACACTCCGCAGCTCTGGCAGGGCTGTCTTTGTAGCTGCCCAGCGACTGGAATTTTTCCGCCGCCTGCCGGCACATCTGTGCCCGGTTCTGGTAGCCCACAGCCCAGCGGCTCCAGCCGAAGATCTGTTCCGCCTGTTTATATTCTTTCTCCTTTGCGCCTTCCTCCGACTTCGGATCGGGCTTCTTTGGAGACGGCGCAGCCGGTTTCTTTTTCTCCTCTGGCACCGTTTTCATCCTTTCCCGCCCCGTTTCTATGGATGGGGCTGTCCCTATATTATATCGAATTTCCCGAAAAAAGCAATGCCCCCTGGCCGTGGGCAGTTCCTCTCCATGCGAAAAGCCGTCATAAATTCTGATTTTGCCATTGACAGCCGAAATTTCCGTGGTAAAATGGGAATGATTCTACAGCAATGACGAAGCCAAGCGCAAAAAACCGGTTCCAAGCGAGCGGAGAAGGGTGAAAGCTCCGCAGCACGATTTTGCGCAGGCCACTTCCGAGCTGCCTGCGAGGAGCAGGCCGCTTCACTCCCGTTAACGAGTGTCCGAGATTCCCGCTCAGCGGGAAAATCAGGGTGGTACCGCGAGCATCTGCCTTCGCCCCTGACGGTCTCTGACCGGGGGCGGAGGTTCTTTTTTGGAATAGAACAATCAAGTATGGAGGAAGAAAAACATGAAACCCTTTGGCGTAAATGACCTGCGTGAGATGTACCTGAAGTTTTTTGAGACGAAAGGCCATCTCCGTCTGCCCAGCTTTTCCCTGATTCCCAAAAACGACAAGTCCCTGCTGCTCATCAACGCAGGCATGTCCCCCATGAAGCCCTGGTTTACGGGGGACGAGATCCCGCCCCGCCGCCGTGTCACCACCTGCCAGAAGTGTATCCGCACCGGCGACATTGAGAACATCGGCAAGACCGCCCGCCACGGCACCTACTTTGAGATGCTGGGCAATTTCTCCTTCGGCGACTACTTTAAGACCGAGGCTATCCACTGGGCATGGGAATTTCTGACCAGCCCGGAATGGGTAGGCATTGACCCGGATAAGCTCTACCCCTCCGTCTTTGAGGGCAACGAGACCACCCCCGCCGACGATGAGGCTTTCAACATTTGGAACAAAGAAATCGGCATTCCCGCCGACCGCATCTACAAGTTCGGTAAGGCGGACAATTTCTGGGAACACGGCTCCGGCCCCTGCGGCCCCTGCTCCGAGATCTACTACGACCGGGGCCCGGAGTACGGCTGCGGCAAACCCACCTGCACCGTCGGCTGCGACTGCGACCGGTATATTGAGGTCTGGAACATCGTTTTCTCCCAGTTTGACAATGACGGCAATAACAACTACACTGAGCTGCGGCAGAAGAATATCGACACCGGCATGGGTCTGGAGCGGCTGGCCGTGGTCTGTCAGGACGTCAACTCCCTGTTCGACACCGACACTGTCATGCACATCACCAATAAGGTCTCCGAGATCACCGGCGCTCACTATGGCGAGAGCTACAAGAAGGATGTGTCCCTCCGCATCATCACCGACCACATTCGCTCGGCTACCATGATGATCTCCGACGGCGTGTTGCCCTCCAACGAGGGTCGCGGCTACGTTCTCCGCCGTCTGCTCCGCCGTGCCGCCCGTCACGGTCGGCTGCTGGGTGTGCAGAAGCCCTTCCTCTATGAGGTCTGCGACACCGTCATTGAGGTCAACAAGTGCGAATATTCCGATCTCGTCACCCGCCGGGACTATATCGTCCGCATCATCAAAAATGAGGAGGAGAACTTCGGCCGCACCATCGACGCCGGCCTGAGAATTTTCTCCGATATGCTGGCCGGGCACAAGGCCAAGGGCGAGACCGTCTTTTCCGGCGCTGACGCCTTTAAGCTCTACGACACCTACGGTTTCCCCATCGACCTGACCCTCGAGATGTGCGAGGACGAGGGCATGACAGTGGATCAGGACGCCTTCCAGTCCGAGATGGAGGCGCAGAAGATCCGTGCCCGCGAGGCCCGCAAGGCGCTGGGCGATCTGGGCTGGGAGCGCATTGACCTGGGCGACATTGACAAGACGCCCACTGCCTTCCTCGGTTACACCGACACCGCCGCCGAGGGCAGGATCGTGGCCATCGTGGAAAATGACGAGCCCTCCGGCACCATCTCTGCCGGGCAGAAGGGCATTCTCGTGCTGGATCAGACCCCCTTCTACGCAGAGATGGGCGGTCAGGTGGGCGATCACGGTGTCATCACCAACGGCGATAACGTCTTTGTGGTCACCGACACCCAAAAGACCAAGGCGGGCAAGTACCTTCACTACGGTGAAGTGACGGAAGGCTCCTTCTCCGTGGATGACGCTGTCGTCTCCACGCTGGATCTGGAGCGCCGTCAGGCCATTGCCCGCGCCCACTCCGCCACTCACCTGATGCAGAAGGCCCTGCAGATCGTGCTGGGCGACCATGTGCAGCAGGCCGGTTCTCTGGTGGAGCCGGACTATCTCCGGTTTGACTTCACCCACTTTGCCGCCATCACCCCGGAAGAGCTGCTGGAGATTGAGCGGGTCGTCAACGAATCCATTCTGGAGGGCTATGACATCGACACCCGGGAGATGCCCATCAAAGAGGCCCAGGAGCTGGGCGCTATGGCACTCTTCTCCGAAAAGTACGGCGATGTGGTCCGGGTGGTCAATATGGACGGCTACTCCGTGGAGCTTTGCGGCGGCACCCATCTGACCAACACCGCCAAGGTCGGCTCCTTCCACATCATCTCCGAGGGCTCCGTGGCCTCCGGCGTCCGCCGCATCGAGGCCATTACCGGCAAGCGGAATGTGGAAAATCTGATTGACGTCCAAAAGCACTTCTTTGAGGCTGCCGCCCTCCTCAAGGTCAAGCCCAACGATCTGGCCCAGCGCATCAGCGCCCAGCTGGGTGAGATCAAAGAGATGAAGAACGTCATCGAGCAGTTTAAGGAGAAGGAGGCGCTGGGCGAGGCCCGGAACTTCCTGGCCTCCGCCAAGAGCGTGGGCGGTCTCAAGGTCATCACCGCCAACCTGGGCAGCGTGGATGTCCCCGCTCTGCGCAAGATGGGCGACTTCCTCCGGGATAAGGAACCGAATGTGGTGGCTGTCCTCTCCGCCGTCAACGGGGAGAAGATCTCCTTCCTGGCGGTCAGCGGCAAGGAGGCCGTCAAGGCCGGCGTCAAGGCCGGCGACGTCATTAAGCAAGTCACCAAAATCTGCGGCGGCTCCGGCGGCGGCAAGCCCGACTCCGCCATGGGCGGCGGCAAGGACGCTGAAAAGCTGGAAGAGGCTCTGGCTTCTGTGCCTGAGTTCGTCTCCTCCAAACTGTAATTTCGTGAGGTAAATCAAATGGGTTGTCTGTTTTGTTCCATTGCCGGAGGAGATATCCCCTCCAAAAAGGTCTACGAGGATGAGCTGGTCTATGCTTTCTACGACATTGACCCGCAGGCTCCTGTCCATTTTCTGGTAATTCCCAAGGCTCATATCGCCTCCTGCGGGGAGATCACGGCTGAAAATTCTGCCGTAGTCGGCCACTGCTTCGAGGTCATCTCCAAGGTGGCAAAGGACTTGGGTATCGAGTCCTTCCGTGTCGTCTCCAACTGCGGCGAGCAGGCGGGGCAGTCTGTCCCCCACCTCCACTTCCATGTGCTGGCAGGGCGGGATATGACCTGGCCTCCCGGCTGATTCGGACACCTACACGCTTTCCCGGCAGATGCAGCTTGCTGCGTCTGCCGATTTTTGTTCACAAAAAGTTTGCAGGCCGGCAGATTGACACCGGGCATACTGAAGGGTATAGTAAAACCAGTTTACAAGTGATAGAAAATACCCAAACCATGTCAAAATCCACGAAGGAGGAACCAAAAATGGCAGAGAACAAATACGCAGGCACGCAGACCGAGAAGAATCTGGAGGCCGCCTTCGCCGGGGAATCTCAGGCGAGAAACAAGTACACTTACTTCGCCTCCAAGGCAAAAAAAGAGGGCTTTGAGCAGATTGCCGCACTCTTCCTCAAGACGGCGGACAACGAGAAGGAGCACGCCAAGATGTGGTTCAAGGAGCTGAACGGCATCGGCAACACCGCTCAGAATCTGGAGGCCGCCGCCAATGGCGAGAACTACGAGTGGACGGATATGTACGAGAACTTTGCCAAGACCGCCGAGGCAGAGGGCTTCCCGGAGCTGGCCGCCAAATTCCGCATGGTAGGCGCCATTGAGCGGCATCACGAGGAGCGGTACCGGGCGCTTCTCCGCAATGTGGAAATGCAGGAGGTCTTCCAGAAGAGTGAGGTCAAGGTCTGGGAGTGCCGCAACTGCGGTCACATTGTGGTCGGGACTCAGGCGCCGGAGGTCTGCCCGGTCTGCGCCCATCCCCAGAGTTATTTTGAGATCAACGCGGAAAATTATTGATCTTCCCCCGCACTGCCCCATCCCGAAGTGGGGCAGTGTGTCAGTTCAGGCAGAAATGAGGAAACAAGAACTATGAGCAGCATCCCCAAAAAGAAGGGCAAACGGAAGTGGCGTATTCCGGTGATTGTTGTGGCCGTCCTGGCTGCGATTATCCTGATCCCCCGCTTTCTCTCCCCCACACACCAAGGCAGCGCCACCGCTCCCGCTTCAACCTCCAATCTCCGCTCTGCCACCGCTGAGACCGGTTCCATCACCTCCGCCGTCTCCGGTTCCGGTACACTGAAAAGCGCCGACGCTGAGGAGATCACCGTCCCCTCCGGCGTGGAGATCGACACGGTCTTTGTCTCCGCCGGAGATCAGGTCGTGCAGGGAGCGCTTCTCGCCACGGTAGACCGGAACTCCGTCCTCACCGTATTGGCCGATATCCAGAGCCAGCTGGACGATCTGGATGAGGAGCTGAAGGACAAAGCGGACGACAAGGTCTCCGCCAATGTCAAGGCGGGCGTCTCCGGCCGTGTGAAGCTGATCTATGCCGAAGCGGGAGACGGCGCCGCCGCGGTGACTGCCCGGTGCGGAGGACTTCTGGTTCTCTCTCTGGACGGCAAAATGGCCGTCACGCTCCCCATCTCTGACGCCGTGGGCATCGGAGACGACGTGACAGTCACGCTTCCGGACGGATCAACCGAGGACGGCACCGTCTCGGAATACACCTCCGACGGTATGGTAGTGACCCTCACTGACAACGGCCCGGTCTATGGCGACACCGTTTCCGTGACCGCAAAAGACGAAGTTGACCTCGGCTCCGGCGCTCTTTACATCCACAGTCCGCTCACTGTCACCGGCTATACCGGAACCGTCTCTTCTGTAAAGGTGAAAGAAAACGAGAAGGTCTCCGCCAGCACCGTGCTCATCAAGCTCAGTGACCTGGGGCACACGGCGGAGTATAACGCCCTTCTGGCACAGCGGGAGGAACTGACCGGCCAGATCCAGACCCTTACCGCCCTCTACCAGAACAATACCCTCACCGCCCCTTTTGACGGGACAGTGCAATCTGTAACATCGGACGCGGAAACCACCGTCTCTGCTGACGCCTCCGCCTCTGCTTATGCCGCCGGTTACAGCGGATTCAGTATGCCCACTGTCTCCGCCTCCCGCATCACCCTGCAAAGCGCCCCCACCACCTCTGAAGGGTCGGAACAGACCCCTGCCGAGCCCGCCGAGGCGGCTCAGCCCCAGCAGCCCGCCGAACCGCTTCAGCCCGATCAGCCGGTTCAGCCCGAGCAGCCGGTTCAGCCCGAGCAGCCCGCCGGGACCGTCTCCGTCCCCCTCGTCGCCGCAGTTACCCTGACCGGCGGACAGATGGCCGACTATGCCGGTCAGTTCACGCTGACCCTCACCGGAGACGGAGTGAGTCAGGAGAAGGTCAATGATGCAAACGGCATCGTCACCTTTGATCCCCTCGCCTTTGGCCAGTCCGGCACCTATCTGTACCAGCTCACCCAAAAGGCCGGGACAGACAGCAGCGTCCGGTATGACACGGAGACCGTCTACACGATCATCATTCAGGTCGCCGCCGGAGCAGACGGCAAACTCACCGCCTCCGTCTTGCCCGATACCGCTACACTGATTTTTTCCAACACCATCGGCACTGAGCAGCCCGCTCAAGCGCCCTCCGGCGGCGGCGATCCGTCTTCTGCGGTCATTCCCGATGATCTGGGCGATCTCAGCGGCTACACTGGCGGCAGCGCTGTCAATTTCAGCGGCACAGGCGGGCTCAGTGGGCTCAGTGGCGTAAGCGGGCTCAGTGGCGTAAGCGGGCTCAGCGGCACATCCGTTGACACGGATTCCCTTGCCCAGGCAGCGGCATCCGCTTCTTCCGGCAGCGTCTCGGAGACCACAGTGCTCACCCTTTCCCCCAACGACCATATGACCGTCAGCGTCAGTGTGGATGAGCTGGACATCCTCTCCGTTCAGAAAGGACAGACCGCCTCTGTCACCGTTGACGCTCTTGGCGACGTCCCCATCTCCGGCACTGTCACCGGCATCGACACCACCGGCACTGCCTCCGGCGGCGTGACCAAATATACCATTGAGGTCACCATTGACAAAACGGAACAGATGCTGGCCAATATGAACGCCTCGGTGGAGATCGTCATTGACAAGGCGGAAAACTGCCTGACCATTCCCGAGGCTGCACTCAATCAAACGGGCACCCGAACCTTTGTCTACACCGGATATGACGAGGCAACGGGTACACCGAGCGGGGAAGTTGAAGTCTCCACCGGTGTCTCCGACGGCACCAATGTGGCAATCACTGGCGGTCTGTCGGAAGGCGATACCGTCTACTACATCTATAACGACGCCGGCAACGCCATGAACTTCGGCTTCTACGGCGGCGGCCCTATGGGCGGCAGACCGGGAGGTCAGCAATGATCGTTTTGCAGGACGTCTGTAAGACCTACGAGATGGGCGACGAGGTCGTCCGGGCACTGGATCACGCCAATATGCACATCCGTCAGGGAGAATTCGTGGGGATCATCGGCCCCTCCGGCAGCGGAAAATCCACTTTGATGAACATTATTGGCTGTCTGGATCTGGCCACCAGCGGCACCTATCTGCTGGACGGCCAGCCCATCGAGGATTACAGCGAAAATGAACTGGCCAAGGTGCGCAATAAGAAGATCGGCTTTATCTTCCAGAACTTTAACCTCATTACTAAATTGACCGCCGAGGAGAACGTAGAGCTGCCCCTCATCTATCAGCGCATCCCCATGCGGGAGCGGCAGGAGCGGGTGGAGGCCGCCCTCAACCGGGTAGGGCTTTGGAAGCGCCGTCATCACAAGCCCACCGAGCTCTCCGGCGGTCAGCAGCAGCGGGTGGCCATTGCGAGAGCATTGGTGACCAGACCCTCCCTCTTTTTGGCGGACGAGCCCACCGGCAATCTGGACTCCCACACCAGCGAGGAGATCATGGACATCTTCCACGAGCTCCACGAGCAGAGCAACACCATTGTCCTCATCACCCACGACAACGACGTGGCGGAACAGGCCGCCCGGCGCATCCGCATCCGCGACGGGCACGTTTCGGAGGTGATTGACCCATGATCTGGCAATCGGCAAAGATGGCGCTCAAGTCGGTCATGGGCAGCAAGGTGCGTTCCTTCCTCACCATGCTGGGTATTATCATTGGTGTGTTCGCCCTTGTGGTGCTGGTCTCTCTGGTAGACGGAGCCACCGGCTACGTCACCGACACCATCTCCAGCCTGGGCAGCAGCTATGTCACCGTCTCTGTCTCCGACGACAAGGGAAGGTCCCTGCACCTGGCCGATCTGGACGGCATTATGGAGGAGGGCATCGGTCTTGCCGCCCCCATGGCACAGACCAGCGCCACCGGCAAAAGCGGCCGGGAGAGCGACTCCGTCATTCTCTACGGCACCACTCCGGTCTATCAGACGGTCAATGGCATCACAGTGGCCTACGGCACCTTTCTCCGGCAGACGGACGTGGACAACCACAACTATGTCTGCGTCATCAATCAGACTATGGCGGAGGATCTGATGGGCGGCGTGGACTGTCTGGGGCAGGCAGTGACTCTCAATGGTCTGAAATTTACCGTCATCGGCATTCTCTCCGACGACGATGAATCACTGACCAGCCTGTTTACCGCCGGCCTCATGTCCGCCTACATCCCCTATACCACCGCCCAACGGGTGGGCAGCAGCATCTCCTCCACCATCGACACCTTTTATCTCTCCCCCATGGACGGCAGCACGGTAGACGAGACCAAGGAGCACATCACCGACTATCTCATGGAGCGTTTCGACCGTGATGAGGACGCCTTTGACCTCTCGGATCTCTCCCTGATCGAGGACGCCATGAGTGAGGTGACGGGCATGCTTGAGACGCTGCTGGGCGGCATTGCGGCCATCTCCCTCATCGTGGGCGGGATCGGCATTATGAATATCATGCTGGTTTCCGTCACCGAGCGCACCAGAGAGATCGGCATCCGCAAGGCCATCGGTGCCAGTCGCTGGGTGATCATGCTCCAGTTTCTCATCGAGGCGCTGGTGCTCAGTCTGGTGGGGTGTATGCTGGGTCTGCTGCTTTCGGCAGCGGCGCTGATCGTCATCTCTCAATTTGCGGACAATGTAAACTTTACCGTCTCCCCCGGCGTTGCGTGGGTGGCCATCATCTTCTCCCTCGCCATCGGCCTGCTCTTCGGACTCTACCCCGCCAACAAGGCAGCGAAAAAGCCGCCCATCGAGGCGCTTCGGTACGGAGAGTGACGGGGAGCGATTGCCAGAATGTTTCCCTCCTACGACAAAAAAGCGCTTTGCACGCTGATGCAAGGCGCTTTTGTTATTTACACGTTTTCAATCCCCAGCCCCCGGAGCACATCCCCGCTCAATTCCGGGAACGGGACAACGGGATCCGGCGCATCGGGATGCTCTCCCAGCAGCTTTTCCATCCACACCATGTCGTACCATGTGCCGAACTTATAGCCGCACTTGTAAAACCGTCCCACCAGCCTGTAGCCCAGATGCTCATGGAACCGAACGCTGTTCCGGGTCAGATGCTCATCCTCCACCTCCGGGTAGCCGATGCAGGCATTCAGATTGAGGATATGCTGCGCACCGGAGATGTCCTCCAACGCCTGATAGAGCCTGCGTCCGAGGCCGTTCCTGCGCTGATCCTCCCGCAGATAGATGGTGGTCTCCACCGACCAGTCATAGGCGGCGCGCCCCTTGAAGGTGCCGGTATAGGCATATCCCACGATCTCCCCGCCCCGCTGCGCCACAATGTAGGGATACTTTTTCAACGTATGAGTGATCCTCGACCGAAATTCTTCTGTGTCAGGCACATCGTATTCAAAGGTGATGGCAGTTTTCTCCACATAGGGAGCATAGATCGCCAGAAGCTCCTCTGCATCCTCCGGTGTGGCCACACGGATCCAGGTTTCGTCTTTCATTCCCATCTTCCTCCCGCCCGCTCTCCTGTCATGCACATTATGTGTCATGGGGACGGCTGGCAAAATCTGCCGTTTATGATACAGTCTCCCCCGGTCTTTGTCAACCGCAGACCGCTGAAGCCTGCCCTTTTCCCCCATTCTCCTCACATAAGAACGCTCAATTTGGGAAAAGATAAAGGCAGGAATCAGTTTTACCGGTCAGAGAATCGTCGTTCTACGGAGGGTGCTATGGAGTCTATTTGGTCACAGAGCTGTCAAATCAGAGAGCGGGAACCGCTGCAAAAGGATCTCAAATGCGAGGTCGCAGTCATCGGTGCAGGCATGGCCGGGGTGCTGATCGCCTCAGCCCTGCAAGCGTCCGGCCATCAGGTAGTGATCCTGGAAGCCAACCGCATCGGAAGTGGGCAGACCCGTAATACCACGGCCAAAATCACTTCCCAGCACGGCATGATCTATGAAACCCTCATAGGCGCACTGGGCGAGGACAGGGCAAGACAGTATGCCATGGCCAACGAGACAGCCATTCAGGAATACCGGAGTCTGATCTCTTCCCGGAAAATCGACTGCGATTTTGAGGAGCGCAGTGCCTATCTCTACGGCGATCACGTGGGGCAGCTGAAGGCAGAAGCCGAGGCCGCCGCCAAGCTGGGGCTGCCTGCCGCCCTTGTCCACGCCTCCTCTCTCCCCATCCCCACGGCGGGCGCCGTCCGTTTCGACCGTCAGGCGCAGTTTCATCCTCTGAAGTTCCTGAAGGCCGTATCGGAGCCTCTGACCATCTACGAGCATACTTCCGTCCGCTCCGTGGAAGAGAACCTTCTCCTCACAGAACACGCAGCGGTACAGGCAGAGCACATCGTCTTTGCCTGCCACTATCCCTTTGTCAATTTCCCCGGCATGTACTTTGCCAGAATGCACCAGGAACGCTCCTATGTACTTGCACTGAAGGATGCCCCCCAGGTGGACGGCATGTGGATCGGTTCTGAGCAGGGAGGGTATTCCTTCCGCAATTACGGCGATCTGCTCCTGCTGGGCGGGGAAGGCCACCGCACAGGAGAGAATACCACCGGCGGAAGATACGATGCCCTGCGACAAAAGGCAAGGGAGTGGTTCCCCGACAGTCAGGAGGTCACCTGCTGGTCGGCGCAGGACTGTATGCCTGCTGACGGCATTCCTTATATCGGGCGCTACGCTGCCGGCCGCCCCAACTGGTATGTGGCTACCGGCTTTCAGAAGTGGGGCATGACCTCCTCTATGGTCTCCGCCATGGTACTGCGTGATCTGATCTCCGGCAGGGAGAACCCCTACGCCAGGGTGTTCGATCCGGGCCGTCTGGAGCTTGAGGCCGTGCCCGGCATTGCCGCCGAGGGCGGACAGGCGGTGAAGGGACTGGTCAAGCGCGTCTTTCAGATCCCGGAGGCTCAGGCGGCGCAGATCCCCGTCGGGCACGGCGGCATTGTACTGCTGGACGGAGAAAAGGTAGGCGTCTATAAGGACGGAAACGGCGACCTCTATCCCGTGGATATCCGCTGCCCCCATTTGGGCTGTCAGTTGGAGTGGAACCCGGAAGAGTACAGCTGGGATTGCCCCTGCCACGGCTCCCGGTTCGACCGGTTCGGGCATCTGATCTCCGGCCCTGCTCAGGAGGAGATCGTCAGCAAATAGCCATCTGCGCCGAACGCCGCCCTTCCTCCCTGCATATACTGGGTTTGCCCAGTATTTTATCAGGGAGGAAGGGTTGCCATGAAAAACAATCAGCATGATATTGTCCGTTCTCTGGAGCTGCACCTGTTTTTTGCACGCATCATGAAGGAGCACGCACTCTTTCTGAAGGTAGGTTTTCTGCCGCCCAACGCGGATCTGGCCAGAGAGGGCGAATGCTTTCTCAGGCAGTTTGAACAGCTGCTCTCCCGTACGATCAGTTTAAGCAACCATGTGGTTGGCAGCAGCGTATTGCATTCGGGCGAGGTGTTCACTGAGTTTACTGATCTTGCCGAGCGTCAGACCCAACGGCTCACCGGTACATTTATCAACAACGAACTGACCGACCGGGAGATGCGGCTGAATGGGCGTAATAAAGGCGAGGAACTGCATATCTCCCACCATCTGCTGCGTCAGGTGCAGCAGCTGAATCGGGACGGCCTGAATCTTGTCAACCGTCTGATCGATTACAAGGAACGATTGCTGCGCAGTGTAAATTCCTGCCGTGTGTTTACCTCCAACTACCCGCTGCTGATCGAGCATATTCTTCGTGAGGCCCGGCTTTACCGCGCCTACCTCATGCATCTGGAGGGGCTTGAAGACAAAGACTGGCAGACTCTGCGCAACAGTGAGCTGTTCTGGAACCGCATTATGATGGAGCACGCTCTGTTCATCCGTGGCCTGCTTGACCCCACCGAGGAGGAGCTGATCGACACCGCCGACGACTTCGCCGGAGATTACAGGCGTCTGTTGGATGCCTCCTCGGCAGCAAATGATGCGGTTATGAACAGCAATGCACTCCAGCTGACTCAGAAGTTCCGTGACTTTAAGCGTGCGGGCGTGGAGGGAATCGAGGCGTGCAAGATCCGTTCCATCATTCTCCCCCTGCTGGCTGACCACGTCTTGCGGGAGGCAAATCACTATATTCGGCTCTTGAAGGAATGATCCCTTCGTCTCATCAAAGACGTCTGCCCCGGGGCAGACGTCTTTGAACGTGTGTCAGCAACGCTTTGCCGTCTTTCTGCCGAGCAGTTCATGCATGATCACCATGACGACGAGGAGCGCCAGCAGATAGACCGGAAAGAGCCCGATGGAGAGATGTCCGGCAATCCAGCCGAATACCGGCGGCATAAGGGCTGTGCCGATATATGCGCTGGCCATCTGGATGCCGATGATGGACTGAGACTTATCCGCACCGAAGTGGGCGGGCGTGGAATGGATGATGCAGGGATAGATGGGGGCGCAGCCCAGCCCCGTCGCCACAAGTCCGAAGAAGGCCGCCCCGTCGCCCAATGGCAGCAGGATACAGAGAATGCCCAGAGCGATGATGCTCTGCCCCAGACGAACCATCTGAGTATCGTTCAGCCGGAAGGTAATAAATCCGCTGATGCCTCGTCCAATGGTGATTCCCAGGAAAAAGAGGCTTGCAAACCCTGCGGCGGACACCTCGTCGATGCCCTTTCCGATGACAAGGTAGCTGCTGGCCCAGAGGCCAACGGTCTGCTCCAGGGCGCAGTAGCAGAAAAAGCAGAGCATGACGGACTTTGCACCGGGCAGTGCGATTACCTCCTTCAGGGATATGGGTCTGGCAGACTCTGGATCATGTTTGTCCGGTGCGTCCTTCTGTCCCGCTTTGTTCCAGAGGGGAAGGCTCACAAACAAAATGGCAGTCAAAGCAACCTGAATCAGGCCGATCCACTGATATCCGGTATTCCATACATGTCCGCCGGTCAGCGCCGCGCCCATAATATACGGTCCCAAAGAGGCGCCCACGCCCCACATGCAGTGCAGCCAGCTCATGTGGCGGCTGGCGTAGTGCAGCGCCACATAGTTATTCAGCGCCGCATCCACGCTGCCCGCACCCAGTCCGTAAGGGATCGCCCACAGGCAGAGGGCAAGAAAGGAGTGGCTGACGGAAAAGCCGAATAGCGCCGCCGCCGTCATTGCGACACTGATGGCCGTGACCTTTCCAGCGCCGAGGCGGCGGGTGAGCCGATCGCTGTTCAGGCTGGAGACCACCGTTCCCAGGGAGATGATCATGAAGATCATGCCGGACCATGAGACAGGAACCTGTATCTCCTGATAGATGACGGGCCACGCAGATCCCAGAAGAGAATCCGGCAAACCGAGGCTGATAAAAGCCATGTAGATGATCGCAAGCAGAAGTGAAGTCATAGCACAGTTCCTTTCTTACCCGGAGTTGATTTTTTCTCCTGTTATGACTATAATTATATCGCTGAAACAGAGAAACAGATAGCACTTTACAGGCGAAAACATAGGACAAAACCGTCAAAGGAGACATACTATGGCGATCTCACCGTGCGTCAATCATATCGACGAACAGGGCAGGGAGCTGGTCGAGCACGGAACCGCCCTGTTTCCTGTCGCCTGCTACCATGATGATCTCACGTCCGACCCGGTTCCATGGCACTGGCATGACGAACTGGAGGCAGTGATCATAGAGGAAGGGACAGCCGTATTTGCGGCAGATCACGAGCGGCTGTTTCTGAATGCAGGGGAAGGATGTCTGGTCAATGCGGATGTGCTCCACGCCGCATGGAACGCAGAGGGCAGCTCCTGCCGCCTCCACTCCGTCGTTTTTCACCCCCGTCTCGTGGGCGGGGCGGCGGAGAGCATCTTCTGGCAGAACTATGTACTTCCCATCATCGAACATCGCTCCTTTCGCATCCTGCGTCTTGTACCGTCAGAACAGCGGGACGCCGCCATGCTGGGGTATATAGAAACCGCATGGCAGTGCTGCAAGTCAGAGCCTCGGGGCTATGAGCTTCAGGTCCGGTCCGCCCTTTCCGATTTTCTGCTGGAGACGCTGGACTGTATCCCCGGCCGGGAGACCGCGCTTTCCGCAAAGACCCGGCGCAGGGAGGAGCGGATGAAGCAGATGCTGGAATATATCCGAAACCATCTGCGGGAGGAGATGTCCGTGGCGGAGATCGCCAGAGCCGCCTCCATCAGTGAGAGCGAATGCATTCGCTGCTTTCGGAATACGATCGGGGTGACGCCCATCAAATACGTGCGGCAGCTCCGGCTCCAGAGAGCGGCTGAGCTGCTGAAAACAACGGACAAAAAGATCGTGGAGATCGGGGAGGAATGCGGTTTTCAGGAGATGAGCTATTTCTCCCGTGTGTTCCGGGAGCAGTTTTCCAGGACACCGTCACAATATCGAATACAAAAGGGGTTGTAGCACCGAATCTGCTGCAACCCCTTTTGATATGATTTAAATTACGCCACAAAGCTCACTGCGCAGGACGTGGGAACAATATTGACGTAGCTGTTGCCCACACCGAAGGCGAGCTGTTCACCGTCCATCGTGGTAAAGACGTATTGACTGGTCTCGCTGCTGCGGCTCCAGTTGATGGGTATATACTTTCCGCCGCAGGCAAAGTAGCCGATACCGCTGCCGGTCATGGCGACGCTGATGCGGCCCTTGGCATCGCCCTCAATGGCCTTGACCTCGGTCATCACAATGATGACGTTCTTGACGCTGACCTGCTGGCCGCTGGTCTGGTCGATATAGGGAGAACCGTACTCGGAGACCAGGTATCTGCCGCTCTCCTCGTCATAGCGGAACTCACCGGTCTTATAGCCGGAGAAGGGCACCGTGATCACATTGGCAACGCTGCCGTCGTCGGGAGTGCCGTCCTCTACAAAGAGGGTGTCCAGAGCGAAGCTGGACTCGTGCTGGGTACGCCAGCCGCTGTTTGCCAGAAATTCCGCAATGTCGGAGGCGGTGATATACATGGTGTGTTCCGTGGCGACACCGGCATTCAGCCGACCCTTATCCCGCCAGAACAGGCTGGCGCCGCCCCGACTCAGTCGGTTGAGGGCGTCCAGATCAATGACGTTCAGATCTTCGATCTTGTCGTAGGCCGCCCCGCTGCCGCCAGCGTGGACGAGAATACCGTCATGGCCTGCCACCAGCGAAACGTAATAAGGACGGGTGCTGCGGATGGTGCCGAGATTGCCCTCCACGCTGGTAATATCCTGATAGACAGCCAGCATACGGGTGATGCCGCCTTCCTCCAGAATCTCATAGATGATGTCCGCCTGACTGTTGCCGGACTGGGGCAGCGCCTGCTTCAGGTTATTGAGCATGACCATGACAGGACGGTTGTCACTGATGCCCTCCGGGGCAGCCTCGCCGGTCAGGGGGTTCAGCCCTGTCCAGTCCACATGAACTTCAGGCTCTTCGGCATGTTCTTCTGCGGGCTCTTCCGCAGGATTTTCTGCCGACCCGGCAGGCTCCTCCGTAACCGTTCCCGGCTGAACTTCCTCCGTGTCCGGTTCCGTCGTCTTATTGCCTGCGCAGGCAGCCAGAGACAATACCATGGCGAGAGACAGGAAAAGGGCGAATAGTCGTTTCATATAGGGATCCCTCCGCTCTATGTTTTTCGTTTGTTTTCTCTCCGGGTCAACGCCCGACATTCACCGCAAATTTGCAAAGTAATATGGGGAATATGTTATATTTTAACCGATTTTTATAAAACCGTCAAGGCATGAGCCCTTGTCAGCCTATATTTTTTTCTGTATAATGTGGGAAACACAGATTCCCCAAGGAGGGACAGATTATGCCCATCGGATTTATCAAATCTCCGTTGGAGATCATGGAGCTGATCCTGTACATTATGGCCCGGGTTGACGGCGCCATTGACACGGGTCAGCTGACAGACCTGACGCTTTGCGACGAGGGCGTGGACTACTTCGGCTTTGCCGAGGCACTCGGCAAATTGGAAGAGACAGGACATGTCTGCCGGGACGAGGACGGGCGCCTGCTCATCACCGCAAAGGGCAGAACCAACGGCAAGACCACAGAGGAAGAGCTGCCCTACTCCGTCCGGGTGAAGTGTGACCGCAATGTAGCAGCACTGAACAAGCGACTGCAGCGGGCTCGGCAGGTTCGCACGGAGATCGCCCCTCGCCCCGACGGCTCCGGATATACCGCACGGCTCATTTTGGACGATGAGATGGGCAACGTCATGACGCTGGAGATGATGGCTCCCGACCGCACCCAGGCGGAGCTGCTCTGCGCCCGGTATCAGACTCAGCCGGAGCGGCTTTACAACAGCATTCTGTCCCAGCTTTTGGAGGCTTAACCGTATGCCCGAGCCATATTTCTTTACCATTCCGCTGACACTGGCCTTTCTCTACTTTATCTGGTACTCCTTCTGGGGCTGGGTGATGGAGACGGCCTATTGCTCCGTCCACGCACACCACTTTGTGGTGCGGGGCTTTCTCGCCGGCCCCATCTGCCCCATCTACGGTGCGGGCGCCCTCATTATGGTGCTCTTTTTTCAGCCGCTGAGTGCCTATCCCCTCCTCCTTTACCCGGTGGCCTGCGTGGTCATGACA
Source organism: Oscillospiraceae bacterium (assembly GCA_902775105.1). Classification (GTDB taxonomy): domain Bacteria; phylum Bacillota; class Clostridia; order Oscillospirales; family Oscillospiraceae; genus Onthomonas. The sequence continues at coordinate 24,373 of CACYLC010000005.1, forward strand.
GGTTGGGAATATCTGGTGGGCTGGGCGCTGGAGTGCATTACCCACATCAAATATTGGGACTACTCCGACCGGCGGTTCAATCTGCAGGGTCGGGTGTGCCTCACCGTTGGACTGTGCTGGGGCGCTGCGGCCTATGCGGCCATTTATTGGATCCATCCGGCGACAGAGTTTCTCTTCTCCTTTCTCGTTCCCCCCGTGCGGTGGTATGCGGCGATTTTCCTCGCTCTCATCACCATCGGAGATACCGTCATCACCATTCGCAAGCTGGCGCTCACTACCAAGTTCTTTGCACTGGCCGAGAAATCGTGGAGTGAGCTGCAGCAGAAGCGTCAGGAGCTTGCACAGGCTCGGCGTCAGGCGGCAGATACCGCAAGACTACAGGCCGCTCTGGCCGCGATGGAGATTCGCCACAGCGACCTGGTGAGAGCCGCCGCATATCACTCCCGCCGGTTCCGCAGGCGGTTCCAGACCCTGAGTACGGATCAGTACAAGGACACCCTGCTCCGTATCCGGGAGCAGGCCGTTCATATTCGCGAAGGTTTGAAAATACATTCAAAAAAGGGTTAAAACACCGCTTTTTTATCGGAATATTGAACAATATGCCATAGCTGAAACGAACTGTGTAAGTATAAATTATATGAAATTACATTTTAGTGGTTGCAATTTACCATTTTCTGCACTATAATAAGCACATTCCTAAGGCAAATCTGATTTTTAGCCTTATATCGCATGGGTACAAGTCAGAATATTCACTGTCAAACCGACATGAAAGCAAAGGAGAAATTAACATGAAAAAGATCATTCGCAACAATGAGTACGATACCGAGACCGCCGTCCTGATTAAGAAGCACACCGTTGGTTACTACGGTGATCCCGCCGGCTACGAGGAGTCCCTGTATCAGACCCCCAAGGGACTGTATTTCGTCTATGTCAGCGGCGGTCCCGAGTCTCCCTATGCTGTGGAGAAGATCAGCTGCCTGTCCAAGGCCAAGGCTGAGGTCTGGATTGCTGAGCACTAATTGATTCCAAAAAATCTTCCGTCCTTTGGGCGGGAGATATTTTTTGAAAGAACCACCCGGGAGCAATACGCTCCCGGGTGGTTCTTCACCGTTTATTACTTTTTGATGTACCAATTCTGTCCTTACTTGGCCAACGTCTCGACCTTAATGAGGTTGGTATTGCCGCTCTGGCCATTGGTCATGCCTCCGGTGATGACGATGGTGTCGCCCTTTTTGGCAAGGCCGGACTGACGAGCCACGACAACTGCGTGATAGAACAGGACGTCCGTGGAATTAAACTCCTCCACCATAACAGGGAGCACATTCCAGCTCAATGCCAGCTGACGGTAAGACTTCTCGTTGGTGGTCATGCCGACAATGGGCATAGGCGGGCGGAACCGGCAGATCATGCGGCCGGTGGTGCCGGTACGGGTGGTGGCCACGATACAGGCGGCGTTGCAGTCGATGGCCAGCTGAACCGTGGAGTGGGACAGGGCATCGTTCAGATTTTTCAGCTCGAAGGTGTGGCGCTTAAAGCGGTCGGTATAGTGGGTGTTCTCCTCGGCTTCCTCAGCAATACTGGCCATGGCGGCGACAGCCTCCACAGGGTACTTGCCGGCGGCAGTCTCGCCAGAGAGCATGACGGCGCTGGTTCCGTCAAAGACGGCGTTGGCCACGTCAGAGATCTCGGCACGGGTGGGGCGGGGCTTGGAGATCATGGACTCCAGCATCTCAGTGGCCGTGATGGCAAGGCCGCCTCTCAGCCGGCACATGGTAATGAGACGCTTCTGAATGGCGGGCAGCTCCACATAGGGGATCTCCACACCCAGATCGCCCCGGGCCACCATCAGACCCTCGCAGTACTTTAAAATCTCACCTGCGTTGTTGACGCCGGCACGGTTCTCGATCTTGGCGATCATCTGGATCTTTTTGCCGCCGTTCTCGTCCAGGAAGTTGCGAACGTCGATGACATCCTGAGCCGTGGAGACGAAGGAGCAGGCTACGAAGTCCACGTCATTTTCAATGCCGAAGAGGAGGTCGGACTTATCCTGCTCGGAGAGGTAGACCTGCTTGAGTACCTTGTCAGGAAAGCTCATGCTCTTGCGGTCGGACAGGTCGCCGCCGATGACCGTGGTGCAAATCAGGTCGGTAGCGGTCTTCTCACGCACCTCAAACTTGACCAGGCCGTCGTTAACCAGGATCGTGTCGCCAATCTCCAGATCATTTACCAGACCCTTATAAGAGACGGAGACCCGCTCCTGGGTGCCCTCGATCTCATCCACGGTGAACGAGAAGGTGTCACCGTCGTCGAGGTGGATGGTGTGGTTTTCAAAGGTGCGAATGCGGTACTCGGGACCCTTGGTATCCAGCAGGATGGGAATGGGCTGTTTCAGCTTTTTCCGAACCTTTTTGATCAGATCCATTTTCACCTTCTGCTCCTCATGGGTGCCATGGGAGAAGTTCAGGCGAGCCACATTCATGCCCGCCAGAATCATGCCGGTAAGCGTCTCCTCATCGGTACAGGCCGGGCCGATGGTGCAGATGATTTTTGTACGTTTCATAGGGAAACACAGTCCTTTCTCTCTCAACAGAACATCCGTCGTTTTGCTGGAAATGCACTTTCATTTTAACGCATTTTTGCGTCTATTGCAACAGCCCACGAATCTCCATTTGAGTAAAATTTGAGCGCTGGCGGAATGTCCCCCCTGTCGGTTTCGGAACGGGTATGCTTTACTCTCGTTTCTCGCTCCGGAGCGTGCTGCAGACGTATTGTTCCGCTGTCCCGTCTCCCCGCTCGGCCTGTTTGCGCTGAACCGGGAATATGAGAATCGTCTGCTTTGGATGGTAGCACGGCACTACGGAGCGCGTCTGCTGCTGCCTCTCCCGGTGCGCCAGGTACTGTCTGTCATCAAGGCGGCCAAGTTTGTCCTCCGGGGACTGCGAAGCATGACGAACCTGCTTCCTGAGGGGCAGGCAGAGAGCTGACAAAACCGGAAGGAAATATGGCAAGCGCATCCCGGCACATGAGTCGGGATGCGCTTGTTTCGTTTATCAGCCCTGACGTCTCGCCCCGCCCAGACACAGCGGCAGCTCCATTCGGTGCGCCTCCAGAAGGGCTCTGTCCCGCAGGATCGCATCTGCCGGCCCGTCCGCCGCAAGTTCGCCGCCGGAGAGGAGGATCACCCTGTCACAAGTATCGAGGATCATGTCCAGGTCGTGGGAGGTGATGATCTTGGTCTGAGGCAGGGAGCGAATGGTGTTGATGACAATGCGCCGGTTGTACGGATCCAGTGCGGAGGTCGGCTCGTCCATCAGAATCACCTCCGGCTCCATGGCCAGAACGGTGGCAATGGCCGCCATGCGCTTCTCCCCGCCGGAGATTTTATGGTTGTGCCGATGCTTCAACTCCTGTAACCCCAGCTTTTCCAGCGCTTTGTCTACCCTCTCCTCCGCCTCGGTACGGGAGAGACCGTAGTTGAGGGGGGCAAAGATCATGTCCTCGTACACAGTGGGCATGAACATCTGGTTGTCGGAGTTTTGCAGTACGAAGCCCAGCTTGCGCCGTATTTCGGTGAGACTGCCTTTCGTCACCTCCGTGCCGTCCACCAGAATCCGGCCCTCCGCCTTCAACAGTCCCAGCAGCACCTTCATGACGGTGGATTTCCCCGCACCGTTGGCGCCGATCAATCCCACATTTTCCCCCTCCCGGATACAAAAGGAGAGATTGCTCAGCACCGGTCTCTCCTTTTCATAGGCGAAGGAGATATTTTGAAATTCAATCATGTGTCTCACCTTACAAGCAGGCTGCCCAGCAGCTGCGCCAAATGGAACAACCGAAAGACCAGAAAAAGGGCGACACAGACCGTCAGATAGACCGTATCGCTCCACCTCCACGGCTTCATTGCCGCATAGTGAAATTCGCCACGAAAGCCCCTCAGCTGCATACCGGAATAGAGCTCCGACCCCCGATCCATGCTCCGCAGCAGCAGCTGACCGAGAAAGGATCCCCACGCGGAAAAGCGGATCCCCCTCTGCCCCGGTGCACGAAGATGATAGGCGTCCGTCATAGCCGCCGCCTCCTCTGCCATGATCCCCACATAGCGATAGGTCAGAAGCAGCAGGGTCACCGGCATCCCGGACAGGCGCAGCCTGCGCAGAGCGGCGCAGAGGGCGTCAATGGAGGTGGTCGCCATGAGCAGGAAGGCAGTCATCAGGCAAAAAACGCCCTTGAGCATCAGGGTCAGCATGGAAATGACGCCGCCGGAGAGTGTCAGCGCCCCCAGCGTCAGCATGGGCTGCCGGTCAAAGAACGGGTTGAACAGCCCTACCGCCATGACCAGAGGCAGCACGAAGCGGAGTTTATGAAAGCAGGTGCGTACCGGGATGCCGCTGAGCTGAAACAGAAGCACCGGATAGAGCAGCATCACAGTCACTCCACTCAGATCGTATTTGCGGAAGGAGAGGACGGTAACAAGGTATGCGATTGTTGTCAGCAGCTTTGCCAGCGGGCAGAGGCTGTGGATGGGCGACTGCCGGGCGGCAAGCTCGTCCATCTCGTGCAGCTCACAGGCCCCTCTCTCCACTTGGTTCATATGTTTCTTCCCCATTACACACAGGGGACATCCGCAGATGCCCCCTGATGATTTATTGCTCTTGAGCAGAGTTCGCCCTCCGCTTTCGGAAAAAGCCCCCTGCCGCGCAGATGAGCAGCGCCACACCTGCCACCATGGCCGAGCCCACCAGCCCGGAGACCGTCGTTCCCGCAGGACTTTCGCTGTCCGGGAAGGCGTAGTCCGGCAGAACGGAGGTGACCTCCTGAATGGCCCCCGCTGTCTCGGAAGCGCTGCTGCTGAGGCCAAATGTCTCCTCGTCCAGTCCCATATTCTCGCTGTACCCTGCCTCGGTGTTCCCAAAGAGCGCCCACTCCAGGCCATCCGGATTCGAGCTGGCTGCCAGGGACAGGCCGCCGCCTACAACGGCCGCAACGACGGCAAGGATAACGAGTGTCGCCCGTAGAGAGCGCTTTGCCGAGACGCCGCTGTCCGACGCATCCACATCCTGCAGCAGTTCAGGGCGGGATTCGTAAACAAACACCAGTACCGCTGCGGTGATCAGTCCCTCAATCAGGCCGATAGCCAGATGGATGGGCTGCATCAGCAGGACAAAGGCGCCAAAGGGCAGCTCGGTGATGCCGGAGAGGCCGGTCTCCAACACAACCGAAAATGCCCCGAGCTGCAAGGAAACCACACTGCCGAGGATGGATGCCAAAATGACCCTCGCCCGCTGCCCTGTCTTCTCTTCCGCGCAGGCAAAGAGCCCGCTGCGGAGGATGGGCCGCCAGATCAGATAATAGCCCACAAAACAGCCGTAAAACGCCATATTCCACACATTTGCCCCCAAGGCCAACAGTCCTCCGTCCGCGAAGAACAGGCATTGGATGGTCAGAATGACGATCATGGACAGGAATCCGGCCTGAGGCCCCAGCAACGCCGAGAGCAGCATACCGCCGCACAGATGGCCGGAGGAGCCGGTACCGGGGATGGTGTAGTTGATCATTTGCCCGGCAAAGACCAGTGCGGCCGTCACTGCCATGGTGGGCAGCTTCTGCGGATTTTCCTCTTTGCGGAGCTTGTGGGCGGAGATGCCGGCAGCTGTGCCGGAGCAAACGTACATGGTGGCTGCTACCGCAGGAGCCAGCAGTGCATCTGCCATGTGCATAGAGATCCCTTCCTTCGGTTCCTTTGATTTCATCTGAAGCGATTATATCAGACTCATAGAACGCCGCAAGCCCCACGGGGGGATATTGGGCGCATTCGGACAGGCTCCCTCCCGCCATGGCCTTCTTTTTTCATATCAACCCAGTAGGATGCTACTTGACTATCCGCTCAAAAACGTGTATGATACATCCATAGTGCAAACCACGATGAAGGAAAGAGTATCCTGCACGCCACCCGTCCAGAGAGTGTCTGTCTGCTGAAAGGGCATCGGTGCGGCCGCAGGAGAAGATGGCTCCGGAGTGTTGAGTCAAGGCTGCTGATCGGCAGCTGAAACTACAACGGGAACTGCCCGTTACAGCAGTGCGGTGTTACGGCCATGGCCCCGATACCGGCAGAGGCTCAAAGTCCGGTCAGCCCGGCATTGGGTGAAAAGAAGTGGTACCACGGGTGATGCGCTCGTCTTCTGTTGTCAGAGGACGGCGCTTTTTATTTTGAAGAGACAACGATTTCGCAGGGAGGAATACATTTATGTCACAATCCATTGAAACACGATGTATCCACGGGGATATTCACAAATACCGGGAGGACAGCCGAGCCATCAGCTTTCCCATCTACCAGACAGCCTCGTTCAGCCACATGGAACCGGGCCACAACGGCAGCGGCTTTGACTACACAAGAGAGTCCAACCCCACCCGCTCCCGGGTGGAAGAGACGGTAGCCTCGTTGGAGAATGCGGCGGAGGCCGTGGCCTTCTCCTCCGGCATGGCGGCAATCACCGCCTGCTTCGAGCTGTTTCGCCCCGGCGATCACGTCATCTGCTCTGAGGATCTGTACGGCGGCACAGTGAGGCTGTTTCACAATATCTCGGAGAAAAACGGCCTTGTCATTGACTTTGTGGATTCCACCGATTTGAACGCAGTCAAGGCAGCCATCCGCCCCGCAACCAAGGCCATCTATGTGGAGACCCCCAGCAACCCCATGATGAATGTCACCGACCTGCGGGGCTGCGCCGCACTGGCCAAGGCGCACGGTGCGCTGCTGATTGTGGACAACACCTTCCTCTCTCCCTATTTTCAAAACCCCATTGACCTGGGCGCCGACATTGTCCTTCACAGCGGCAGCAAGTTCTTAGGCGGCCACAACGACACCATTTCCGGCTTTCTCTGCACGGCGGATCAGGAACTGGGAGACCGGGTGCGGCTGATCGCCAAAACGCTGGGCAATACCCTCGCCCCCTTTGACAGTTGGCTCGTCCTTCGGGGACTGAAAACGCTGGCCGTTCGCATGGAGCGGCAGCAGAAAACCGCCCTCACGCTGGCCATTTGGCTTTCCGCACAGCCTTGGGTAAAAAAGGTCTATCATATCGGCCTGCCCGACCATCCGGGCTATGAGGTCAATGCCGGCCAGTCCAGAGGCTTCGGCAGCACCTTCAGCTTTGCCGTAGACAGCAAGGAGACCGCACTGAAAATCCTGCAGGGCGTCAGGCTTATCACCTTTGCAGAGAGTCTGGGCGGCACAGAAAGTCTCATCACCTATCCGGTGGTGCAGACCCATCCGGATGTCCCCGCGGAAGTACGGGAGCATCTGGGCATCACCGACACCCTGCTCCGACTCTCTGTGGGTCTGGAAAACGAGATGGATTTGATCGCCGACCTCAAAGCGGTAACGGAGGACTGAGAGATGGCTGCTTTTGATTTTGACTCTGTCATTGACCGCAAGCATACCAACAGCCTGAAGTACGACTTTGCCGTGGAGCGGGGTCGCCCGGCCGACGTACTGCCCCTTTGGGTGGCGGATATGGACTTTCAGGCGCCCCCCTGCGTGCTGGAAGCGCTGCAAAAGAGCGTCGCCCACGGCATTTTCGGCTACTCTGACACCAAGGCGGACTACGCTGAGGCTGTGATCGGCTGGTTTTCCCGCAGATTGAACTGGACACCCCAGGCAGAGTGGCTGGTCAAGACCCCCGGCGTGGTCTATGCCCTTGCCATGGCGCTCCGGGCGGCTACCGAGCCGGGAGACGCCGTCCTGCTCCAAAGTCCGGTCTACTACCCCTTCTATTCCGTGATCCGGGACAATGGGCGCAAGATCATCGAGAACGAACTGGTGTACGAAAACGGCCGCTATTCTATCGATTTCGTAGATTTTGAGCAGAAAATTGCAGCCCACAAGGTCAAACTCTTCCTGCTATGCAGTCCCCACAATCCGGTGGGCAGAGTCTGGACGGCGGAGGAGCTGCGGCGGATGGGCGAGATCTGCGAGAAGTACGGCGTGACGGTGGTCTCGGACGAAATTCACTGCGACTTTGCTTTCCCGGAGCACCCCCACACGCCCTTCCTGTTGGCCTGTCCGGAGCTTGCAGAACGCACCGTAATCTGCACCGCCCCCAGCAAGAGCTTTAATCTGGCGGGCTTACAGGTCTCCAACATTTTTCTCCCCGGCGAGGCGCTGCGCAGCCGCTTCAAGCAGGAGATCGACCGGAGCGGGTACTCGCAGCTCAATACGTTGGGGCTGGTGGCCTGCCAGGCGGCCTATACCGGCGGCGAGGCCTGGCTAGACGCCTGCAAGGTCTATCTGCGGAAGAACCTGGACTTCCTCCGGGACTATTTGAACGAGTATCTGCCGCAGATCAGGCTGGTGGAGCCGGAGGGCACCTATTTTGCCTGGCTGGACTTCAGCGGTCTGCATTTAGATAAGGCCGCCCTCAATGATCTGATCGTGAACCGAGCCAAGCTGTGGCTGGACGCAGGACATATTTTCGGACGCAATTCGTGGCAGTTCCAACGATTTGTGCTGGCCTGTCCGAGGGCGACGCTGGCACAGGCACTGGAGCAGCTGCGCAAAGCAGTCACAGATGACTGACGTTTCACAGAATCCTCACAACGCAATTCCCCCTGATGCAGGAAAGAGAAAACTTGCATCAGGGGGGAATTTTATTGTATCAGCCAGACGACTCAATCGTCCCTTTTCTTTGCAGCCGCAACAGCCGCAGCCGCTCCGCCGAGAGACAGGGCGGACAGGAGCATCCATCTCCCGATCTGACCCTCGTCTGCCGTTTTCGGGTTGGAGGTCTTTTGCGTGTGCTTTCTCGTTTTATGACTGCCGGATTTCTCTGCCTGTGCCTTTTCCGTGGCCGATTTCTCATGGGACGTTTCCTCTGCAGTCGGCTCTTCCGCAGTCGGCTCCTCCGCAGTCGGCTCCTCTGCGGACGGCTCCTCTGCGGACGGCTCCTCTGCAGTCGGCTCCTCTGCGGACGGCTCCTCTGCAGTCGGCTCCTCCGCAGTCGGCTCTTCCGCAGTCGGCTCCTCTGCAGTCGGCTCCTCCGCAGTCGGCTCCTCCGCAGTCGGCTCCTCTGCGGGCGGCAATTCCGGCACATCCCCATCCTTTACGGTAAAGCCGGCTGAGACTTTGCCATCGGTGTATTCCAACGTCAGGGTGTGATTTCCGTTAGTCAGACGCTCCAGGTAGGCCGCCTTCAGCTCCACGTTGGTGCTGCCGCTGGAGGCGTCGTAGTGCTCGGCGTTTACGGTCTCTCCGTCCACACGGATGCCGGTAAACTTCTCGAAGGGGCCGTCTGATTTAAAGTGGAGGTTCGCCCCGCTGCCACGGATCCACACGCCGCCCTCACCTTCCAGGATGGTGTAGATGGGAGGCGCTTCCTCCTCCTTCTCCTCCGCAATTACCGTCAACGTCACATTACCGGTGACGCCTTCCAGAACGACAAAGCCGTTTTCCTCGCTGTAACGGACGCCGCCGCTCAGATAATTGGGCTTGTCCACGGTGTAGCCCGTGATCTCATAGCCCTCCTCCGGGGCGACGTAGAAATAAACCGTGCCGCCCGGCTCCGCCACCTGCTCGGTCTCGCCGGTAAAGATGACGTGCTGAGCGTTCTCCAAATCGGCGATGACATTCCAGACGCCTCTGGGCACAAAGAAGTCAGCATAGTCCGAGGCAAAGTAGAAGGTATTGGTGGATTCATCCACATACTCGCCGGCTCTCAGGATATGTTGTCCGGCGGACAGATTGGTGAATGTTCCATCCACTGCCCTCACCCATTCGCCGCTGCCAACGACCAGTGCGGCCTGATGGACCTCACCCGTCCAGATCTCGTATCTCTCCGGCACGTCGATCACCTTGCCGTTGCTGGCGCCGGGTGCGGTACCAATAATCTGATTCTCATAGAGCGTCAGATTCTGTTTCTGCTGCAGCACCAGATGGATGTCTTGCGTTGTCCGGGCATTCGTAAAGCCGTCGTCCAGCGCAAAGAGGGCGTTGTAATCTGCCGCAGTGTCACCGGACTCCACCGAAATGCCGTAGCTGTACGTAAAGGTGGCAACACCGTTCAGATCAGAAGTTCTCTTCCACGGGGAGACCTCGTTTTCATCGTTTTTGATATAGACATTTGCTCTTGGCACGATTTCCCCGAACTGGTCTTTGACCGTGACATAGAACGTCACCTGAATGAACGGGTTTTCCTCGCTGTAAATGCCGTTTTCGTTAAAGTGGTAGGATACTTCCAGCGTAGTGGGAATGCGCTTCTCCACCACCACAGGGGTCAGGGTGATATCGCCGGAGATATTCTGAATGAACACCTCGCCCGTACTGCTGCTATAGGTGACAGTCGCATTTCCCTCAGGGGATACTGTGACATCGTTGATAACGTGCGTCTCGGAATTGACCGGATTGATATAGACAGAGCCGCTTGTTCCGGAAATCAATGTGAAATCGGTCTTACGCCACTTTACGTTCTCGTTCTGCGCCAGTGTAACCGTATATCGAACGTCATCCACATGAATGAGCAGCTTCACATTGCCGGTGACATCCGAGATCGTCACCTTACCGGTCTCCCCATGGTAGACAGCAGCTGCATCCCCGGTGCCTTCCACCCGAATTTCATCAATATAATAACGGGACGCATATTCCGGCTTCACAGATGCACCCACAATGATCGGCTCTGTGTTTGTCGCCTTTACGGTGATTTCCGCCGTATCTGCCCAGGCTGCATATTTGTCGGTCTGGCTGGTTGCGTAGCCGAAGCTGATCGTGTACTCCTTCTCCGTCAGCACCGGGGTCAGCTTTACCTCTCCGGTTGCGTTGGAGACGGTGACCTCCCCCGTCCGCGCGTTGTAGACAACCGTGGCGTTTTCCGCTGTCACGTCGTCCAGTGTGTACCGATTGTCCTCCAGCGTAAGTTCAAAGGTCTTGTTCTCGTTTCCTCTGATGCTGACCGGCTCTGTCCCGCTCCAGCTTATCTTGCCGTCCAGTGTGTCCAGCGTGACGTCGTAGACCTCTACCTCTGCCAGCACCGGCGTGATGACCACATCGCCGGTCAGGTTGCTGAGGGAGAAGGTGGAATTTGCGGCATCAAAGGCCACCTCGGCGTTGGTCGCCTTGACATCCACCAGCTTGTAGTCGTCATCAATGACCTTGATCGAGATATTGTCTCTCGACTGATCTTCTCTGATCTTGCTCAGGGCGTAGCCGTTGTTCAACTCCACCTTACCGTCAAAGCCGCCTGCCAGGGTGACGGTGTATTCCTGCAGCTGCCGGGCTGTTGCGCTAAGCGTCACGTCGCCTGTGATGTTGGTCACTTCCACCGTCCAGGACGTGGCGCTGTCCTTTGTGATGGTCACATCGGCGTTGGTTTCCGGCGTGACTGTCACCGCCTCCAGCACATAGCCGTTTACATAATCATTGTTGGCAACGACCCGGTAGGTTTGACTCTCCCCTTCTACGACCTCAAAGGTCTTATCCACAGTGTACTGGGTGTTCCCTGACCGCCAGTAGGTGGTTCCCTCCCGGTGAAGGGTGAGGTTGAAACGGGTGAGTTGTGTCTCGCCCACCGTTGTTTTCTCTTTCCCCGACTCAATGTAAAAGGTATTCCCCTCCTGATAAGCCGTGGTATAGACGTAGTAATCTCCCGCCGCAAGGCCGGCAATGGTCGTCCCCTCCACCTGCTCTGTCGTCCCGTTGGGATACTTGTAGTAGGCAAGACTGGGATAGTCCCCGCTCGCCGTAATGGTTCCTGTGCTTTGTCCCTCCAGAGACGGCGTCGAGGTCAGCTGATTTTTCAAGCTGGGCTTGACAACGGTAATTGAGATCGTCTCACTGGTAGAACTGCTATAATCACCGGTTCCAGTATAGACTGCATACACACTATGGGTTCCGGCAGCCACACTTCTGGCGCCGGTATAAACACCGCTCCCATTCAGCTTTCCGCTGGTCTTATTGCCGTCATAATAAAAAGTAATATTGTTTGCGCTTGGGCTTTCGCTCACCGGGTCTCCGTTGGCATCCACCACTGTAATAGTATAGCTGATGCGACTGCCATCCGTGAACTGAGTGGTAAAAATCTGGGTGAGATCAATCGACACTGACGTCGCTTTGGGGTCGCTCCCCTCCGGCGCACGGGCGGCCTGCCGTTTGGCAGATGTCTCCGGCACGGCGTGAGCTTTCTCTGCCTGCGATGCCTCCTGTACAGCCTCCTCGGTCTCTGTCTGCTCAGGTTTCTCAGCCTCGGAGGTCTCCTGCTCAGGTTCCTTGGCCTCAGGGGTCTCCTGTTGGGCCGCTTCGTCATCTGCGGCCTCCTGCGCCGCAGGCTCGGCCTCCGCCGGGGTATCCTTCTCCCCGGAGACTGCCGCCTCAGAGACGCTTGCCTTCTCGTCTGGATCCCCGCCGTCCTCTGCCCAGACCGGCAGAGGTGTTCCGACCGCCACCGCCAGCGCCAGAAGCAGCGCCAGCGATCGCTGAATTGCTTTCTGTTTCACGGGTCTTTTCCCTCCTCAAAATCAGATAAACAGACTGATATCCGACTGCTCACCGGAGCCGATAAAGGTGGCCACGCCGCCCAACTCCACGCCGTCGATCAGCTCCTCCTGACGAATGCCCATAATGTCCATAGACATCTGGCAGGCCACCAGCCGGACGCCGTGAGCTCTGGCACTGTCGATCAGCTCCTCCAGAGACAGGATGCCTTTTTTCTTCATAATGCCCCGGATCATCTTTGCCCCGGCGCCGCCCATATTCATTCGGGACAGCCCCAGCTTTTTGGTGCCTCTCGGCATCATAATACCGAACATTTTCTCGATAAAGCCCTTGGCAACAGACACTTTTTCCGGTCGGCGAAGCACGTTCAGTCCCCAAAAAGTGAAGAACATGGTGACCTTCCGCCCCATGGAGGCGGCGCCGTTTGCCAGAATAAAGGAGGCAATGGTCTTATCCAGATCGCCGCTGAAGACGATAAAGGTCTTGTCATTTCCGGCGGAAGCCGGGGCGGACTGTGCCGCCTCCCGCTTGGTGATGGCCGCACGGATGACGCCGTCCTCCGTCGTCAGAGAGGTCAGCTCGTGGCCGGTGCGGTCACACCAGACCTGAATGTCCGAATGAAACGCCTCCTCCGTGGCCTCCACCACCACCTTGCTGCCCACGGGCAGATCACGGATGGTGTCGGAGACCTTGACGATAGGGCCGGGACAGCGCAGCTCCCTGGCGTCGATGACCATCGGAGCGGCCTTCTCTAAGTACGCACGGTAGGCCTGAAAGCCGCCTGCCACATTATAGACCTCATACTCCCGGTCCAGAAGGATCTCCGCCACCTCTTCGCTCCAGTCCCCCGTCCGGCAGATGACATAGACCGGCTTATCCTTGGGAACGCTGTCCAGATCGGTGTAGATCTTTCCAAAGGGTACGTTGATGGCCCCGGGAATCGGGTGGATCAGCACCTCTGCCTCTTCCCGCAGATCCAGCACGGTGACTTTGCTCTGATCCAGCGCCGCAAATTCCTCAGCGCTGACGCTCTTAACTTCTTCCAATTCGATTGCCACAATAGTTCCTCCCTTTCCCCATGAAAAAAGACAGATACACATGTCTCATGTATCTGTCATCCTATGCCGCCCCTTGCACTTCCGTCAGCCCAGGCAGGCACCGTCAAAACAAACCATAGGACATACGCTGCGCACAGACACCGTCATGTCACAACACAGGTGTATCTGTACCATTGGCATCATTTCCTTTCATCCCAGTTGGTTTGTGGGTTTATTTCCTTTACAGTATATACACTGATTTAAGAGGAAAGTCAATACAATTTGTCAATTTTTGAAACAAATCGTGTTCTTTCAAATTTTTTCGACAATGGAAAACGGGAGCGCTGCCGTACAACGCACCCGCATGATGTGATTTCATACTCTGTCAGATATTGTAGTGGTTCCCGGCTCCGGCCTGTTCATATTCCTGCAGCGTCTTTCCTGTCCGCTGGAGAAAGAGTTTGGAGAAGTAGTCCCGATCCTTATAGCCCAGCCGCCCCGCCAGATCTCTCGTGCGCACATTGGTGTAGCGGAGCAGATATTTTGCTCGGCGGATCTTGATCCGGGTCATGTATTCCCGATAGGAGATGCCCAGCTGATTCTGAAACCGGGTGCTGAGGGTGGAATTGGTGATATAAAACCGTTCCGCCACCTCTTTCTGCTGGACGTTGTCATCAATGCTCTGCAGCAGATAGCAGATCACCTCGTCCATCTTCCTGTTTCCGCAGACGGGAAACAGCTCCAGCAGGATGTCATTCAGCTGCCCGATCTTGCGGCGGCAGAAATGCTCCACCATCTGATCGTCCCGATCCCGGATAAAATCGGGGTGAGAGAATTCCTCCGGGTGACAGTACAGCCGCAGCCAGCTGTACGCCCGGTAGATCTGTCGGATCGTCTCTTCATAAAAGTCCCGCCAGCGGAGGCTCTGCTCTACGGTTCCGTCCGTCGGGCAAAGCAGTCCCTCACCCAGCTTGGCAAAGACGGCCTCCGCCTCCGCTCCACGGAAATGGGTGACGGCCTGCTCTGCCGCCTGTCCAATGAGGGCAGACTCCGGCGAATGCTCCGTCAGAATGCTGCGGATCACTGTCTGAAGTTCGCTTTCCTCAATCGGGCGGAGCAGATAGGCACAGACACCGTTTAAAATCCCCTGCTGTGCATAGGAAAAGGAGGGCGTCTCGCTGGTAAGTACGACGGACGGGCACAGCTTTTCCGTTCGGATCCGCCGCAGCAGCGCAAGACTGTCCATCCCCGTCAGATACAAATCCACCAGCACCAGGTCAAAGGCCCGCTCGGTCAGCGCCCGGTAGGCGGACAGTCCGTCTCGCACAAAGACTGCCTCGATCTGCTGAGACAGCTGCGCCCATACAGGCGCTTCTGCCTCGTCGACAGCCACAAGGACCTTCAGTTTTCTTCCCAAGGCATCCATACCCTTCCCCGCCTTTCTATCGGCTTTTTATTATATCTGCGCAATTTCCCAATGTCAACACTTACCTACCGGGTTTGTGGTATTTATTTTGATCTGCCCGGATTGATTTTGAAAGTTTTCGATTGATTTCAGATTTTGACCGGGCATATTGAAATATTTCGGCACTTTGGTATCATTATTCTTGTATCTGTCAACCGGGTTAATGGGTTGATAGATGCCGAAAACGCGACTTTTGGAAAGGAGCGATGTGGCAATGAAATGGAACACCGCTCTGTTACATATGCCAAACAGTTCGGGTTCCGCCCATCCCCTGACTGCACAGATGACAGAGGGCATGGCGGGGGCACTGCTCACCTTCCGGACAGGCAGCAAAGCCAGAGCCTTCGCCCTCATCAATCATCTGAAATGCGCCTATATCGTCAGCAATATCGGCGATGTGCGGACACTGGTGGTGCATCCCGCCTCCAGCATCTACATCCACTCCGATCGGGAGGAGATGGAGGATGCCGGTGTGTATGAGGATCTGATCCGGGGCAGCGTGGGCATTGAGGACATTGAAGATCTCATCGCAGACTTCTCCGCCGCCGTCAGGGCGATTGCGGAGCTTGCATAAATTCTGAAGGAGGACCAACACTATGAAACTCAACATTGCAGGCAATATCAAGGAATATCCGGAGGGCACCACCGTCGAACAGCTGATCGCGGCCGAAAAGGTGGAGATGCCTCTCTACGTCAGCGTGACCGTCAACGACGACTTCATCCAGACTGCCGACCGGCAGACCCATGTGCTCAAGGACGGCGACACGGTGGAGTTCCTCTACTTCATGGGAGGCGGTCGGTAATGGCATTTTCCAACGAACAGCTGGAGCGTTATTCCCGGCACATCATTTTGAAGGAGATCGGCGTTAAGGGTCAGAAGCGGCTGCTGAATGCCAAGGTGCTGATCATCGGCGCCGGCGGCCTGGGCGCCCCCGCTGCCATGTACCTGGCTGCCGCCGGCGTGGGTACCATCGGCATTGCGGACGCCGACGTGGTGGATCTCTCCAACCTTCAGCGGCAGGTGATCCACTCCACCAACGATCTGGGCAAGCCCAAGGTGGAGTCCGCTCGAGAGACGATGGAGGCCATTAACCCGGACGTCAAGGTCGTCACCTATCACGAGTTTATCTCCTCCTATAATATTCTGAACATCATCAAGGATTACGATTTCATCCTCGACGGCACCGACAACTTCCCCGCCAAGTTTCTCATCAATGACGCCTGCGTCATGGCAAAGAAGCCCTTCTGCCACGCTGGTATCATCCGCTTCCGTGGTCAGCTGATGACCTACGTCCCCGGCGCAGGTCCTTGCTATCGGTGCGTGTTCAAAAATCCCCCTCCCAAGGACGCCGTCCCCACCTGCAAACAGGCAGGCGTCATCGGCGCAATGGCGGGCGTCATCGGCTGCCTGCAGGCACTGGAGGCCGTCAAATTTATCACCGGCGCCGGCGAGCTGCTGACAGGCAAGCTGCTGACCTACGACGCACTGACCAACAACTTCCACACCGTCAAGCTCCCCGCCCATGTGGCGGACTGCCCTGTCTGCGGCGATCATCCTACTATCACCCAATTAATCGACTACGAGCAGGCGGTATGTGAGCTGAAAAAGGACTGAATCTCTATGAGCAATACAGCCAAAGTTCGTCTCTCCGGCGAGAACTTTCGAAAGATTGTGGCGCATGCCGAGTCTGTCTATCCCAACGAGGCCTGCGGTCTGCTGGGCGGCGTAGCGCAAGACGGTGTCCGGGACGTGCGGGAGGTCTATCTGCTGACCAACGTGGACGCCTCCAACGAGCACTTTTCCATGGATCCCAGAGAGCAGCTTGCCGCCATCAAGGACATGCGCTCCAAGGGTCTACAGCCGCTGGGCAACTGGCACTCCCACCCGGAGACTCCCTCCCGCCCCTCAGAGGAGGATGTCCGGCTGGCCTACGATCCCAACGCCACCTATATGATCCTCTCTCTGGAATCCCGTATGGCCCCCAATCTGAATGCCTTCCGTATTCGGGAGGGCAAATACGAATGGGAGATTCTGGAGCTTTACGACCGATTTTAACTTGAAGAGCCGCTGCAACCGCAGCGGCTCTTTCCATTTTAATTCAGATTTTCACAACTTCCGTCACCATCAACACACCGTCTCTCACAAAAAAACGCACATCGTATCCGGCAAAGGTCAGCCCATATTTCCGCTCCGGCGTCTTTTGGTAGGCCGGTCTGGGATCCTGGGCCAATACATCACAAAGCGCCTGCCGCTTGTCCGCGGGGATAGCTGCCAGCAGCTCTGACGGAACCTCCACCGTCAGCGTCTTTCGTTCCACCTGATCGGTAAAACCGCCGGTGGCATCGGAGCGGCAGTCGGCGTAGGGCAGATAGGGCTTGATGTCCAGAATGGGCGTTCCATCCATCAGGTCAGCCCCGGAGACGATCAGCACCGTCCCCTGGCCCGGCCGCTGCTCCACCCCCTCCAGTCTGACGGAGGAGAGGCCAATGGGATTGGGACGGTAAGGTGACCGGGTGGCAAAGACGCCCATGGACTGATTGCCCCCCAGCCGGGGCGGACGCACTGTGGGCTGCCACTTGTCCCGCACTGCCTCGCTGAACTGCCAGATCAGCCACAGGTGGGAGAAGTCCTCAATGCCCCGCAGGGCGTCGGGGTTGCGGAAGTCCGGTTCAAAGACGATTTCGCCCCGCAGGGACTCCACCAGCCCGCTCTGACGGGGTACGCCGAATTTTGTGGCAAAGTCCGTATGGATGCGGGCGATGATTTTGACAGGAATCGTCTCCGTCATCTCACTTGCACCCCGGTGCGGCGCAGCCGATCTCCTCGTCTGGGATGGGGTATTTTTCCGTAAAGCAGCCGTCGCAGAAGCCGCAGTCGGCGTCAGGTGCAATTTTATGTAAGCTCTCCAGGCTGAGGAAGGCCAGAGAGTCCGCTCCGGTCATCTCCCGAATCTCCTCCACAGTATAGTGACAGGCAATCAGCTTTTCCTTGTCGGGAATGTCGGTTCCGAAGTAGCAGGGGGAGATAAACTCGGGAGAGGAGACCCGCATATGCACCTCTTTCGCGCCTGCCTGACGGAGCAGGTTGATAATAGCCTTGCAGGTGGTGCCCCGGACGATGGAGTCGTCCACCATGACGATGCGCTTGCCCTCCACCTGACTGCGGAGCGCCCCCAGCTTGATGCGGACGGCCTGCTCCCGGCTCTGCTGGTTGGGCGTGATAAAGGTGCGGCCGATGTAACGGTTTTTGACAAAGCCCTCGCCGTAGGGGATGCGGGATTCGTCGGCGTAGCCCATGGCGGCGTCCAGACCGGAGTCCGGCACACCGATGACCAAGTCCGCCTCCACAGGGAATTCCTTCGCCAAAAAGCGGCCGGCGTTGCGGCGGGCCTCGTGGACGGACTGACCGTAGATGACGCTGTCCGGGCGGGCAAAGTAGATGTACTCAAAGATGCACAGATGGCTCTTGCCCTGACAGTTGGTCTTAATGGAGCGGATGGTGCATTTTTCTTTGCCGTTCTTCTCGTCCGGCGGCTCTACCACAACGATCTCGCCGGGCTGAACCTCACGGACATACTCCGCCTCCACGCCGTCCAATGCGCAGGACTCGCTGGCAAAATAGACCGCCTCGCCCTTTCTGCCTATGCAGAGGGGGCGAAAGCCCCAGGGGTCACGGGCGGCGATCAGCTTGCGGGGGCTCATGACAATGAGGGAGAACGCGCCCTTGAGGTGCTTGACGGCCTTGCTCACCGCCTCCTCGACACTGGGACAGGTCAGCCGCTCCCGGGCGATGGCGTAGGAGATGACCTCGGTGTCGGAGGTGGTCTGGAAAATGGCTCCATTATACTCGTACTCCCGGCGAAGCTCCTCGGTATTGACCAAATTGCCGTTGTGGACGACGGCCAGTGTGCCCTTGACATATTTCAGGGTCAGGGGCTGGGCGTTCTCTCTCCGGCCTGCACCGGTGGTAGCGTAGCGGACGTGGCCGACCGCCATGGTGCCATTCAACTCCCGCAGCTTGTCCTCCGTAAAGACATCGCCCACCAGACCCACATCCTTGTGGAAGGACAATTCCCGGTCGTTGGTGGTGGCGATGCCGCAGGCCTCCTGGCCCCGGTGTTGCAGGGCGTAGAGGCCGTAATAGGTGGTTTTCGCACAGTCGCCGTTCGGATCCCAGACGCCAAAGACGCCGCATTCCTCGTGGATACTCAAAGGAGATCCCTCCCGTTGGTTCAGGTTATTGTTTTTATTGTAACATATCCCACCACGCCCTGCAATGGTCAGGAATGGAGAAGGCCGGGACTTTTTTGTGACCCAAACTGACGAAACGGCAAAATGGGGCGTTGATGTGGGGTTCCGTGAATGGCAGGGGGGGATCTCGGCGGGGCGAGTAAGTCCCTCTCAAAATGTCTTCTAAAAAATCCCCAAACCACCTTGCAAATCGCTTAAATCCCGATTATAATAAACCTGAGAAAACAAAACAGTGCGACAGCCGTGAGGTGCTACCAACACCCCACAGCCTATGCAGGTGAACAGACCACCATACATAACGGCAAAGCCGCATCACATACGGATATTATAGGCAAATTTCCGCCCTTTTACAAGGGCGAAACCATCGCTATAAGATTTCGTAAAACGAGAGCAGCTTCTGCCCTTATTTGCGTTGCCTTTGCCTTGTGCGTCACGGCGCTGTGTATGGGTTATTCAATCCTGCGCAGCGCTTTTTGTTTTCTCCGGCGGCGGCCGGGGCGTAAGCTCCGGTGTGCCGTGCGGAGTATGCACGCAATTGACGTATAAGGGAAAGGATGGTAAACATGAAGCAGGTAAAAAGATTGCTGGCTCTTGCTCTGGTGCTGGCAACATTAGTGGCGGCGCTGCCGTTGGAGGCGAGCGCGGCCGGAAACAGCATGAGCACTGCAACGAGCATCTTGTTTGGCAAGACCTATAACGGGTCAATTACGGATTCAAATAAGGTTGACTATTATAAGATTAATCTTAACTCATCAGGAAGAATCACCCTGACTGCAACAGCTGAAATGCACGTTGTAAACTACTATATTTATGATAGCAAGGGGAAGGAACTTTGGTCGCAAGGCGTATCATGGAATGGCGCAACAGGAATAAGCAATATAAGTAAATCCTTAGATTTGACCAAAGGAACCTACTATTTGGCAGTAACATGCAACTATTATGTTTTCTACACTGGCACCTATTCCTTCAATTTTGCCTTTCAGAGTGCAGGAGAAAGCTTCACCGAAACAGGAACGGGAACGAACAATTCGAGAAGCGCAGCAAATAAAATTTCTCTCAATAACACGTATAAAGGGCAGCTCGCAAAAAATGATGAGCGAGATTTTTACAAGTTTGTAATGCCCTCGTCAGGCAAGCTTAAGTTTACTGCATCGTCTAACACGGAAGTTATTGATTACTACATTTATGACGCAGAAGGAATTGAAATTTGGCACAATGGACCACATTGGAATAGTTCAACAAAAATTAACAGCACGAATGATTCTATTGAACTAGCAAAGGGCACATACTATTTTGTGGTGACCTGTGGGTATTATGTTTTCTATACCGGCAACTACTCCTTTAAACTCTCCGCTCCGACTGCAACTGTCAAACTCTCCACCCCCAAAATCACCGCCATCGAAAACGTGGTGAAAGGAACGAGCGGCATCAAACTGAAATGGGGCAAGGTGAGCGGAGCGACCAAGTACGAGATCTATCGAAAGAAGCACAACCAGAGCAGCTGGACGAAGATCGCAACGGTGACGGGCACCAGTTATACTGACGCATCTGTCCGCTGGAACAGCGGCACGATGTATGATTATTCTGTGGTCGCTGTGAACAGCAGCGCCAGAAGCAATAAGGCATCGACCAAAACGATCCTGCGTATGGCGTCTCCCGCAATGCGTGGACTGACCAATAACGCATCCAGGACCATTAGACCGACCTGGTCTCAGAACAAGGCAGCCGACGGCTACCAGATCTGGTATCAGGTGGGAGAGAATGCCTCCACCCGGAAGATCATCACCGTGTACGGCAGCGGGACCCTGAGCCGTACCATCTCCGGCCTGACCAAGGGCAACAGCTATAAGGTATTCGTCCGCTCCTTCCGCACTGTGAAGGTTAGCAAATAAATCCAGATACCGCAAAAACGCCCGGCTGCCGTTCGGCAGCCGGGTATTTTTTGTGGTCTTTACTTCATCAGCGAGCAGATCAGATCGGTATAGGCCGCCGGGTCCTCGATGGGAAGTCCGGCGATCAAGAGCGCCTGCTGATAGAGCACCTGGGCGTAGGTCTTGGCCTTGTCCGGGTCGTTTTCCACGGCGTTTTTCAGGGCGGCGTAGGCCTCGGAGTCGGCGTTCAGCTCCAGCACGCGCTCGGCCTTCATGCCGGCCATGTCGGCGCCCTGCTTCTTGAAGTACTTCTCCATCTCCAAGCTGATGGGGCCGTCGGTGGTCATGCAGACGGCATGGCTCTTCAAAATCTTGGAGATGCGTGCCTCCTTGATCTTATCGCCCAGCGTCTCCTTGAGGAAATCCAGAACCGCCTTGCCGCTCTCCGCCTTCTCTTCGGCCGCCTTCTTCTCCTCCTCGGTCTCGGGAAGGGCGTCCTCGTCGTTGATGCTCTTGAGCTTCTTGCCGTCGAACTCTCCGATGGTCTGCATGACGAACTCATCCACCTCGTCGGTGAGGTAGAGGATCTCATAGCCCTTGTCAAGAATCCGCTCTGCCTGAGGCAGCCTGGCAATCTGGCCTGCGTCCTCACCGGTGGCGAAGTAGATATACTCCTGACTCTCCGCCATGCGGTCCTTATACTCCTGAAGCGTTGTGCCCTTCTCCGCCTGAGAGGAGGTGAACATGAGCAGCTCCAGCACCTTGTCCTTATTCATGCCGTAGTCCGCCACGGCGCCGTATTTGACGTTGAGGCCAAAGTTCTTCCAGAACTGTTCGTACTTCTCCCGGTCGTCCTTTTGCAGCTTCAGCAGCTCTGCCTTGATCTTCTTCTCCAGATTCTTGGCGATGACCTTCAACTGGCGGGTGTGCTGCAGCATCTCACGGGAGATGTTCAGGCTGACGTCCGGGGTGTCCACCACGCCCTTGACAAAGCGGAAGTGCTCAGGAAGCAGGTCGGCGCAGTTGTCCATAATGAGAACGCCGGAGGAGTAGAGCTGCAAGCCCTTCTGGTAGTCCCGGGTGTAGAAGTCATAGGGAGTCTTGCCGGGGACAAAGAGCAGGGCCTCGTAGGAGACATTGCCCTCGGCGCTGACCCGGATGGTGGTCAGGGGCTTCTCCCAGTCGTTAAACTTGTCGGTGTAGAAGGAGTTCATCTCCTCCTCGGTGACGTCCTCCTTCTTTTTCTGCCAGAGCGGAACCATAGAGTTGAGGGTCTCCCACTCCTGATAGTCCTCCCACTCCGGCTTGTAGTCGTCTCCGGCGTCCTCGGGCTTGGGCTTCTGGCGGGACTTGGTGACCAGCATGGTGATGGGATAGTGGATATAGTCGGAATACTTCTTGACCAGACGGGAGATACGGCTCTCCTCCAGATACTGGCCGAACTGCTCGTCCTCCCCGTCCTCCTTGATGGTCATAATGATGTCAGTGCCGACGGTCTCTTTCTCCGCCTCGGTGATGGTATAGCCGTCAGCTCCGTCGGACTCCCACAGGTATGCCTTGTCAGCGCCGAAGGGACGGGTCAGCACCTGCACCTTGCTTGCCACCATAAAGGCAGAATAGAAGCCCACGCCGAACTGGCCGATGATGTCCACATCGCCGCTCTCCACGCCTTCCTTCTCTGCCAGCTCTTTCTTGAACTGAAGGGAGCCGCTCTTGGCGATGACGCCCAGATTGTTCTCCAGCTCCTCCTCGGTCATGCCGATGCCGTTATCCGAGACAGTGAGGGTCTTTGCCTCCTTGTCGGCAGTGATGACGATCTTGAAATCCGACCGGTTCAGACCGACAGAATCGTCTGTCAGGGCACGATAGGCCAGCTTGTCAATGGCGTCGCTGGCGTTGGACAAAATCTCCCGCAGGAAGATCTCCTTGTGCGTGTAGATGGAGTTAATCATCAGATCCAGCATCCGCTGAGACTCCGCTTTGAATTGACGTTTTTCCATGGTAAAATGCCTCCAATATCAGCGGGCGCACTGCGCCCGGCAAAAGTATACTGCATTAGCACTCTTTTCCTTTGAGTGCTAATGCAGTATACTCCTATTTCGAGCAGAATGCAAGGGTGTTCACAAAAAGTTTGAAATTGTATCGCCACATTCTTCCAAGCATAAAACGGATGAATTGACCAAAAATAGAGACATACACAGGGACAAAGAGGTGTTCGATCGTATGAAAAAGCGTGTTCGTCAGGGCATTACCGCCCTGTTTCTGTCGGCGGCACTGGTATTGATTACGACTGCCGGAATTCAGACCGCCTTTGCCGCCACCTATCGGCAGGGCTCCTCCGGCCAGACAGTGATTACCATTCAGACCAAGCTAAAAAATTGGGGCTATTACAGTGGCTCCGTGGACGGCATTTACGGCTCCGCCACCGTCAAGGCAGTCAAGCTGTTTCAGCAGAAGAACGGACTGACGGCCGATGGTATCTGCGGCCCTGCTACCCTCAGAGCGCTTGGCATCAGCACCACCTTCGGCAGCTCCTCCGGCAGCGGCGACGTGGCGTTGTTGGCGAGGGTGATCTCCGCCGAGGCCAGAGGTGAGCCGTACAGCGGGCAGGTGGCTGTGGGCGCCGTCATTCTCAATCGGGTGTCTCACCCCTCCTTCCCCAGTACCATCTCCGGCGTGGTCTATGAGCCGGGTGCCTTTACCTGCATGACCGACGGGCAGATCAACAGCGCCGTGTCGGACTCCGCCTATCAGGCAGCTCGGGATGCGCTCAACGGCTGGGATCCCACCGGCGGAGCCATCTACTACTTTAACCCCAACACCGCCACAAGCAGTTGGATCTGGAGTCGGCCGCTGCTGACAATTATCGGAAAGCATCGGTTCTGCGCATAATACCGCAAAACACCGCCCGGCTATCTCAGGCCGGGCGGTGTTGCGATGTGTGATTCAGGATTCCTTGATCCGTTTTCCGGTTATGTGATCAATCGTAAGCTCCAGACAAGAGACACGATTGCCGGAATGCTTCAGTTCCTCCTCTACATCCACGGCAGAGGGAAAGTATTTCAGACCCAACAGACGCACCTTGGAGAGAATCTCCTCCCGATCCTGCAAAATACGGATTCTGCCGAAGAGAATGACGCTTTTGAAGTGAAGGGGCCAGTCTCCGTCCTTACGGACGCCCTCGTCGATCACAGAGAAGGACACCTTGTCGCAGGCTTTGACGGCGTCGATTTTATGCCCCTCTTTGGCACAGTGGAAATACAGCTTGCCCTCGTCGTAGACGAAATCCATCGGGAATCCATAGGGATAGCCGTTTTCCCCGATGACGGAGAGAACGCCTCTCGGTTCCTTTTGCAGCAGTTCGATGCATTCTTCGTCGGTCAGCTGCTGCTTAAATCGGCGCATTTTTCTGAATGGTGTCTGATTTTCGCTCATGAAGATACCTCTTACAACACCTTAGACAGGAAGTCCTTGGTGCGTGCCTCCTTCGGGTTGGTAAAGACCTCTTCCGGCGTACCCTGCTCGATGATTCCGCCGCCGTCCATAAAAAGGACTCTGGTGGCAACCTCTCTGGCAAAGCCCATCTCGTGGGTGACGACCACCATGGTCATGCCGTCTTCCGCCAGTTCCTTCATCACTTCCAGCACCTCGCCTACCATCTCCGGGTCAAGGGCAGAGGTGGGCTCGTCAAAGAGCATCACCTTCGGCTTCATGGCCAACGCCCGAACGATCGCAATCCGCTGCTTCTGGCCGCCGGAGAGCTGGGCAGGATAGGCGTCCGCCTTGTCCGCCAGATTCACCCGGTTCAGAAGGCGCATGGCCTCGGCATCCGCCTCCTCCTTCGTCATCAGCTTGAGCCGGATCGGGGCCAGCGTAATATTCTGCTTCACTGTCAGGTTGGCAAACAGATTGAAATGCTGGAACACCATACCCATGTGCTGACGCACCTTGTTGATGTCCGTGCGGGGAGCGGTGATCTCCTGACCGTCAAAGGTAATGGAGCCGCTGGTGGGTTGCTCCAGCAGGTTGAGGCAGCGGAGGAAGGTGGACTTGCCGGAGCCGGATGGGCCGATAACGACGACCTTCTCCCCCGGTTTGATGTGCTCAGTGATGTTTTGAAGCACCTTGTTGTCTCCAAACTGTTTGCACAGATCGTTAACGTAGATCACTTTCTCTCAGCCTCCTCTCCACTTTACCCATGACCCAGGTGAGAAGCAGCACCATGACCAGATAGATGATGGCGATGGCAAAAAAGGGCACCAGCGCCTGATAGGTGTTGCCCTGAATGATCATGGCGCCCTTGGTCAGATCCTTCAGTCCGATGACAGTGACGATGGAGGTCTCCTTCAGGAGGGTGATCATCTCATTGCCCAGAGCAGGCAGGACATTTTTAAACGCCTGGGGGATCACCACAAAGCGCATCGCCTGGGCGTAGCTGAGCCCCACGGATCGTCCCGCCTCCATCTGTCCCTTGTCAATGGACATGATGCCGGAACGGACGATCTCCGCCACATAGGCACCGGAGTTGATGCCGAAGGTCAGCACGGCGCAGCGAATCAGATTGGCCTCGCTGGAGCGTGTGCCCGCCCAGATCACAAACCACATGATGAGCAGCTGCACCATGGTGGGCGTGCCCCGGATCACCGTCAGGTAGATCTTGGCAAGCACGTTGAAGAAGCCCAGAACGGGATTGCGGCGGTTTTCCGGCTGCTGGTCATGGGCAGAACGGATAATGGCCACCAGAACACCCAGAATCAGGCCAAAAATGAGAGAAAACAGCGTTACTTGCAATGTGATGCCGACGCCCCGAACAAAATACTGATAGTTGTCTTTTAAAATAAAGGTCTGGTAGATACCCAGTTTCAAAACCTCGATCAGTTTTTCCACGCCGCTGTACGGCCCCCTCTCTATCTCTCTGAAAAAATAGCCGCAATGGCGGAGCTGAAATCAGCCCCGCCATTGAGCGTTTGAAGGAATCACTCGGCAACGATGTACTTGTCCAGAATCTCCTGAACGGTGCCGTCGGCGATGAGCTCGTCCAGAGCGGCGTTGATCTGGTTCAGCAGCTCCTCGTTGTCCTTGCTGATGGCAATGGCGTAGTCCTCGGTGACGTACTCGGTGTCCAGAATCACCAGACCGTCGTTGGCAGCAACGAAGTTAAGAGCAGGCTGGTTGTCGATAATGACGCAGTCCACCTTGCCCTTCTGCAGCGCCTGAACAGCGGTAGCGCCGTTGGGATAGGTGATAACATGATCGTCACCAAAGTCGCCGGTGGCGTAGATGGCGCCGGTGGTAGCCTCCTGGCAGCCGATCAGAAGATCCTCGCCGGCATCCACCTTGGCGGCAATGTCGTCCACAGAGGCGATCTCAGAGTCCTCGGTCACAATGACGACCTGAATGCCGGTGGCATAAGAGGTGGAGAAGTTGACGTTCTGGAGACGCTCCTCGGTGACGGTCATGCCGGCCATGCCGATGTCGATCTTGCCGGTCTGGACAGCGGTGATGATGGAGCCGAAGTCCATATCAACGATCTGCAGCTCCAGACCCAGCTTCTCAGCGATGGCGGCGGCAATCTCAGCGTCGATACCTACAATGGTATCACCGTCATAGAACTCGTAGGGAGGGAAGGCGGCGTTGGTACCCATGGTCAGAACGCCATCGGCCACAGTCAGGCCGCCCTCAGCAGGAGTCTCCTCCTGGGCATCCTCGCCCTCGGCAGGAGTCTCCTCCTGGGCATCCTCGCCCTCGGCAGGGGTCTCCTCCTGTGCGTCCTCAGTGGCGGCAGGCTCGGCGTTGACGTCATCGGCAGTCTCCTTGGAGCTACCGCAGCCGGTCAGCAGCGCAAAGCACATGGCCATGGCCAGCAGCAGTGCAAACAGTTTCTTCATTTTCGTTCACTCCTATATTTTAGGTTGTTGTGGTCACTTTCGACGCCGTCATTATAACGCCCATCCCATTTTAACGCAAGGTTTATTCATTGTTTTTCGTTATTTTTGTATAATCATACAATTTATATGCTGTCAAGCGGGTTCTATTTGGCAAAATAATCCTCTGCCTCGCAGGCAGAGGATGTATATTCTTGTATATTCATTCATTTTCGGCCGCCAACGCCGCTTTAAAAACGGCGTCGTAGTCCGGGGCGACCTTGCGCAGGATGACAGGCTTGTAATCCCGGTCCAGGAAACAGTGGCTGGTGGTGCCGGTGCAGCGCAGTTCGCCGGTCTCA